>NZ_JARWGH010000016.1:0-103943 GCF_036528765.1 Rhizobium sp. BR 362 | reverse complement strand
GGGCTGGCCGATATGGTACTTGTAGGCCATGGCGGCAAGCGTCGGCATCTTGGCGATCATGCGCAGGCTTGCGACCATGCGCTGGTGCGGATCGGTGATGTCGGTGGAGTCGTGATAGAAGGCCGACAGAGCGCCGACGCAGCCGCACATGACGGCCATCGGATGCGCATCGCGGCGGAAACCGGTGAAGAAACGGGACATTTGCTCATGCACCATGGTGTGGTGCACGACCCGATAGTCGAAGTCCTTCTTCTGGGCTGCGGTCGGTAATTCGCCGTAAAGCAGCAGGTAACAGACTTCGAGGAAATCGCCGTGTTCGGCAAGCTGTTCGATCGGATAACCGCGATGCAGCAGGACGCCTTCGTCGCCATCAATAAAGGTGATTCTGGACTCGCACGACGCAGTCGAAGTGAAGCCAGGATCATAGGTGAAAGTGGAGGTGTTCTTATAAAGGGCACCAATATCAATGACACTTGGGCCGATGGTTCCGGTCTTGACCGGCAAATCCACCGTCTTTTCACCCCAAGTTAGTTTCGCGCTTTGTTCCGTCATGCTGATCCTCCAAGATTTGGCGGGATTGACGCCTTAAAAAGCGCCAAAGGGTTAAGCGACTAACGATTAGCTATATGATCCAGAGCCTAATGCCAAGTTATCCTTACGCCTATTTGTGCATTGCAGTATCAACTTTTGGGCACTGCGGTAGACGGGCCCGCCCTGCGTAAGCATGAATTGGCGTCATTTCTCAAAGAACCGACGGATTTCAGTTGAAATCACCCGATGGTGACGGCAAAACTCTCGCTTTAGCTGTAGTTTTGCGTAGGCGCTTGGATGTATGCCTAATTTAGAGGCACCAGATCCGCAGGTGGAGAGTCGGGGTTTTGCTGCGGTTGCTGAGCGCGGCCGCGGCGTGGGCGCGGTCATTCCTCGTCCCAAAGCGACACAGCCGGAACGGACACAGGATCAAGCCGCCCTTATCGCCCGCCTTCGCCTTGCGGCAGGCGGCATCCGACTCAGCATTTACCATTTAGCCGCAGAAGAGGCAGCGCACGGCCGTGCGGTGCTATTTGCGCCGGTCTATATCGGCGCCGGCGCGATCTTCTGGTTCTCCGCCGGAGCCGATCCGCCACCGCAGGCCGTTTTTACCGCCCTCCTTATTTTTGCCGTTGCTTTTTTCCTCCGACAGGAGGCCGGACGAGTGCTGCGGCACCTGCTGTTCGCCGGCATGCTTGGCTGCGCAGGCATGGCTCTGGCGCAATGCGAGACCTGGCGGGCGTCGACGATGATGCTCGATTCCGCGGTGACGACCACCATTACGGGCCGGATCGAAAGACGCGAGGCCGATGACAAGGGACGCTGGCGCTATGTCGTCGCCCTGGAGACAACGGAAAAACCCGCCATTCGCCGGCCGCCGGCGCAGGTCACGATCTTCGTGCGCAAACAAATCCAGCCTTTTGAGCTCGGCGATCGCATTCAGGGCAGGGCGCGACTGACGCCGCCGGCCGGACCCGCCTTGCCCGGCCTCAACGATTTCGCCTTCAGCGCCTATTTCGATGGCACCGGCGCGAATGGCTTTGCCTATGGAACGCCGATGCTAATGTCGCCATCTGGTGATGTTGCCCAGGGGTCGTTTCTGGACAAGGCGGATATTTGGCTTGCGCGTTTGCGCAGCAGCATCGGCGACAGGATTAGGACGCTTTTGCCCGGTGACACCGGCGCCTTCGCGGCATCGCTTGTCACCGATGAGAGACGAGCAATTTCGGATGAGACGACGGAAGCGCTCAGGACTTCAGGCCTTGCGCACATCATTGCAATTTCCGGCCTGAACATGGCGCTGTCTGCAGGCATTTTTTATGTCGGCCTGCGCTATGCGCTTAGCCTATTTTTCGGCGTGGCACAGGCCTGGCCAACGAAGAAGATCGCAGCCTTCGGTGCGCTGATCACAGTGACAGCCTATTATTTTATTTCCGGCTTCGGGGTATCGGCAGAGCGCGCTTTCATTATGATGGCGATCATGCTGATCGCCGTGCTCTTCGACCGGCCATCCCTCAGCCTTCGCAATGTGGCGCTGTCCGCGATCGTCATCCTTATTCTGTCGCCGTCGCAGGCGCTCGGACCAAGTTTCCAGATGTCTTATGCCGCCACATTGGCTTTGGTGTCGGGTTATTCGCTTTGGACGAAAAGACCGCATCGGGAGAGCGTTCTCTCCCGCTTCCGGCTCATGCGTCCGCTGCTCTTCGTCTCGCGCTTCTTCGGAGGCATATTGTCGACCTCCTTTATCGGCGGCGCATCGACTGCGATTTTCTCGATCGAGCATTTTCACCGGTTGGCGACATATGGGCTTATCGCCAATCTGGCGGCTATGCCCGTCGTCTCATTTGTGGTCATGCCGTTTGGCATGGCGGCGACGCTGCTGATGCCATTCGGCGTCGATGCTCCCTTCTGGCAGATCACCGGCGCGGGCCTTGATGCTGTCATCGTCATTGCCAAAACGGTCGCCGCCTGGGGCGGCAACATTCCCTTTGGCCGGTTGCCGGTCTGGCTGTTCCCGACGGTCATAGCCGGCTTCTTGCTGATGACCTTGCTGAAAACATGGCTGCGGCATGCAGGTGCATTTTTGATCATCGGTTCGGTCGCGGTCGTGGCACTCAGCCCCGGTGTTCCGAAACCCGATCTGATGATCTCCGAGGACGGCACGCTCGTCGCATTGCTGCGCAACGGCGCGTTGACGACCAACCGGGAAAAGCCGCCCGACTTCATCTTCGAGCAATGGCAAAGAGCCCTGGCGATCACCGAGCAGCAACCGCCAACGATGCTTCCGCCCGGCAGTCAGCTCCCCAAGATCAGCAAATCGGACAAGCATCGCCGGCTGACTTCCGACGAGCAAGTCGCCGTTCGAAAGGCGATGGATGCGGCACTGGACAATGCCGGGCAGGGTGGCTTCGCCTGCCAAAAAGGGGCATGGTGCGTGGCAATGCTGGACAATGGCGAAATGCTCGTCACCATTGAGGATGCTGCCTATCTCGCCCCAGCCTGCGACACCGCTAACATCGTCGTCACCCCCGTGCGTCTGCGTCTGGACCACTGCCGCTCTGGCGCCATGCTTTTTACAGGTGCAACGCTACGCCGCACCGGATCCATCGAAATCAATCTCCGCGCCGACAAGCCGATGATAACGGCGGCGTTTGAAAATCTGACGCGGCCATGGAGCCTTCATCGCGCTTACGACTGGCGAACGGGCACTTTCGGAGCGCCGATCGCACCGGTGTCACCCGTCAGTGATAGCGGCGAATGAGGCCGACAAGCTTGCCTTGTACTTTCACGCGATCCGGCCCGAAAATACGGGTCTCGTAAGCCGGGTTCGCCGCCTCCAGCGCGATCGAAGCTCCCTTGCGACGGAAGCGCTTCAGCGTCGCCTCCTCGTCATCGACGAGAGCAACGACGATGTCGCCCGGATTGGCGGTGGTGGCGTTGCGGATAATGACCGTATCGCCGTCAAAGATGCCGGCGTCGATCATCGAGTCGCCCTTGACCTCCAGCGCATAATGTTCGCCGGAGCCGAGCATGTCGGCGGGAACCGTGATGTCGTGGGTATTGTTCTGAATGGCCGAGATCGGAACGCCGGCGGCAATGCGGCCCATGACGGGAACTGAGACTGAACTGTTGTTTTCCTCAATCACCGGCTTGGCGGGAGCAGGCGGCGGCACAAGTTGCGGCTTGCCAAGGCTCCCCTCGATGACGCTCGGTGAAAAACCGCGACGCGGCTGCAAGCTCGGGCTATAGGCCTCGGGCAGCTTGATGACCTCCAGTGCCCGGGCCCGGTTCGGCAGCCGGCGTATGAAGCCGCGTTCTTCCAAGGCAGTGATGAGACGATGAATCCCGGACTTGGACGCAAGGTCCAGCGCATCTTTCATCTCATCGAAAGATGGCGGAACACCGGACTCCTTCATTCGTTCGTGAATGAAGAGAAGCAGTTCCTGCTGCTTGCGCGTCAACATCGTTTTGAACCTCAGGAGTGAGAAGGTGTCGTGAAACAAATCCAGAACGGACACTATATGTTCCATATGTGTTCCGCAAGCCCTTAAATTTTGGTGAAGATTTTGTAAGCGCAACAAATAAATGGGAACATAACAGGTCCCGGTCGGACAGATTTTTTTCGATACATCCGAGTTAAAGACCGGAAATATATCAGGAATTCTGCGGAAAGCCTTTTTGTGCCCGTCAGGACAGCTCATCCAAAAAAGCGATGTGAGCCCATCTGTTTGCTAACTAAGCTCTTTGGGGAGGATGGTTGCTGAACGAAGGAGGGCAATCTGTAGATCAGACTGGGAAGATTGGATTCGGAGCGGCTTTGATCGGTTCCGTCCGTAGCGATATTGGACGGGAATTCAATAGCTTGGGTTTTTTCTGGAACTCCCGTGCCGATGCTCGAGCAAGGTGCGGTCGTTGGCTATCTGCCGCAGCATGCTGCGCCCGGCCAGAATCATTTCGAAGAGAAAGGCGATAAAAGCGCCCATGAGCGCGAAGACGGCAAGGCCGAAGAGCCAGAGCAATAATTGCTCGCGAAACTGCTGGCGAATCGCACCGCCCATGAGACCCAGCGTCGCGAGGCATGTGAACACGCCCGATGCCGTGCCGAGCAGGACTGCAATCTCTAGCGCCAATGTTCGCCGCCGCAGATAGTAGAGCTGCAGCAACCGCGTTTCATCCGGATCGTCCGAGGTCACCCGTTCGAAAAGGCTGTTGACCCGGTCGGAGACGCGAGCGAGCCTCGCCGAAAAGACATTGAGGCATCCGGCGGTGCCTGCCAGCAGAAAGACCGGAGTCAGTGCTATTTGGATAACATGCGCGGCAATAGACGTCAGATGGTCGTTCAGCACATTGGATCTCCTTCCTGTCCAACGTCATCCAGTATCGCCCCTGGGTGTCGCCTTGCAAAAGAAGCGCGCGGAGATGAGGCTCGTTGCTGATCTCATGCGAACGTTTTATGTTGGTGGCGCCGCCGATTGCGTCATTTGCTCAGCTATCTTCTTTCTCTGCAGTGTCATGGCGGCGACTGCGGCGTCCTGTTTTTCCTCTCCGCCCACCTGCACCGTCGGCTGGGCGAATTCGATGCCGTTTTCCATGAAGGCGTCGCGGATCATGGTATAGGCTTGGCGCCGTATGTAGGTTTGCCGGCCGGGAAGGGCGGTAAACGCAAAGCTCAGTTCGATACCGAAGTCGCCAATCTGCTCCACACCTTTCATTTTCAGGGTCTCGAGAATCTGCGGTCCGATTTCCGGATCTTCCTTCAACCGTTCTCCGATTTGCTTGACGATCTTTTTCGCCTTGGCGACGTCGGTGTTGAACGGAACCCGCAGCAAGAATTTATCGATCGCCCAGTCGCGGCTCATGTTCTGAACGGCGCCGAGTTCGCCGAAAGGAACGGTGAACACGGGACCATGATGATGGCGAAGCCTGACGGAACGCAGACTGAAGGATTCCACGGTTCCCTTGTAGCTGCCGCTCTGAACGTATTCGCCGACGCGGAAGGCATCGTCCATCAGGTAGAAAATGCCGCTGACGATATCTTGACGAGCGTTTGCGAACCGAAACCGATCGCTACGCCGAATATTCCGGCCCCCGCAATCAGCGGCCCGATCTGCACGCCCATTTCGGATAGCACGGTAAGGAGGGTGGCCGCGATGACGATGGCTGCCAGCGCGTTGCGGAAGATCGGCAGCAGGGTGCGAAGGCGGCCCGCGCGCGCCGCTTCCATGGATAGCGCGGATTCGCCGCTATCGGCGGCGCTCAATTTCTCGTCGATGAATGCCTTCGACAATTGCCAGCAGAGATCGGCCAAAATCAGAACGACGATGCTCTTCAGCGCGCCGCGAACGGCGGCGTCGATAGCCGGATTTTCCCGTGCGAGAATGTTGGGATCATAGTGCCAGACGACGGTGATCCAGGCGACCGCGGCTGCGATGACAAGCGCCCGCGCACCGCGAACGGCCAGCACCATGCGAGCACTGTTCTTGTTGTCACCAGGCCACCGTCCCTTTGCGAATGCTTCGGCCGTTCGTCCGACCGCAGCCAGCAGCCCCGGAAGAACAACGGCATAGATGCCGAGCCAGAAAAGGCCGACGAAGTTGGCTACCCAAAGGAGCCAGAGGCAGGCGGCGTAGAGTGAATAGAGGATGTTCATGAGCATTAGCTGTCGGGCGGCGCTTTCCGTGGCCGGTCGCCGCCACACCGCTTCGAGCGCGATCAGCAACAGGAGAACGGAGAAACAATGGGAGACGACAGTCCCCACATCTGCGTCGATGGAGAGCGGTTTGGTCAGCGATGTCGTGGCGACGGCTATGGCCAAAACGGCAATGAAGAGACGGGCCCTACGATAGCCGAAAGCGGACAAAGCGCCCGCATCCATCGATAGTTTGCAAAGGGCAAACGCGAGGCGAGCGCCAATGAATGCCGCCAGATAAAACAGGATCACGACGTGCAGAAGCGGCGGCCAGTCTATGGCCAGGAAAATAGCGGAGCTGGCGAGGGTGAAAGTGATCCATGGTCCGAATTCCCCGATCGTATGCGCGACAAGAGGATTCTGAAACTTCGCTTTGAGCACGGTCTTCTTGAAAAACCATTCCACTGCGAGACCGACGCAGACCAGTGCGGTGAACATGACGAACGCCGGCGCAAAGCCGCTATTTCTTGCTTGCTCACGCACTCTGCTCGCTGCAGCGGCGAGCTGCGCCGGTACATTTGGGATTGCTGACCGCAGGGCCTGAAATCGGGCGCGGGCGCGGGCCTCTCCCGTTTCGACCAACGTCGCTGCCGCCGCCGAAGGTGCCCGCTGCTGCTCGGCTGCTTGTCGCTTTTCGAGCCATTGGCGTAGCTCCGGATCATTCATCAAACGCAGCAGTTCCGATAGCTTTGCGGGCGGTGCTGTGGGGGCCGCTTCGGGAGCCTGCGCTTGGCACAGTTGCGGCGCGATAGCCGTGAAAACAAGGACAAGCGCAATGGCGGCGAAGCCGCTCGGCATATGTGCAATGAAGCGCGCGGCAGGATTCATGAGCCTTCGCGCTGCCCCGACCAAGGCTAGACAAAGAGAAGCGGCCAAATGTAAGACCGGGCGTATGGGCGCCCCCTCGACGAGCATCAAGCGCATGTCTCCCCCCAAGCACCCGACAATCAGATTGAGTACTGCTGCAAAGATAGAAGTAACGGGCCGCTTTCCTGCCTCTCCGAGATCGGATGGTGAATTGCGTTGCCGTTGGACAATCCGAACTGAAGAATGCGCGTCTTTGTCTTGCTGCCGGGAAACGGACTTTTCGGCGCAATCCTCACCCGTATCAATTACCTGTTGCTGCGCTACAGGTCATTTATTGCAGTATGATGCGGATATTGCTCGAATTATTGCCCTCTAACAAGGGAGAGTTTCGTGCCAGGGCTATATAATTCGGCTAGTTCGCGTGCGGATTTTTGCGGGAGCGCTCTTCTGCAGTCTGCTCCGACGCTTTGATCTTGAATTGAGCGGCGGATAGGCGCAAACCTGCCGACGAATGAAGGGGGAGACCATGACCTCATCGCCGCATCCGCTGGATCATCTCGTTCTGCCGACAATCAATATCGCTGTGGCGCGGGAACGGCTGGGGAAGCTCGGCTTTACCGTCGCCCCCGACGCTCGCCATCCCTTCGGCACGGAAAACGCCTGCGTCTTCTTTCCCGACAACATCTATCTGGAGCCCTTGGGCGTCGCGTCCCGTGAGCAGTGCCAGAGGAGCGTGGCGGAAGGAAATGTTTTCGTCGCTCGCGACCAGGCTTACCGTTTTCGCATCGGTGATGAAGGTTTTTCAGCCATCGTTTTCGGCACGGATGATGCGGTCGCCGATGACAAGCGGTTCCGGGCAAATACGATATCGGCCGGAGACACGCTGGATTTTTCCCGGCCGATGCGCATGCCGGATGGCTCGGAAGTAACGGCGGGTTTCCGTCTCGCTTTCGCAGCCGATCTGCGTTCCCCGGATTTCTTCGCCTTCTGCTGCCAACGCATCAATCCCTTGCCGACCGATCGCAGCGCCTTGGAGCGGCATGCCAATGGCGTGACCGGCATTGCAAAAATTGCCATATCGGCGCCGAATCCGGCCGCATTCCGTAGCTTTTTCGAGCAGGTCGTGGATGGACCAAAGATAGTGGATCATTCTTTCGGCCTCACCGTTCATGCAGCCAATGCAGCGGTCGAGATATTGACCTCGGAGGGCATGGAAGCCTTTTATGAGTGGCCGGTGCCGGCGGAGGATCCCGGCCTTCGCGCACGGGCAATCCTTTTCAAAACCCGCGATCTTTCCGTGACATCGGCGCATTTGGCTGCTAACGGCGTCACATACACGCGTAAGAACAATCGTATTCTGGCAAAGCCCGCCCCCGGACAGGGCGCGCTGTTCGCCTTCGAGGAGATAGCATGAACACGAATTCCGAAGTGACCGTCGGCGAGGGAGCCTCCAAGGTCCTGTTCTCCAATACTACAAAGTTGTCGCTGATCGCCGGCCCCTGCCAGATGGAAAGCCGCGACCATGCCTTCATGGTCGCCGGTGTGTTGAAGGAGCTTTGCGGCAAGCTCGGCATCGGCCTTGTCTACAAATCGTCCTTTGACAAGGCAAACCGCACGTCACTCTCGGGCAAGCGCGGCATCGGCCTGGAAATGGCGCTGGAAGTCTTTGCCGACCTCAAGAAAGAATATGGCTTTCCGGTTTTGACCGACATTCACACTGAAGAGCAGTGCGCGATTGTCGCCAAGACGGTCGATATTCTGCAGATCCCGGCCTTCCTGTCGCGCCAGACCGACCTTCTCGTTGCCGCCGCCAAGACCGGCCGCGTCGTCAACGTCAAGAAAGGTCAGTTCCTCGCGCCCTGGGACATGAAGAACGTGCTGGCCAAGTTGAATGACAGCGGCAATCCGAATGTGCTTCTGTGCGAACGGGGCGCATCCTTCGGTTACAATACGCTCGTTTCCGACATGCGCTCGCTGCCGATCATGGCGGCAATGGGTGCGCCGGTCGTCTTCGACGCGACCCATTCCGTGCAGCAGCCGGGTGGGCAGGGTGGCTCGACGGGCGGTGACCGCCGGTTTGTCGAAACCCTCGCGCGGGCTGCTGTCGCCGTTGGCATTGCCGGCCTTTTCGTCGAGACCCATGAGGACCCGGACAATGCCCCATCTGATGGTCCGAACATGGTCTATCTGAAGGATATGCCGCGGCTTTTGGAAAAGCTGTTGGCCTTCGACGCGATCGCCAAGGCCTAAGAAATGGGAAGCATTCAACAGGCTGACATGAACTTGCGCTACGCGGCCTGTGGGAGCTTCAATCGAGGATGCGGGGCGGCATTGTAATTTCCGCATCTTCGACTAAGACAGATTTCAATCGATTTATCACCAGCGAGCAGGAAGCTATCATGACCGCAATCACCGACATTATCGCCCGCGAGATTCTCGACAGCCGTGGCAATCCCACCGTCGAAGTCGATGTGTACCTCGAAGATGGCAGCATGGGCCGCGCTGCGGTTCCGTCGGGCGCTTCGACGGGCGCGCATGAAGCCGTCGAAGTTCGCGACGGCGGCAAGCGTTATCACGGCAAGGGTGTCGAGAAGGCCGTCGAAGCTGTCAACACCGAGATCTTCGACGCGATCGGCGGCATTGACGCGGAAAACCAGATCCAGATCGACAACATCATGATCGAGCTTGACGGCACGCCGAACAAGTCGCGCCTCGGCGCCAACGCCATCCTCGGCGTATCGCTCGCCGTCGCCAAGGCTGCCGCCCAGAGCGCCAACCTGCCGCTCTACCGCTATGTCGGCGGCGCCCACGCGCGCCTGCTGCCGGTTCCGATGATGAACATCATCAACGGCGGCGCCCATGCCGACAATCCGATCGACTTCCAGGAATTCATGATCCTGCCGGTCGGCGCAGATACTCTCCGCGACGCCGTGCGCATGGGTTCGGAAATTTTCCACGTTCTCAAGAAGGAACTGGCTTCACAGGGCCACAACACCAATGTCGGTGACGAAGGCGGCTTTGCGCCCGGCCTCTCCAGCGCCCCGGCTGCCCTCGACTTCATCATGAAGTCGATCGAAAAGGCAGGCTACAAGCCGGGCGACGAGATCGCTCTCGGCCTCGACTGCGCTTCGACGGAATTCTTCAAGGACGGCAAGTATGTTCTCGAGGGTGAAGGCCGTACGCTGGAATCCGGCGCCATGGCCGAATACCTTGCCGAACTCGCCGCCAAATATCCGATCATTTCGATCGAAGACGGCATGGCCGAAGACGATTGGGAAGGCTGGAAGATCCTGACCGACCTGACCGGCAAGAAGACGCAGCTTGTCGGCGACGATCTGTTCGTCACCAACTCGGCTCGTCTGCGCGACGGTATCCGCATGGGTGTCGCCAATTCGATCCTCGTCAAGGTCAACCAGATCGGCTCGCTGACCGAAACGCTCGACGCCGTCGAAACCGCGCATAAGGCCAACTACACGGCCGTCATGTCGCATCGTTCCGGCGAAACCGAAGATTCGACCATTGCCGATCTCGCTGTTGCCACCAACTGCGGTCAGATCAAGACCGGCTCGCTGTCGCGTTCCGATCGTCTTGCCAAGTACAATCAGCTCATCCGCATCGAAGAAGCGCTCGGCCCTCAGGCACAATATGCCGGCCGTTCCATTCTTCGCGGCTGATAGCGCATACCCCTGAAAATCCGCGGGATTTTCGGAAGGCTTAGCGTGCGCCGGATAACGATCCGAGTCGTCTTATAAGCCAATAATTTCCAGCTCTTGAACCGCGCCTTCGGGCGCGGTTTTTTGTTGGAAAAATGGCAGAGTCAACGGATGGTTAATCTCTGGCGGCTAATGTTGCCATAGGTGTTTGATTTAGCGTGATCTTCTCCGTAACCGCTTCGTATTTCAGTCGCGGACCTGGGTTCGGGATCATTCGATAGAGCGTTTTGAGCAAGCGAGTATGTGGACAAAATATCATAAGAAGAGAAAGTTCGGCCGTTTCGTTCTTCCCGCCATCACGGTCGCCTTCGTGAGCTATTTCGGCTACCACTGCATTCACGGCGACTACGGTCTGAAGGCGACCGAGGTCTTCGAGAAGCAGCGCATCGATCGCAGCAAGGAACTCGCCGATCTCGTCGCCAGGCGCGAACACCTTGAAAAGGAAGTGGCTTTGCTTAGCGACGGCTCCCTGGACAAGGATATGCTCGACCAATATGCGCGCTATCAACTGACCTACTCCAAGGCCGACGAGATCGTGATCTTCAATAAATAGTCACAATTAACCGAATTTCGGTTAATTGCATTTTTCGTAATCCCTTCAATGGCTTGCGAAGAATATGAGCCATGCAATTATAGCATTGCTGTGGCGAGCAATCTTCCCTATGTTACGCGGCACTACATAACGAGGCCACTCACATAGGGAGAGTTGAATGGCGCCGCGAAAATCCGCGTCCGTTTCCAGCCGCAAGACAACATCCAAGCCTGCAAGAGACACCAATGGTGGTGCAATCGCGGAATTCGACCGCGATGCGGAGCTCAAGGCCTATCGTGAGATGCTCCTGATCCGCCGCTTCGAAGAGAAGGCCGGCCAGCTCTACGGCATGGGCTTCATCGGCGGCTTCTGTCACCTCTACATCGGCCAGGAAGCTGTCGTCGTCGGCATGCAATTGGCGCTGAAGGAAGGCGACCAGGTCATCACCGGCTACCGCGATCACGGTCATATGCTGGCAACCGGTATGAGCGCCCGTGGCGTTATGGCCGAGCTCACCGGACGTCGGGGCGGCTATTCCCGAGGGAAGGGCGGCTCCATGCATATGTTCTCCAAGGAGAAGAACTTCTACGGCGGCCACGGCATCGTCGGTGCGCAGGTCTCGCTCGGCACAGGCCTCGGCTTCGCCAACTGGTACCGCGGCAATGACAATGTCAGCGTTGCCTATTTCGGCGATGGCGCCGCCAACCAGGGCCAGGTTTCCGAAAGCTTCAACATGGCGCAGCTCTGGAAGCTGCCGGTGATCTACGTGATCGAGAACAACCGTTACGCCATGGGCACGTCGACGGCGCGCGCAACCGCGCAGGCCGACTTCTCCAAGCGCGGTTCCTCCTTCGGCATTCCCGGCATTCAGGTCGACGGCATGGATGTCCGCGCCGTCAAAGCGGCTGCCGACGAAGCTGTCGAATATTGCCGTTCCGGCAAGGGTCCGATCATTCTGGAAATGCTGACCTATCGCTATCGCGGCCATTCCATGTCCGATCCGGCCAAGTATCGTTCCAAGGACGAAGTGCAGAAGATGCGCTCCGAGCATGACCCGATCGAGCAGGTTCGTGCCCGCCTTCTGGAAAAAGGCTGGGCGTCGGAAGACGAGCTGAAGGCGATTGACAAGGATGTCCGCGACATTGTCGCCGACAGCGCCGATTTCGCCCAGAACGATCCGGAGCCGGATGCATCTGAGCTCTATACCGACATTCTGCTCTAATCGGGGAGGGACGATCCATGCCCATCGATATTCTCATGCCCGCCCTTTCTCCGACGATGGAAGAGGGCACCCTTTCCAAATGGCTCAAGCAGGAAGGCGACAAGGTCACTTCCGGTGACGTGATTGCCGAAATCGAGACCGACAAGGCCACCATGGAAGTGGAAGCCGTCGACGAAGGCGTTATCGGCAAGCTGCTGGTTCCCGCCGGTACGGAGAACGTCAAGGTCAACGCCAAGATCGCCGTGCTGCTGCAGGATGGTGAATCGGCCGATGCGATTTCGGCTGCTCCGGCTGCCGCCCAGCCGGCTCCCGTCGCTGCTCCCCAGGTCGCCCAGGAAGAGAAGCCGACAAATACCGGCTCTGCTGCCGCACCGGTCCCGGCCGAGCCGAAGGCGTCCGTTCCGAACGATCCGGAAATCCCGGCAGGCACCGAAATGGTTTCCATGACTGTGCGCGAAGCGCTTCGCGATGCGATGGCCGAGGAAATGCGCGCCAACCCCGACGTTTTCGTCATGGGTGAAGAAGTTGCTGAATACCAGGGCGCCTATAAGGTCACCCAGGGCCTGCTGCAGGAGTTCGGTCCGCGCCGCGTTGTCGACACCCCGATCACCGAGCATGGCTTTGCCGGCGTCGGCGTCGGTGCCGCCATGGCCGGCCTTCGTCCGATCGTCGAGTTCATGACCTTCAACTTCGCCATGCAGGCGATCGACCAGATCATCAACTCCGCCGCCAAGACGCTTTATATGTCGGGCGGCCAGATGGGTGCTCCGATCGTCTTCCGTGGCCCGAACGGTGCGGCTGCTCGCGTCGCTGCCCAGCACAGCCAGGATTATGCTGCCTGGTACGGCCATATTCCGGGCCTCAAGGTCGTGATGCCCTATACGGCAGCCGACGCCAAGGGCCTGCTGAAAGCGGCGATCCGTGATCCGAACCCGGTCATCTTCCTTGAAAACGAAATTCTTTACGGCCAGCACTTCGACGTGCCGAAGCTCGACGATTTCGTTCTGCCGATCGGCAAGGCTCGCATCCATCGTGCCGGCAAGGACGCAACCGTCGTGTCCTTCGGTATCGGCATGACCTATGCCACCAAGGCAGTTGCCGAGCTGGAAGCCCAGGGCATCGATGTCGAGCTGATCGACCTTCGCACCATCCGCCCGATGGACCTGCCGACCATCATCGAATCCGTCAAGAAGACGGGTCGCCTGGTGACCGTCGAGGAAGGCTATCCGCAGTCTTCCGTCGGCACGGAAATCGCCACCCGCGTCATGCAGCAGGCCTTTGACTATCTCGATGCGCCGATCCTGACGATCGCTGGCAAGGATGTGCCCATGCCCTACGCCGCCAACCTCGAGAAGCTGGCGCTTCCGAGTGTGGCCGAAGTGGTCGATGCGGTGAAAGCCGTTTGCTACAAATAAGGGGAGGGCTCTTCGATGCCTATCAACATCACCATGCCTGCCCTCTCGCCAACCATGGAAGAGGGCAACCTCGCCAAGTGGCTGGTCAAGGAAGGCGATAAGATCAAGTCCGGTGACGTCATCGCCGAGATCGAGACCGACAAGGCGACGATGGAAGTCGAGGCGGTCGACGAGGGCACCGTTGCCAAGATCGTCGTTCCCGCCGGCACCGAAGGCGTCAAGGTCAATGCGCTGATCGCGGTTCTGGCCAGCGAAGGCGAAGACGTCTCCGCCGCTGCCTCGGGCGCTGCCGCTCCGGCCGCAGCACCCGCCGCCGCGGCGCCTGCCCCAGCGCCGAAGGCGGAAACAGCTCCGGCTCAATCCGCACCGGCGGCTCAGCCGGCCCCGGCAGTACCTGCCGCCCCTTCAACGGATAGCCATCGCACCTTCGCGTCGCCGCTCGCTCGCCGGCTCGCCAAGGAATCCGGCATCGATCTGACGGCGCTCGTCGGCTCCGGTCCGCATGGCCGGGTGGTCAAGAAGGACATCGAAGCCGCCGTTTCCGGCGGTGGCGCCAAGGCCGCTCCGGCGGCTGCTCCGGCTGCCCAGCCGGCCGCGGCTGCACCGGCTCCGGCCCCGGTCGCCGCGAAGGGCATGTCTGATGACGCCGTCCTCAAGCTCTTTGAGCCCGGTTCTTACGAGCTCGTCCCGCATGACGGCATGCGCAAGACCATCGCCAAGCGCCTGCAGGAATCCAAGCAGACGATCCCGCATTTCTACGTCTCGGTCGATTGCGAACTCGACGCACTGCTGGCACTGCGCACGCAGCTCAACGATTCGGCTCCGAAGTCGAAAGATGGCGTGCCGGCCTATAAGCTCTCGGTCAACGACATGGTCATCAAGGCCCTGGCGCTGGCACTGCGCGATGTTCCGGATTCCAACGTGTCGTGGACCGACAGTAACATGGTCAAGCACAAGCATGCCGACGTCGGCGTTGCCGTTTCCATTCCGGGCGGCCTGATCACGCCGATCATCCGCAGCGCCGAGCTGAAGACGCTGTCTGCCATCTCCAATGAGATGAAGGACTACGGCAAGCGCGCCAAGGAACGCAAGCTGAAGCCTGAGGAGTATCAGGGTGGTACGACGGCCGTGTCCAACATGGGCATGATGGGCGTCAAAAACTTTGCCGCCGTCGTCAACCCTCCGCATGCGACCATTCTGGCCGTCGGCGCGGGCGAGCAGCGCGTGATCGTCAAGAAGGGCGAAATGGCCATAGCCACCATGATGACCGTCACGTTGTCGACCGACCACAGGGCCGTCGACGGCGCGCTCGGTGCCGAGCTCCTGGCAGCCTTCAAGGGTTACATCGAAAATCCGATGGGGATGCTCGTCTGAGCTTAGAGCCGGATGATTTTAGGTCGAATCGACCTAAAATCTGAATCCGCTCTAGAATGAAATAGATAGAGCGTGATGTCGCCCGAAAACCGCTTACACTTTTCGGCATCACGCTCTGGTCGCGACACGGAGGCATGAATGACCAAAACCGTTCTGTGTTATGGCGACTCGCTGACATGGGGCTATAGCGCCGAAACAATGGGTCGTCATGCCTTCGCAGATCGGTGGCCGAGCGTGCTGCAAAAGGCGCTCGGCGATCAGGTCCGGATCATTCCGGAAGGGCTGAACGGCCGCACCACGGCTTTCGACGATCATCTCGCCGATTGCGACCGTAACGGTGCGAAGGTATTGCCGACGATCCTGCAGACGCATGCGCCGATCGATCTCGTCATCATCATGCTAGGCACCAACGACATGAAGCCGGTCATCGCCGGTTCGGCCTTTGCTGCCTTGCAGGGCATCAGCCGGTTGATTCAGCTTGTGCGCAGTCATACATGGCCATTCGAATATGAAGTCCCGGACATCCTGATCGTTGCGCCTCCCGTCATCACCAAGACGGCCGATCCGGCTTTCGCGGCTCATTTCCTCGGCGCGATCACAGAGTCAGCGAAGCTTGCGACGCTCTACCGCGATTTGGCCGACGAGCTTGGCTGCGGCTTTTTCGATGCAGGCACGGTTGCCGTCACCACACCGCTCGATGGCGTGCATCTCGATGCAGAAAATACCCGGGCGCTCGGCCGCGGCCTCGAGCCGATCGTGCGAATGATGCTCGGACTATAACTATTTGATTACGCATGATCTTACTTGAAAGCCGCTTCACAATCTTCGCTTTGCGGTTCTTCGGTTCGCCATCGTGCTTCGGAAAAATCAAGGCGGGCTGAGCTTCGGCCGGCCGCCAACCAAAGGCAGGAAACATATGGCTGAGAATTACGACGTCATCATCATCGGCTCTGGCCCTGGCGGCTATGTTGCCGCCGTGCGCGCCGGCCAGCTTGGCCTGAAGACGGCGATCGTTGAACGCGAGCACCTGGGCGGCATCTGCCTGAACTGGGGCTGCATTCCGACCAAGGCGCTGCTGCGTTCGGCCGAAATCCTCGATCATTCCAATCACCTGAAGGAATATGGCCTTGTCCTCGAAGGCAAGGTGACGCCCGATGTGAAGGCGGTCGTCGCCCGTTCGCGCGGCGTTTCCGCGCGCCTCAACATGGGCGTCGGCTTCCTGATGAAAAAGAACAAGGTCGACGTGATCTGGGGTGAAGCCAAAATCACCAAGGCTTCGACCGGCACTCAGCCCGCCGAAATTGTCGTCGGCAAGTCGACCAAACCCGTTGTCGAGCCGCAGCATCCGTTGCCGAAGAACGTCAAGGGCGAGGGCACCTACACGGCCAAGCATATCATCGTAGCCACGGGCGCCCGTCCGCGTGCGCTGCCCGGTATCGAGCCGGATGGCAAGCTGATCTGGACCTATTTCGAGGCGCTGAAGCCGGATTTCCTGCCGAAGTCGCTGGTGGTCATGGGTTCGGGCGCAATCGGCATCGAATTTGCGAGCTTCTACCGCTCTATGGGCGTCGACGTCACCGTCGTTGAAATCATGCCGACCATCATGCCGGTCGAAGATGCCGAAATCTCCGGTATCGCCCGCAAGCAATTGGAAAAGCGCGGCCTGAAGATTTTCACCAAGACGAAGGTCACCAAGGTCGACAAGGGTGCCAACAGCATCACCGCACATATCGAGACCGAGGACGGCAAGGTGCAGCAGATCACGGCTGACCGGATGATCTCCGCCGTCGGCGTGCAGGGCAACATCGAAAATCTGGGTCTGGAAGCGCTCGGCGTGAAGACCGATCGCGGTTGCGTCGTCATCGACGGCTACGGCAAGACCAATGTGCCGGGCATTTATGCGATCGGTGACGTCGCCGGCCCGCCGATGCTGGCGCATAAGGCCGAGCATGAGGGCGTCGTCTGCGTCGAGAAGATCGCCGGCCTGCCGAACGTGCATCCGACCGACAAGAGTAAGGTGCCGGGCTGCACCTATTGCCAGCCGCAAGTCGCCTCCGTCGGTCTGACGGAAGCAAGGGCAAAGGAACTCGGCCGCGACATCCGCGTCGGCCGCTTCCCGTTCACGGCCAACGGCAAGGCGATCGCGCTTGGAGAGGACCAGGGTCTCTGCAAGGTCATCTTCGACAAGAAGACCGGCGAGTTGCTCGGCGCGCATATGGTCGGCGCCGAAGTGACCGAACTGATCCAGGGCTTTGTCGTCGCCATGAATCTGGAGACGACAGAAGAGGAACTGATGCACACGATCTTCCCGCATCCCACCGTTTCTGAGACGATGAAGGAAGCCGTGCTGGACGCCTACGGCCGCGTGCTCAACGCTTGATAATCTCCTGGCTCGCCCTTTATCCAGAGGGTGGAAAATCGCAAAGGAAATCATCATGTCTGTCAGTACTGAGGCTTGGGTCGTTTTTCTGTTGATCGGTTTGGTGGCGGGGTTTCTCGCCAGCCTCGTTGTCGGCGGCGGCGGTCTGATCAGTTGTTTGTTGAGCGGCGTGATTGGTGCTTTCGTGGGCGGGTTCCTGTTCAATTGGCTGGGAATTTCGCTGGGCATACAAAATGCGCTCGTGGTCGAAATCATTCACGCAACGGTGGGCGCGATTGTCGTGGTCCTGTTTGCAAGGGCGATAGCGTGGGGGTAGAGGTGCGATGGAAGGCGTAGGCTGGCTGGGTCTGATCATCATCGGCGGTCTTGCCGGCTGGCTTGCGGGCAAGCTGATGGAGGTGCGATATGGCATCATCCTCAACATCGTTCTCGGCATCGCCGGCTCGGTCGTTGCAGCGGCCATTCTGGTGCAATTGCATATCGGCGTGCCCGGCGGCCGGATCGGCTATTTCGTCACTGGTTTCATCGGTGCATGCATTCTGATATTTCTCGCCAAACTCGTCCGGCGATGAATAGGCCGCGAGCAAGCGGCGGAAAGTAGACATTTCATGGTCACGATTCTCGACACGATCAATCCCGAAGCCAAGCGCATCAGGCATCCGGAAAAGGCGCACCGACCGGATACGGAAGTTCTGCGCAAGCCGGACTGGATCCGCGTCAAGGCGCCGACATCGAAGGGCTATGCCGAGACCCGCTCGATCGTGAAGGAGCACAAGCTCGTAACCGTCTGCGAAGAGGCCGGCTGCCCGAACATCGGCGAGTGCTGGGACAAGAAGCACGCCACCTTCATGATCATGGGCGAGATCTGCACGCGCGCTTGCGCCTTCTGCAATGTCTCGACCGGCAAGCCGAACGCGCTCGATATGGCCGAGCCTGAAAACGTCGCCAAGGCCGTCAAGGAAATGGGCCTTAGCCACGTCGTCATCACGTCCGTCGATCGCGACGATCTGGAAGATGGCGGTGCCGAACACTTCGAAAAAGTGATCTGGGCGATCCGCGCCGCTTCGCCGACAACCACGATCGAGATCCTGACGCCGGATTTCCTGCGCAAACCGGGCGCTCTCGAGCGGGTCGTCGCCGCCAAGCCCGATGTCTTCAATCACAATCTGGAAACGGTGCCGTCGAAGTACCTGACGGTGCGTCCCGGCGCCCGGTATTTCCATTCCATCCGTCTGCTGCAGCGGGTCAAGGAACTGGATCCGACCATGTTCACCAAATCGGGCATCATGGTCGGCCTCGGCGAAGAGCGCAACGAAGTGCTGCAGCTCATGGACGACCTGCGCACGGCCGACGTCGACTTCCTGACCATCGGCCAGTATCTGCAGCCGACCCGCAAGCACCATCAGGTCATGAGCTTCGTCACCCCGGACGAATTCAAATCCTACGAGACGGTCGCCTACACCAAGGGCTTCCTGATGGTCGCCTCCAGCCCGCTTACCCGCTCGTCCCATCACGCCGGCGACGATTTCGCCCGCTTGCGGGCCGCCCGTGAGAAGAAGGTGCTGCTGGCTGCGGAGTAAATTCCAATCTCTTGCCTTTTGAATGAACCGCGGCGATTGTGCCGCGGTTTTCGTTTCTACCGTCATCAGATCATCATCTGCGCTATGGCCTTCTGAGAGTGGAGGAAAACGGGATGGATCAGATCGCAATGAAGTTGCATAACGAGGTGACCGATCTGAGGCAGGCAGCGGATCATATCCGCGACGCTGACCGCATTCTGGTGATGGGCTGCTCGGGAGGTGGAAAATCGACCCTGTCTCAGCAGATCTGCGCGCGCTTGGATTTGCCTTACGTCTCGATGGATCGCGAGTTTTTCTGGCTGCCAGGCTGGGTAAACCGAGACAAGGCCGAGGAGCGCGCCCTGATTGCAGCCAAGGTCGCCGAGGAGCGTTGGCTCATTGATGGGACGGCACCATCAAGCTTTGATCTGAGGTTGCCCCGCACAGAGCTCGTCCTTTGGGTACGCGTGCCGCGCTGGCTGTGCATGTGGGGCGCTTTGTCGAGAGCGCTGCGATGGCTTGGGCGGTCGCGCCCCGATATGGCGCCGGGTTGTCCCGAGCGTATCGATTGGGAATTCCTGCGTTACATCTGGGATTGGGAGCGCAAGTTTGCTCCCAAGGTACTTGCCGGCATCGCTCAACACGCTCCCGATGTACCTGTTCTACAGCTAAAATCCCGCGGCGACATGCGCAGGCTTCTTGATCTTCTGGGCCGTCCTGCTTAATTGCCGCTCATGCCTCAGTTTGAAACGCATCGCCCCGTACCGCACTCGCCTGACCAGATGTTCGATCTCGTTGCCGATGTCGAGCGCTATCCGGAATTCCTGCCGCTTTGCGAGGCGCTGGTTGTCCGCAACCGCAAGGAACGCGACGGCAAGACCTTGCTGATTGCCGATATGACCGTGGGCTACAAGGCGATCCGCGAGACGTTTACGACGCAGGTGCTGCTCAACAAGCCGGAGCGCGCGATCGATGTGAAATATATCGATGGGCCATTCAAATATCTCGATAATCGCTGGCGCTTCACGCCGTCAGAAAGCGGCGGCTGCAGCATTGATTTCTTCATTGAGTATGAGTTCAAGAGTCGCATCCTCGGCGCCCTGATGGGATCGATGTTCGATCGCGCTTTCCGTATGTTCACGGATGCCTTCGAGACGCGTGCGAAGAAGATCTACGTCTGACTCAAGGCAACAAGCATCTCCAGCGCCGTTCCTACTGTAGCAAGGCGCACCTTGTCGCGGCCAATATCGCCGTAGCGCATTTCATGGTGGATGAGTGCGCCGCTACGTGCCTTGGCGGCGAGGTGAACCAGCCCCACGGGCTTCTCAGCCGATCCGCCGCCTGGTCCGGCGACACCGGTCACGGCAACGGCAAAATCGGCACGTGAGCGGAAAAGTGCGCCATGGACCATCTGCAGCGCCGTCTCCCTCGAAACCGCGCCGAACTGCACGAGCGTCTGCTCTTGCACGCCGAGCATCTCCATCTTCGCCGTATTCGTGTATGTGACGAAGCCGCGGTCGACGACCGCCGACGAGCCGGGAATTTCCGTCAAGGCGCCGGCAATCAAACCGCCGGTGCAGGATTCCGCCGTCGCGACCATCCAACCCTTGGCGGCGAAATCAGTGATGATGCTCTGAGCGAGCGCCAGAATATCGTCGGGAAAATGGGTCATGCCTTGCCTCCGCGATAAACCACCGTTGCCGTGGCAATGGCCGCAATGCCCTCGCGGCGGCCGACGAAGCCGATCTTTTCGTTGGTGGTCGCCTTCACCGAGCAGCGCTCAAGGCTGATTCCGAGGAACTCTGAGAGTTTGGCGCGCATCGCCTCGCGATGCGGCCCGACCTTCGGCGCCTCGGCGATCAGTGAGACATCGGCATTCATGATCGTGCCGCCGTGTTCGCGGACGATCTTGGCCGCATGCTCTATGAAGATGCGGGAGGGGGCGCCCTTCCATTGCGGATCGGAAGGCGGAAAATGGTCGCCTATATCGCCGGCACCGCAGGTAGCGAGCAAGGCGTCGGTCAGGGCGTGCAGGGCGACATCGGCATCGGAATGTCCCTTCAGCTTCTGGTCATGCGGAATGAAGACGCCGCAGAGCGTTACGCCATCGCCCGGTTCGAGCTGGTGGACATCATAGCCGTTGCCGGTGCGCACATCCGGCAGCAGGCCGGCGGAAAGCTTCTCATCGGCCATGGCGATATCCCTTTTGATCGTCAGTTTGACATTGTCGGCGCTGCCGGCAACCAGCGTCACCGGCAAATCGGCCCATTCGGCAATTGCGGCATCATCGGTGAAATCCGTCTTGTCCTCGGCTGCGGCTTTTTCATGCGCCGCCAGAATATCGGCGAAGCGGAAGGATTGCGGCGTCTGTGCGGCGTAGAGCCCTGAGCGGGACACGGTTTCTGTCACCAGTCCAGCCGCATCGGCTCGTTTCAACGTATCCGTCACCGGCATGGCGGGCAGCACGGCGGGTGCGCCGGCGGTGAGTGCCGCGGCAACGCGATCGAGCAGATCATGGTCGAAGAAGGGGCGTACGGCGTCGTGGATCATGACATGTGTAACGCCGGCACTTTGCAAACGCCGTAGCCCCGCAAGCACCGATTGCTGACGGGTAGCGCCGCCGAAAGCAATCTCGACCTCAGGCGAATCGGCAACCTGTTTGAGCGCGGCCTGTAGCAATGTCTCGTCATCACGATGGATGACGATCACGATCTTTGCCGCCTGCGGCCATGTCACGAATTTTTCAAGCGTATGCGCAATAACCGACCGGCCGCCGATCGGGCGATACTGCTTCGGGCCTTCCTCGGGCGATCCAGCCCGCTCGCCACGCCCGGCAGCCACGATCACGATTCCGATCGACATCGGTTGCATTGAGTGCATTTGCGTCATAAACCCCAGGGATGAAAGGCTTTCGCTCCCGCATGATCTCCAAAATTGCAAAACCGTTTTTGGACAACATCATGCCAAGCAGACCGCCAAGCCGGACCTCGCTCCAGCAGGGTCTATCGTCTTGAATGGGCATTTTCCAGCATTTGCCCGAAAAATATCGGCATTCTCCGAAACCCCTTGGCAAGCTTCATAAGACTGTCTAAAAATAGTGCAGATATATGGTGTGCCTGAAAGATAATCATTTGTTTCCGTCCGAGCTTGCAGCCCCATTTTCCATCGGCCCGGTGCCAGTCCGCAATCGCGTGATCCTCGCGCCGATGTCGGGCGTGACCGATTTGCCTTTCCGGCAGCTCGCTCTGCGCTACGGGGCTGGCCTCGTCGTGACCGAAATGGTCGCCAGCCGCGAATTGGTGCAGGACACGGCGGAATCCTGGGTGCGCCTGAGGAGCGCCGGGCTGAAGCCGCATATGGTGCAACTGGCCGGTCGTGAGGCGCATTGGATGGCCGAGGCGGCGAAGATTGCCGCCGACAATGGCGCCGACATCATCGATATCAACATGGGCTGCCCGGCGAAGAAGGTCATCGGCGGCTATTCCGGTTCGGCGCTGATGCGCGATCCGGATCATGCGCTGAGCCTGATCGAGGCGACGGTCCAGGCGGTGAATATCCCGGTAACGCTGAAGATGCGACTTGGCTGGGACGAAAACTCCATAAACGCGCCGCATATCGCCCGCCGCGCCGAGGAGGCTGGAATTCAGCTTGTGACTATTCACGGCCGCACGCGCATGCAGTTTTACGAGGGCAGGGCGGATTGGGATGCCATCCGCGCCGTGCGCGATGTCGTCTCCATTCCGTTGGTCGCCAACGGGGATGTCGACAGGCCGGAGGATGCTCGCGAGATCCTTCGCCGCTCCGGTGCCGATGCCGTCATGGTTGGTCGCGGCTGTCAGGGACGGCCTTGGCATGCGGGCGTGCTGGCCGGCCATCGCCATCCGGACCACGGCGATGTCGCCGAGATCGCCCTCGAACATTATCAGATGATGTTGGAATTCTATGGCGAAGCTGTTGGCGTTCGTCATGCCCGCAAACATCTTGGCTGGTATCTGGACCGTTACGCTCCCACCATAACAGGCGCCGAAAAGGCAGCAATCATGACTTCGAAAGACAGTCGGGAGGTGGCGGCATTGTTCCATGCGGCGCTGCAGGCCGGATCCGATCTTGTCCAATGCGCCCAGGAGGCAGCATGACTTCTAAATCCGATTCCGGAGCTGCAGGCAGTGCCGTGGCCATGGCCGTTCTCAACGCGATCCAGAACCCGGTCGTCATGGTCAACGAGGCCGGGCTGATCGCCTTTGCCAATTGGGAGGCGGAAGCCTTCTTCGGCGCCAGCGCCTCGCATCTGGCTCGTTATGAGATTTCCACCTTCATTCCCTTCGGAAGTCCGCTGCTGGCGCTGATCGACCAGGTGCGCGAACGCCGCGGGCCGGTCAATGAGTACCGCGTCGATCTCAGCTCGCCGCGCCTCGGCCAAGACAAGCTCGTGGACATCTATGTCGCGCCTGTTTCGAGTGAGCCCGGCTCCGTGGTGATCGTTTTCCAGGAACGATCCATGGCCGACAAGATCGACCGGCAATTGACGCATCGTGCCGCCGCCCGTTCTGTAACCGGCCTTGCCTCGATGCTGGCGCATGAGATCAAGAATCCGCTCTCCGGCATCCGCGGCGCGGCCCAATTGCTCGAACAATCGGTCGAGGATGATGATCGCGGTCTGACGCGCCTCATCTGCGACGAGACCGATCGCATCGTCTCGCTGGTCGACCGCATGGAGGTCTTTTCCGACGAGCGCCCCATCGACCGCGTGCCGGTCAACATCCATTCCGTTCTTGATCATGTGAAGGCGGTCGCGAAAGCGGGTTTTGCCCGCAATATCAAGGTCACCGAGAATTACGACCCGTCATTGCCGGCGGTCTATGCCAATAGAGACCAGCTCGTGCAGGTCTTTCTCAATCTCGTGAAGAATGCCGCCGAAGCCATTGGCGACCGGCCGGATGGCGAGATCGTGCTGACGACCGCCTATCGCCCGGGCATCCGCCTCTCCGTCGCCGGCACGCGCGAAAAGATCTCGCTGCCGCTGGAATTCTGCGTGATCGACAATGGCCCGGGCGTGCCGGCCGATCTCCTGCCGCATCTCTTCGATCCGTTCATCACGACCAAGACCAATGGCACCGGCCTTGGCCTGGCGCTGGTCGCCAAGATCATCGGCGATCATGGCGGCATCGTCGAATGCGACAGCCAGAATCACCGCACCACCTTTCGCGTACTGATGCCGGCTTCCAAGGGCATCACGCTTGAAGATGCTCCTCTTCCGAACTCCACAGGGACTACTCGATGACAGCTACGATCCTTGTCGCCGACGATGATGCGGCCATCCGCACCGTGCTCAATCAGGCTTTGAGCCGCGCGGGCTATGATGTGCGCATCACGTCCAACGCCGCCACGCTCTGGCGTTGGGTTTCCGCGGGCGAAGGCGACCTCGTTGTAACAGACGTCGTCATGCCTGACGAAAATGCCTTCGACCTGCTGCCGCGCATCAAGAAGGCGAGGCCGGAATTGCCCGTTCTGGTCATGAGTGCGCAGAATACCTTCATGACGGCGATCAAGGCTTCGGAAAAGGGCGCCTATGATTATCTGCCAAAACCCTTCGACCTGACGGAGCTGATCGCCATCATCGGACGGGCCTTGTCCGAACCGAAGCGTAAGCCCGCCAAGCTCGATGATGACGTGCAGGACGGCATGCCGCTGGTCGGCCGCTCCGCCGCCATGCAGGAAATCTACCGTGTGCTGGCACGTCTGATGCAGACCGACCTGACGCTGATGATCACCGGCGAATCCGGCACCGGCAAGGAGCTCGTCGCCCGCGCGCTGCATGATTACGGCAAGCGCCGCAATGGCCCCTTCGTCGCCATCAACATGGCGGCGATCCCGCGCGACCTGATTGAATCCGAATTGTTCGGCCACGAGAAGGGCGCCTTCACCGGCGCACAAACGCGCTCGACCGGCCGTTTCGAGCAGGCCGAAGGCGGCACGCTGTTTCTCGACGAAATTGGCGATATGCCGATGGACGCCCAGACACGTTTGCTGCGCGTCCTGCAGCAGGGCGAATATACGACGGTCGGCGGCCGCACGCCGATCCGCACGGACGTGCGTATCGTTGCGGCCACCAACAAGGATTTGAAGCAGGCGATCAATCAGGGCCTCTTCCGCGAAGACCTCTACTATCGCCTCAATGTCGTGCCGCTGCGCCTGCCGCCGCTTCGAGACCGGGCGGAGGATATTCCCGATCTCGTCCGCCACTTCGTGCAGCAGGCGGAAAAGGAAGGACTGGGCTCGAAGCGCTTCGATCAGGAAGCCTTGGAGCTGATGAAATCCTATCCCTGGCCGGGCAACGTGCGCGAGCTGGAAAATCTCATCCGTCGCCTGATGGCACTCTATCCGCAGGACGTTATCACCCGCGAGATCATCGATGCGGAATTGCGCGCCGACGTGCCCGATAGCCCGATCGAAAAAGGCCCGGTCCGCACCGGTTCCATGACCATCGCTCAGGCGGTCGAGGAGAACATGCGGACCTATTTCGCCGGCTTTGGCGACAATCTGCCGCCGCCGGGCCTCTATGATCGGGTTCTCACCGAAATGGAATATCCGCTGATCCTTGCCGCCCTGACCGCCACCCGCGGCAATCAAATCAAAGCCGCCGATCTGCTTGGCCTTAACCGCAATACATTGCGCAAAAAGATCAGAGAACTGGGTGTTTCCGTCTATCGAAGCTCTCGCACCGCTTGACAATGTGATCGGATGCGTTGCATTTTCGCCACAATGCGTTGCTTAAAGGTCACGCAGCCGGTTCACTGATTTTGTGGTAGCGATTCGTCGAGTGTGTTCCTGCGCAAGGGGAAATTGTTCATTAGTTTCAGCTCATTGTTCAAATGATTTGAAATGCAGGTTTCGCGGCGCGTGCGAAGCCGAATGACGGTTCCGACCTTGCCTGGTCGCTTTTGCTGTCACCAAACAGTGCTGATGCAATTTGGCCGGGCGCAGACCGCCGCCCGCGCCCGGAGACGATGGGAATGAAGCAGGACGCGGTGTCGCCGACATCGAGCGACGAGGCGGTCGTCAAGGTGACGGACCGTCGTGCATCCTTCGCCCTTCCTGGCCTCATCTTGGCCGGCGGCGCGCTTTTATGCGCGATCGCGACGCTTTTGATGCTTCTGGGGCTGACGCCGGTCGCCCCTACATCCTCGGTCGTCTTCACCTCCGTCGTCATCAACGGCCTGTTCGTCCTGGGGCTGATCGCCCTGATCGCGCGCGAAGTCGCGCGCCTTGTCAAAGCGCGCAGCCGCGGCCGCGCGGCGGCGCGCCTGCATATCCGCATCGTCGTTCTCTTTTCCATCGTTGCGATCACCCCGGCGATCCTCGTGGCCATTGTCGCCAGTTTGACCCTGAATGTCGGCCTCGATCGCTGGTTTGCGCTGCGCACGCAGCAGATCATCAGCTCCTCGCAGAATGTCGCCCAAGCCTATCTGATGGAAAACGCCAGCTACCTTCAGGGCCAGACCGTTTCCATGGCGAACGATCTGGAGCGCAATCGCACGCTCTATAGCCTCGATCGCACCGGTTTCGCCGATCTGATGACCCGGCAGGCCAAGGGGCGCGGTTTGTTAGGCGCTTTCCTCGTGCGTCGCGACGGCACCGCCATTGTTCAGGCCGACATCAAGACCGAGCGCCCGCTGCCGGCAATTCCGAAAGACGCGCTCGACGCTTCCGCCGACGGCCAGCCGACGCTCATCCCGCCTGGTGTGACCAACCTCGTCGGCGCCATCCTCAAACTGGACGAGATTCCCGGCGCCTTCCTCTACACCGTACGTGCCGTCGATCCACGCGTCATGAACGCCATGCGCATGGTCGAGGATAACACGGCCGAATACAAGGCGATGGAAGAGGGACGCATGTCCCTGCAGATCGCCTTTGCCGTGCTTTACATCGGCTTTGCGTTGATCGTGCTTCTGGCGGCGATCTGGACCGCAATCGCGGTTGCCGACCGCATTGTTCGGCCGATCCGGCTTTTGATCAGCGCCGCCGACAACGTCGCCTCCGGCAATATGAATGTACTGGTGCCGGTGCGCGCGGCCGATGGCGACGTCGGCAGCCTGTCGCGCACCTTCAACAAGATGATCTCGGAGATACGCACGCAGCGCGACGAGATCCTCGAAGCCAAGGACGAAGTGGATGACCGCCGCCGCTTCATCGAAGCGGTGCTCTCCGGCGTGACCGCGGCCGTGATCGGCGTCGAACATGACCGGCGCATCACGATCGCCAACACGTCCGCCGAAGAGCTGCTGACCCTGAAAAGCGATGAGCTCGTCGGCAAGAACCTCGCTGAGATAGCCCCTGAAGTCGAGCAGGTGGTGACGGAAGCGACGACCCGGCACCGCAATGATTTCCGCAAGCAGATCAGCCTAGTGCGCGGCGGCACGGTGCGTACGCTAAGCGTGCAGGTGACCCGCGAGGAATCGCGCGATTCGAACGAATCCTACGTCATCACGCTCGACGACATCACCGATCTGGTCATCGCCCAGCGTTCGACGGCCTGGGCCGATGTTGCTCGCCGCATCGCGCATGAGATCAAGAACCCGCTGACGCCTATCCAGCTTTCCGCCGAGCGCATTCGCCGCCGCTTCGGCAAGAATATCGCCGAAGCCGATCGCCCTGTCTTCGATCAATGCACCGAGACGATCATCCGCCAGGTGGGCGATATCGGCCGCATGGTCGATGAATTCTCGTCCTTCGCCCGCATGCCGAAGCCGACCATGGAGCCGAGCGATCTGCGCGACATCCTGCGCGATGCGGTGTTCCTGCGCGAGATGGGCAACAACCACGTCAAGTTCGAGCGCGAGCTTGGCGACGAGCGGTTGGAAGGCATGTTTGACACACGCATGCTGGGCCAGGCTTTCGGCAATCTCATCAAGAACGCCGTCGAAGCGATCGAGGGCGTGCCGAGTGGCGAGACCCGCGAGGAGCCTAAAATCCTCGTACGCTCATTCCTGGATGCCGAGCGGGACCGCTTTACGGTCGACGTCATCGACAATGGCCGCGGCCTGCCGGTCGAGAACCGGCACAGCATTCTCGAACCCTACATGACGATGCGCGAGAAGGGGACAGGCCTGGGACTCGCGATTGTCAAGAAGATCATTGAAGACCATGGCGGGCAGCTTGAACTGCATGATGCTCCCGCCGATTTCGACCAGGGCAGGGGTGCCATGATCCGCGTGCATTTGCCGCGTCGTGAGCAGGCCGCCGTCGCCCAGACAGCAAGTGACAAGGAAAGCGTTTATGGCATCTGATATTCTCGTTGTGGATGATGAGGAAGATATTCGCGAAATCGTTTCGGGAATTCTTTCGGATGAGGGGCATGAGACTCGCACCGCATTCGACAGCGACAGCGCCTTGGCGGCGATCTCCGACCGAGCACCGCGGCTGATCTTCCTCGATATCTGGATGCAGGGCAGCAAGCTCGACGGTCTGTCATTGCTGGACGAGATCAAGGCGCGTCATCCGGAACTGCCGGTGGTAATGATCTCCGGCCACGGCAACATCGAAACCGCCGTCTCCGCCATCAAGCGCGGCGCTTTCGATTTCATTGAGAAGCCTTTCAAGGCCGACCGGCTGATTCTGATCGCCGAACGTGCTTTGGAGAATTCCAAGCTGAAGCGTGAGGTCTCGGAGCTGAAGCGCCGCACCGGCGATGCCGTCGAGCTGATCGGCACGTCGGTTGCCGTTTCGCAGCTTCGCCAGACCATCGACAAGGTCTCTCCGACGAACAGCCGCGTGATGATCTTCGGCCCCTCCGGGTCCGGCAAGGAACTCGTGGCCCGCATGATCCACAAGAAGTCGTCGCGCGCCAATGGTCCTTTCGTCGCGTTGAATGCGGCGACGATCACGCCCGAACGGATGGAAATCGCCCTCTTCGGCACTGAGGGTTCGCCGGGCCAGCCGCGCAAGATCGGTGCGCTGGAAGAGGCGCATCGCGGCATCCTCTATCTCGATGAAGTCGGAGAAATGCCGCGCGAGACGCAGAATAAGATCCTGCGCGTGCTGGTCGATCAGCAGTTCGAACGCGTCGGCGGCTCGAAGCGCGTGAAAGTCGACGTGCGCATCATATCGTCGACCGCCTACAATCTGGAAAGCCGGATCGCCGAGAGCCTGTTCCGCGAAGATCTCTATCACCGCCTCGCCGTCGTCCCGGTGCGCGTGCCGGCGCTTGCCGAGCGGCGCGAGGACATTCCATTCCTCGTCGATCAACTGATGCGGCAGATTTCGGAGCAGGCCGGCATCCGCTCGCGCCGCATCGGCGACGATGCCATGGCGGTGCTGCAGGCGCATGACTGGCCGGGCAATATCCGCCAGCTTCGCAACAATATCGAGCGCCTGATGATCCTGGCGCGCACCGATGGCGTTGAGACCCCGATTTCGGCGGAGATGCTGCCGACCGATCTCGGCGACATGCTGCCGAAGGTATCCGCCAAGAACGATTATCACATCATGACATTGCCGCTGCGCGAAGCCCGCGAAATGTTCGAGCGCGACTATCTGATCGCGCAAATCAACCGCTTCGGGGGCAATATTTCGCGTACTGCCGAGTTCGTCGGCATGGAGCGCTCAGCGCTGCACCGCAAGCTGAAGTCGCTCGGCGTCTGAAGCCGTTTGCGCGGCAGTTCCGATCTGCCCCGCAACTCCCTCACATCCTTTTGAAATTCTGATCAGGGTCCGCCATGCCGAGAATAGCTTATGTGAATGGCCGTTACGTCAAGCACAGCGACGCAAGGGTCCATGTCGAGGATCGCGGTTATCAATTTGCCGACGGCGTCTACGAGGTCTGCGAGGTCCGTCACGGGTTGATCGTTGATCTGACCCGTCATCTCGACCGTCTCAATCGCTCGCTAGGAGAATTGCGCATCGCCTGGCCGATGAGCCGCGCGGCGCTGATCCATGTGATTCGCGAGACGCTGCGCCGCAATCATGTCCGCAACGGGCTGTTCTATCTGCAAGTGACGCGCGGCGTTGCCCGCCGTGATCATGTCTTCCCGGCCGAAGGCACGCCGTCCTCGATCGTCGTCACCGCCAAAAGCACTGATCCATCCATCATTGCCAAGAAAAATGCCAATGGCATCAAGGCAATTACCGTGCGCGACAATCGTTGGGATCGCGTCGACATCAAGTCGGTCGGGCTTTTGTCAAACGCGCTGGCTCGCCAGCAGGCCAAGGAAGCCGGCGCACAGGAAGCCATCTATATCGACCATAACGGCATGGTGAAGGAGGGGGCGGCGACCAATGTCTGGATCGTTGATACCGATGGCAATCTGGTCACGCGCCCGGCCGAGCACGGCATTCTGCGCGGCATCACGCGCACGACGCTGATGGATGTCGCTTCGAAGTTGGAGCTTCCAATTGTCGAGCGTTTTTTCTCGGTCGAGGAGATGATGGCGGCGCGCGAAGTGTTCATTACGGCCGCTACCAGCATTTGTTTTCCGGTGGTTGCCATTGATGGCGAGACAATCGCCAATGGTCATCCCGGCAGCGTTTCGCAGAAAATTCGCGAAGCCTTTTTCGACGTTGCGGAAAAGACTGCGATTTGATACCAACATTCGCTGGAGAGGAGAGAATGAGGGTATCTCCTATCCGGGGTCTCAGTATATCTTGATATTTCACCGGCTTAGGCCGGCAAAAAAGAAAGAAGCGGCGCGATGGCGGAACGTTCTCAAAACTTGCAGGACCTATTTCTCAATACTGTTCGCAAGCAAAAGATTTCACTCACAATCTTTTTGATCAATGGCGTAAAGCTCACGGGCGTTGTTACGTCCTTCGACAATTTCTGCGTCCTGCTGCGTCGAGACGGCCATTCACAGCTTGTCTATAAGCATGCGATCTCGACGATCATGCCTGGCCAACCGATGCAGATGTTCGAAAGCGAAGAAGTCGCATCCTAAATAGGATTTGCCGTTATCACGACACGCGATACGAAAAACGATTCCATCATCCCGGAAACTGCGAAGCATCGGGATGACATGCATGCCGTCGTCATTGTGCCCGTCCTGAAGCACGCGCGCGCATCGCGCTCCGCGCAGGCGGATGGTGCGACGACCACCTCACGTTCCCCCGAAAGCCGGCTCGAAGAAGCCAAGGGTCTGGCACTCGCCATCGACTTGGACGTCGTCAATGGCTCGATCGTGCCGATCAACGATCCGCGTCCGGCGACGCTTCTCGGCACCGGCAAGATCGAGGAAATCCGCGCGCTGCTCGACGAATTCAATGCCGGTCTGGTTATCGTCGATCATCCGCTGACGCCGGTACAGCAGCGCAATCTCGAAAAGGAATGGAACGCCAAGGTCATCGACCGCACGGGCCTGATCCTTGAGATCTTCGGCCGCCGTGCCTCCACCAAGGAAGGCACGCTGCAGGTCGATCTTGCGCATTTGAACTATCAAAAGGGCCGGCTGGTTCGAAGCTGGACCCACCTTGAGCGCCAACGCGGCGGCGCGGGCTTCATGGGCGGCCCAGGCGAAACCCAGATCGAAGCCGACCGGCGTATGCTGCAGGAACGGATTATCCGCCTGGAGCGCGAGCTGGAGCAGGTGGTGCGTACCCGCCAGCTTCACCGCGCCAAGCGCAAGAAGGTGCCGCATCCGATCGTGGCTCTGGTGGGCTACACCAATGCCGGCAAATCGACATTGTTCAACCGGATTACCGGCGCCGGCGTCTTGGCCGAGGACATGCTGTTTGCGACGCTCGATCCGACGCTGCGGCGCATGAAACTGCCGCATGGCCGAACCGTGATCCTCTCCGATACCGTCGGCTTCATTTCAGACCTGCCGACCCATCTCGTGGCCGCTTTTCGCGCTACGCTGGAAGAAGTCCTTGAAGCCGACCTGATCCTGCATGTGCGCGATCTCTCCGATGACGACAATCCGGCGCAGAGCGCCGACGTCATGCGAATTCTCGGCGATCTCGGCATCGGCGAGGCGGAAGGGGCGGAGCGCATCCTCGAAGTCTGGAACAAGATCGATCGACTGAAGCCGGAGGCGCACGATGCCATCGTCCAGAAGGCATCGACCGCCGAAAACGGCATCGCGGTATCGGCAAGAAGCGGCGAGGGCGTCGATCGCCTGATGAATGAAATCAGCCGCCGGCTTTCCGGCGTGCTGACCGAAACGACGATCACGCTGCCGGTCGACAAGCTGGCGCTGCTGCCATGGCTCTATAATCACGCCATCGTCGATAGCCGCGAGGACAACGAGGACGGCACCGTCACCTTGGATTTACGCTTGACCGAGACGGAAGCAGCGGAGCTGGAGCGGCGCATGGGCAACGGTCCGAAGCCGCAGCGCGAGGACTGGGAATAGCCGCCCTGCTGCGTCTTACTCAGCAAGCTGACGCTCGATGGCCTTCGCCGCCTGCCAGATATCTTCCATCCGCTCCAGAGAGGCGCCGTCCAGGGTTTCCCCTTCGGCGGCGAGTGTCGTTTCGATGTGGCTGAAACGGCGGCGAAATTTCGTGTTGGTGCCCCGCAATGCCTGCTCGGGATCCGCCTTCACATGCCGGCCGATATTGACGACAGCGAAGATCAGGTCACCCAGCTCGTCGCTGACCTTGGCCTTATCGCCGCTCGCAAGCGCTACCCGCAATTCATCGATCTCCTCCTCGATCTTGTCGAGGATCGGCTCTGGCGCTGACCAATCGAAGCCGACCTTGGCGGCGCGTTCCTGCAATTTCAGCGCCTCGGTCAAAGCGGGAAATGTGCGCTGCACCGAACCAAGCAAACCGGTCTTGAAATCCTCGGAAATTCCCCGCCGCGCCCGGCGCTCGGCACGCTCGCGCTTCTCTTCTGCCTTGATCTCTTCCCATTGCACTTTCACGGCATCAGGCGTATCGGCGCCGGAGACGGCGAAGACGTGCGGGTGCCTGCGGATCATCTTGCGGGTAATGGCTTCCACCACATCGCCGAAGGAGAATTCGCCCGCTTCCTCGGCCATGCGGGCGTGGAAAACAACCTGCAGCAGGAGATCGCCAAGCTCCTCGCAAAGATCGTCCATATCTCTCCGTTCGATCGCATCGGAAACCTCGTAGGCTTCCTCGATCGTATAGGGCTTGATGGTCTCGAAGGTCTGGACGATGTCCCAGGGGCAACCGGTCTTAGGATTGCGCAGCGCCGCCATGATTTCGATCAGGCGGGATATGTCTCGCGATGCTTCCATCGTGGCCTCTATGGTCTTGTCTAGAGCAATTCCAGGAAAAGTGCGTAGCGGTTTTCCGTCCGGAATTGTGTGAAAACAAAGAGATAGAGCAGTTCAGCGATTCCGTGAAGCGCTGAACTGCTCTAGTTCAGTTCAGTGGAATGTCGTTTTCGCTCTTCGTCGCCTGATAGCGGTCGGAGAGTGCGGCATAGGCGGCCTTGATGCGCGCCGTTTGTTCCTTGAGCGCCGTCTTCAGCGGCGCCGCTTCGGTTTCGACGAGATCGGCGATGGCAAAGCTGTTCCAGAAGGCGTTCTGCCGGCGATAGCCGCCTGGTTCCAGTCCGAAGACCTCTTTCAGGATCTTCAGGTCATGCGGGATCTTGAATGCATCACGGGAATCCTCGTGGCTGAAGAAATAGTAGAAATTATCGAAACCGGCCCAGGTGATCGCCGACATGCACATGGTGCAGGGCTCATGCGTGGACAGGAAGATCAGGTCCTTGGTCGCGGGCTTCTCGCCGAGTTCATAGAAGCGCTTCAACGCATGCACTTCGCCATGCCACAGCGGATTTTCGAGCTCGTTGTTCGTTTCGGCAATGACCAGCGACAGGTCGGATTTACGCAGGATCGCCGCCCCGAACACCTTGTTGCCGGCGGCAACGCCCCTTTGCGTCAGTGGCAAGATATCGTGTTCCATGACATCGAGGAGGCGGGTGGCAATTGCATTGGCGGACAAATGGAACACTCCGAAACATTTGCCTTATCTTAACGGCATTGCCGGCACGGCGGAATGCGCAAATGACGTATGGACTCCATTTGCCACAGGCAATAGGACTATGCTGATGGCAAGAAATCCCAAAAGTCTATGGATTTCCTGTATTTATGCCATGGTGACTGACTGGTGAGTTTTGCTCAAATCGAAGAGATGTCGAGCAAAAGAATACGGACTCGGCGGAGCATTAGAATTTCTGTTTCTTCAATCTCCTGGCCGCTAAGGTGATATTCGGGCAATCTCGAAGTGGAATAATGATGCCTCCCAGGACTCAACAGCTTTCGGTGTTTCCCGCCTTCTTTCGCGTGGAAGGAAGGATCGCGGCTGTCTTCGGCAATGGTGATGAAGCCTTTGCCAAGACGCGGTTGCTGATGAATACGCAGGCGAAGATCGTTGCCTATGCGCAGAAGCCGGAAGCCGACTATCACTCCTTCCTGATGACCAACCGTATCGAGACCGTACGAGCCGCCTTTTCGCCGGATCAGGTCGAGGGCGCTGCTCTGGTATTCGCCGCAACGGGCGATGCCGATGCCGATCGTGCGATCGTCGACGCTGCTCGCGTCGCGAAAATTCCGGCGAACGCTGTCGATCAGCCGGACTATTGCGATTTCTACACCCCGGCACTGGTCAACCGTGCCCCGGTCGCCGTCGCCATCGGCACCGAAGGCGCTGGCCCCGTGCTGGCGCAAATGATCCGCGCCCAGATCGACCAGTTGTTGTCACCCTCCCTCGGCAAGCTCGCGGAACTCGCGACGACCTACCGCAAATCCGTTGATCGCGTTGTGCCGCGTGGCGTCGTCCGCCGCGTCTTCTGGCGCCGCTTCTTTTCCGGTCCCGTCGCTGACGCCGTGAGTGCCGGTCATTTGTCGCAGGCCGAACGCGCGGCTGAGAGCTTGCTGCACGCGATGCACAAGGTTGAGGGTCATGTGTGGCTGGTCGGTGCCGGTCCTGGCGCCGAAGACCTGCTGACGCTGCGCGCTCAACGCGTGATGATGGAAGCCGATGTCATCGTCTATGACGCGCTCGTCCCGCAGGCGATCGTCGATATGGGCCGTCGTGACGCCGAACGTCTTTCTGTCGGCAAACGCAAGGGCTGCCACACCAAATCGCAGGAAGAGATCAACGATCTGCTGGTGCAGCTTGGCCGGGACGGCAAGCGCGTCGTGCGGTTGAAGTCCGGCGATCCGCTGGTCTACGGCCGGGCGGGCGAGGAAATGGCTGCCCTGCGCGCTGCCGGCATTACCTACGAGATCGTTCCGGGCATCACCTCGGCCTTTGCAGCCGCCGCCGATTTCGAGCTGCCGTTGACGCTGCGCGGCGTTGCCTCCTCGCTGGTCTTCACCACCGGTCACGATCTCACCGGCGACGTTCTGCCGGATTGGGCGAGCCTAGCCGTTTCCGGCGCGACCATCGCCGTCTACATGGGCCGTACGGTCGCCGCTTCCGTTGCCGGCCGTTTAATGGAAGCCGGGCTTCCGGCCGAGACCACCGTCGCCGTCATCGAGAACGCCAGCCGCCGCGACCGCCGTCTGATGCATGGCACATTGAAAGATCTGCCGGACCTGGAGCATCGCGATGAGCTCAGCGGTCCGGTCATGGTCATTATCGGCGATGCTGTCGCCGGCGCCAATTTCGAACAGTCCGTGCCGCTGGTCCGTCAGGAGACCGTGGTTCAAGAATTTGCAAGGAGCTGATCCATGGTCGACAAGGTTCTGACCGCAAACCGGCTGACCGATGGCATTGCCGTCTGGTTGGATGCCAATGGTGCGTGGACGACCTCGCTGCAGGAGGCGCTCGTCGCTCGTCATGCCGAGGCGGAAGCTGCCCTCGAGGCGATCGGCAAGCAGGCCTATGCCGACAACAAGGTTGTCGACGTCAATCTGATCGACGTTCAGGAAACCGGTGGTAAGCTCTGGCCGCTGCGCCTGCGTGAGCGCATCCGCGCCGAAGGTCCTACCATGGAATACGCGCCGGGCTATGCTGCGGCCGATCCGGAATTCATTGCAGTCTGAGGAAATCATGTATCGTTACGACGAATTTGACCACGCCTTTGTTGCGGAACGGGTTTCGCAGTTCCGCGATCAGGTGCAGCGGCGCCTTTCGGGTGAGCTCTCGGAAGATGCGTTCAAGCCGCTGCGCCTGATGAATGGCGTCTATCTGCAGCTTCATGCCTATATGCTGCGTATTGCCGTTCCCTATGGCACACTGAGCTCGCGCCAGATGCGCATGCTGGCGCATATCGGTCGCACCTATGACCGCGGTTATGGCCATTTCACCACCCGCCAGAACCTGCAGTTCAATTGGCCGAAACTGTCCGACATACCCGACGTGCTTGCCGAGCTCGCTTCCGTCGAGATGCACGCCATCCAGACTTCGGGCAATTGCATTCGCAACGTCACGGCCGACCATTTTGCCGGTGCTGCCGCCGACGAAGTTGCCGACCCGCGTCCCTACGCGGAAATTCTGCGCCAGTGGTCTTCCGTCCACCCGGAATTCTCCTTCCTGCCGCGCAAGTTCAAGATCGCCGTCACCGGCGCCGAGCGCGATCGCGCCGCCATCCAGGTACACGACATCGGCCTGCACCTGAAGAAAAACGACAAGGGCGAGATCGGCTTTGCCGTCTATGTCGGCGGCGGGCAGGGCCGCACGCCGATGGTTGCCAAACTGATCCGCGACTTCCTGCCGGAAGAAGACCTGCTGTCCTACACGACCGCTATCGTGCGCGTGTACAATCTGCACGGCCGCCGTGACAACAAATACAAGGCCCGCATCAAGATCCTCGTGCACGAAACCGGGGCTGAGGAATTGGCCCGCCAGGTCGAGGCCGAGTTTGCGAAGCTGAAGGACACGGAACTGAAGCTTCCCGAGGCGGACGTTCAGGCGATCGCGGCCTATTTCGCGCCACCGGCTCTGCCCGAACGTGCCGAAGGTTGGGAAAACCTTGCCCGCTGGAAAAAAGCCGATCCGGACTTTGCTCGCTGGGTGCACCAGAATGTGCAGCCGCATAAGAACCCCGATTACGGCATGGTGACCATCTCGCTGAAGCCGATCGGCGGTATTCCGGGCGATGCTTCGGACGCGCAGATGGATGTGGTCGCCGATATCGCCGAAGAATACGCCTTCGATGAAATCCGCGTCAGCCACGAGCAGAACCTGATCCTGCCGCATGTCGCACTGGCCGATCTCGAAGCCGTCTATCGCGCTCTGGTCGCAGCCGGTCTCGAAACCGCCAATGCCGGTCTGATCACCGACATCATCGCCTGTCCCGGGCTCGACTATTGCGCTCTCGCCAATGCGCGTTCGATCCCGGTTGCGCAGGAAATCTCTAAGCGCTTCGGTTCGGCCGAGCGTCAGGCCGAAATTGGTGAGCTGAAGATCAAGATTTCCGGCTGCATCAATGCTTGCGGCCATCACCATGTCGGCCATATCGGCCTGCTTGGCGTCGAGAAGAAGGGTGCGGAACTCTATCAGATTACGCTCGGCGGCTCCGGCGACGAGCATACCTCGATCGGTGAGATCATCGGCCGCGGTTTCGAGCCGGAAAAGGTGACCGACGCGATCGAGACGATCGTCGATACCTATCTCGGCCTGCGCCTGGAGCCCTCTGAAACCTTCCTTACCGCCTATCGCCGGGTCGGACCGCAGCCTTTCAAGGATGCGCTCTACGGCTCCGCGGCGGAAGCGGCGTGAGGAGATGGCCATGACGAAGATTTGGCGGGAAAGCGGTTTTGCCGCAAACGATCCCTGGATCATCGAGACTGATGACCTGAAGGCAACGGAAGAGCAGAAGCCGCTGCTCAGTCTCGACGCCCTGATTGCCAAGGCCGAGGAAAGCAACGATGTCGGCCTCGGCGTGTTGATCAAGCCGGCTGACGATGTGGCCCGGCTGGAGCCCTATCTCGATCGCCTGGCGATCGTTGCAGTGGCGTTCCCGGCTTTCAACGACGGCCGCGCCTTCAGCCACGCGTCGCTGCTGCGCCAGCGCCTCGGCTACACCAACGAGCTGCGTGCGGTTGGCGACGTGCTGATCGACCAGATTCCGTTGATGCTGCGCGTCGGCATCGATAGTTTCGCGGTCACCAATGAGACGGCGCTGAAGCGGCTTTCGGAACAGCGCCTGCCAGGCATTCCGCATCACTATCAGCCGACCGCCCGGCATGCCGAAGGTGGTCAGGGCTATAGCTGGCGCCGTCAGGCCGCCAAAACGGCATAATGCGGCTTTCCAGCCCCAGGAGTGGCGGCAATGCGAGATACATCGGATTGCCGCATTCTGGGTCATAATGAAGGGCGCATGTGACGGCGTGAATCTTGACCGGAACACGCATATTTTACGCCGGCGCCGTGGGATGGAATGGAATGCCTTTAAGTTGGGGCTATATTATAATATCAGCCTCCCGAAAGGCAGCCTGCCAACAATGACGTGTATGACGAATACGGGATCCGATACCGAATGAACGCCCCCGCCAAGACCGAAGAATTTGTTTCCGCAGTGCCCGCCGGCGTCTTTGCCGAGAAGGTGCTGAGCGTGACGCATTACACCGACCGGCTCTTTCGCTTTACGATGACGCGGCCGCAGGGCTTCCGCTTCCGCTCCGGCGAATTCGCGATGATCGGCCTGATGGTCGATGGCAAGCCGCTTTACCGCGCCTATTCGATCGCAAGCCCGGCCTGGGCCGATGAGCTTGAATTCTTCTCGATCAAGGTGCCGGACGGCCCGCTGACCTCGCATCTGCAGAACATCAAGCCGGGCGACGAAGTGCTGATGCGCAAGAAGCCGACCGGTACGCTGGTGCTCGATGCGCTGACGCCGGGCAGGCGGCTTTACATGTTCTCGACCGGCACCGGCATCGCGCCGTTCGCCAGCCTGATCCGCGACCCTGAGACCTATGAGAAGTTCGAGGAGGTGATCCTCACCCATACGACCCGTGACGTCGCAGAGCTGAAATACGGCTTCGACCTTGTCGAGGAAATCCGCAACAATGAAATCCTGAGCGAAGTTGTCGGCGACAAGCTGCGCCACTATGCGACAGTCACCCGCGAAGAGTTTCCCTTCAAGGGTCGCATTACCGATCTCATCGAAAACGGCAAGCTCTTCACCGATCTCGGCGTACCAGCATTGGATCCCGCCATCGACCGCGGCATGATCTGCGGCTCCTCGGCGATGCTCAAGGATACCAAGGATCTGCTTGAGAAGGCAGGTCTCAGCGAAGGCGCCAACAGCAAGCCAGCCGAATTCGTCATCGAGCGCGCCTTCGTCGGCTGAAGGAAAAGCTGAACCGCTTTCAGAATCGGCGGATATCGCAATAGGCAAGGCGGTCTCGACAGCGAGGCCGCTTTTTTATCTGGCGCTGAGATAATCGATCAGCGTCGCCATTGCCTTTCGGGCATCTTCGCTATCGCCCTTATGGATGGCCCTGATGACGCTGACATGCAGCGCGATCGAACGGTCGATGGCGTTTGGTGTCGCGGTCGAATACCAGAGCCGGCGCGAATGGGTCTGCACGGGGCCGAGAGCGGCCGTGATGAAGCCGTTCGGACAGGCATCCTCGAGAATTTCATCGAATGCTTTGTCGGCAGCAAAGAAGCCGGGCAGATCGTGCGTTTCGGCGCAATCGGTCATCAGCCGGGCGCATTCCAGCAATTGTTCCCGCTGTTCCTCGGTGGCTTGACTGGCGACCAGCGATGCAGCGATTGGTTCGAGTTCGCGCCTGACCTGCATGACATGCTCATGGTCTTGCGGCCGAATCTCTGCAATCTGCAATCCGACGCGCGGCTTCACATGGATCAGCCCCTGCCATGCCAGCTTCTGAATCGCCTCGCGCACCGGCGTGCGCCCATGGCCCGCCAACTCGATCAGTTGCTTCTCCGTCACCAGCGCACCTGGTTTCAGAACCAGCGTCACGATCCGCTGCTCAAGGGCGAGATAGGCGAGGTGGCTTTGCGAATTCTGCATGCTCGGCCGATTCCGTTGATATATCACAAGCTGCCATGTCGTTCTCGCAATGGCAAGCGAAGGTGATATGTTAGGAAAGGCCAGTGCAGACCGGACACCCATTCGAAAAGCCGCGAGCGGATAGCCACTGCTGTCGCCAACACGCAGCAAAGCCATCGCCCATATCAGGCGCGCATTTGGCGAGCCTGCCGCACCATGAAACTAGTGATTTGGGAGGTCCGAGGCAAAGGCCGGGCGAGGGAGAGCCCGGCATCCTGTGACTGCGATATGGCGTCAATAGCCGATTGCGGAGGAAAGGCTCGGCGGTTTCCGCTTGGCAGCCATCAGCAAGTCGAGCTCAGTCGATGATGGTCCGAACTTATCGAACAGCCGCTTTGCTTCCTTGTCGTCGAGGCGATATTTTCGTGCGAATTCGGCGATGCTATAGGGACGACCGCGTATTACTTTCCGGCCCGGCGTCTGATTGGCGCTTTGGGTCATGCTTCCAACCTCCTCTTCCGTCTACTAATAAAAGCTAGGGCTGCGGATGAGGTTGAAAAGGGGTTGTGAAAGTCAAAATCTCACATAAATACAATAAAAAAGGGAGGATGAACTATCCCATCCTCCCTTTGACCATTTCTGTGGAGACGGCGTTCTGCGCGCGCGGCGCGCGCCTATCGTCTGATCAATCGCCCGACGAAGATCAGGATGCAGGCACCGATGAAACCGGTGATCAGATAATTGAGCCAAGCGTGGAACGGCAATGCGATGTGCAGGACTCCAAGGAGCCAGCTAGCAACGACTGCGCCGACGATGCCGAGGATGATGTTCATGAAAACGCCCATGTTGCTTTCCATGAGCTTTTCAGCGAGCCAGCCGGCAAAGCCGCCAATAATGATTGCTGCGATCCAACCGACGTGTGCGTCTTCCATAAAGATCCTCCTGAGGGAATCGGCAGGTTGCCAATAGTTCCGATATACACCAAAAGCGATTCGGGCCGCAAATCATTGCGTCTGGGTTGCGATCAGAACCGTTGGCGGTCGCGATTATTGAGGAAAAATGTTACGGTTATTCCGGTGCGCCGAGGCAAGCTTTGAGATCGGCAAGCTGCTTTCTGATATCCTCGGCAATTTCATCGGTCGTATCGATGAACCGGTTGTTTTCGACGGCATGTACGCGGATCCGGCCCTGCTTCAGACAATGTAGATGAAAACGCAGAAATTGCTCCTGTGCCTTGCACCATTTATCCAGTTCGGATTTCTGCTTCATTGGCGCTCTCGACCCCAGTGCCGGCCCAAATCTGACACCGAACAGATGTCGTAACAATTCAGGCCAGTATTCAACAATGCCGTGTTTGTTGAAAATCATCCTATCAAAACAGTGGTAACATTCTGAAGTGGCGCTCGCCGAGTCATTCGTTTGAATGAGAAAGGCGTAGTCGATCCCCAAAAAGTCTGCGGCAATCTCCCGAAAAGGCAAGAATAATCTATGGGATAATTCTTAAATTGAGGAATTGTGACGAGCCTATCATCAAAACGATTGGTCGCTGCTTTTGCAGAAAGAGATGCGCTTTCCTGCGGCCGACTTTCCCGATCTGCGCGTCGAAACAGGCAGGTTTCACCACTTCGATATGCGGAAAAGCATTGTACGTCGTCGCAACCGCGATTTTATGGGTTGACCGCAATGGGGCGTCTGCATATGTTCCGCGCACTTCCAGCCGGGGTGCGATCATCCGCGGACGGGGAGAGCGTAGCTCAGCCGGTAGAGCAACTGACTTTTAATCAGTAGGTCATGGGTTCGAATCCCATCGCTCTCACCAAAATTCAAAAAAATCAGCGCATTAAGGGTAGGTTTTGTTCAAACCTTGGCGAGGCGTTTTCGCGTCTGTCCTTTGCCCGAAGGAAAACGATGAATGTCCGCCTCAGCAGGACAAACGATTCACCGCGCTGTCGTACCTCGCGGCATCCTAGCCGGCGGATGCCCGTTCGACATAGCGCAGGATTCTGGTCACGGTTGATCGGCTAACGCCCGCCTCTTGAGCGATGCAATCCATCGATTTTCCCTCGGCCTTTAGGCGGAATACACTTTCTTCCTTATGCCTCATGGCATTGACCGACGAATCGTGCGCCGGCACCATGCCGACGGCGATGGAATTTTCGACCGCTGAGGTTTCGGAATGCTCTGTATCAACAGGCGCCATGACACGCTCCCTTGCAATCATTGGAGAGTTGGAAGCAATGACGTCAATGTTGTTGCGAGTAAATTCGGATATTAGCAGTATATCAAACAAGCTTTATTCGGTATGACCGCAAGCGTCGCGCCTGCCACCCGCGAAAAGGTGATTGGCCTTCCTGCGACTGCAACGCTAGTAAGACGGCTGGATGACATAGCCGGAGTCTGTCGTGTCGCTTGCTGATATCTCGCTTCTGAGCGCCTTGCTCGCCGGAGCGCTTTCGTTTCTTTCGCCCTGTGTGCTGCCGCTGGTGCCGCCTTATCTCTGTTATATGGCCGGCATTTCCGTCGAACAGTTCCGCGGCGGCGGTGCGGCCGTTGCGGCCGGGCCAAGTGTTCGCGGCAATGTCCTGTTCTCGGCGCTGTTCTTCACACTCGGCTTTGCGACGGTGTTCATCGCGCTTGGCGCCGGCGCGTCCTCGATCGGCATTCTGCTGCGCCAGCATCTCGATTTTCTGGCGAAAATAGGCGGCCTGATCATTGTTATTATGGGCCTGAATTTTCTCGGCGTTTTTAGGCTTGGCATTCTCGCCCGCGAGGCACGTTTCCAAGGTGGCGGCAAGCCGGCGACGCTGACGGGCGCCTATATCATGGGCCTGGCCTTTGCGTTTGGCTGGACGCCCTGCATCGGCCCGGTGCTTGGGGCAATCCTCGGCGTTGCGGCTTCGCGCGAGACGATCGGCGCCGGCGCCGGCCTGCTTGCCATCTATTCGCTCGGCCTTGCCATTCCCTTCTGGATCGCCGCTGGTTTTTCCGGTGCCTTCATGAGCTTTCTTGTCCGCTTCCGCCGCCACCTCGGCACGGTCGAGAAGGTCATGGGCGGGCTACTCGTGCTGACCGGTCTGGCGTTCATCTTCGGCTATGTCAGCGACATGGCGATCTGGTTCCAGCAGACCTTTCCAATCCTGATGCAAATCGGCTAAGCAACTCCCGTCTTCCTTTCCAATCACCCAAAATGGATATGCCTGATGGCTGACATTGTCGGTCTGTTGCTGCCGTTCTTCGGTCTGATCGCGATCGGTTACATTGCCGCGCGCATGACAAAACAGCCGGCGGAGGCGCTTGGCTGGCTCAATACCTTCATCATCTATGCCGCGCTGCCGGCCCTGTTCTTCAAGCTCGTTTCGAAAACCCCGATCGAACAACTGACGCGCGTCGATTTTATCGTCACCGATATTGCCGCGACCTATTTGATTTTCCTGTTGCTGTTCCTGATCGGACGCTTCCTGCGCCGCAACTCGCTGGCAGACAGCACGGTCCAGGCTTTCGCCGGCGCCTACGGCAATATCGGCTACATGGGGCCGGGTTTGGCGCTGCTGGCGCTTGGCGAGAGGGCCGCCGTTCCCGTCGCCCTGATCGTCTGCTTTGAAAATGCGCTACATTTCATCGTTGCGCCAGCATTGATGGCCATTGAGGGCGGCGATAAACGTTCGCCATGGCGGCTTGCCGCCGACATTGCGAAGAAAGTGCTGCTGCACCCCTTCATCCTGTCGACAGCCCTCGGCTTTGCCGCCGCTGCTTTTTCCATCAGCCAACCGCCCGCCTTCCAACGCTTCGTCGACTATCTCGCACAGGCTGCCGCACCCTGCGCATTGTTCGCCATGGGCGTGACATTGGGGCTGCGGCCGCTGAAACGTATCCCAACCGAGATCGGCTATGTCGTGCCGGCCAAGCTCATTCTACATCCGCTGGTCGTCTATGTCGTGCTGCAGGCGGTCGGGGGCTTTGATCCGATCTGGATCGAATCGGCGGTGCTGCTCGCCGCCTTGCCCACGGCGACGAATGTGTTCGTCATTGGCCAGCAATATGGCGTCTGGCAGGAGCGGGCCTCCGCGACGATCATGATCACCACCGCATGTTCGGTGGTGACCGTCTCCCTGGTGCTTTATTTGATCAAGTCAGGCGCCTTACCGGCGCAGCTTTTCCCGTAGCATCGACGGAAAGCCGCGCAAGCCGCCGCCGGGCTCGATGCCTTCGCGCATGACGATGTTGCGCAGCGGCGGAATGGCCGAAAGCACGTGCAGTCCCGCGGCTCGCAACATTTGTACGGGCAGGAAATCCGAAAGCAGAGAGCGGTTCAGCAGATCGACGCTTGCTGTCCGGCTGATGATATCAACGCGGCGGCGGCGGTCGAAGCTGTCGCCTGCCGATGCGGAAATCGGCTGTCCGGTCGGGCTCGCCAGAATTTCGACGAGCGTCAGGATATCGCGCAGGCTGAGATTTAGCCCTTGAGCGCCGATCGGTGGGAAAACATGCGCGGCTTCGCCGATCAACGCGGCCCGGCCCTTGCCGAAGCGATACGCCGTCATGCCGGAGAGCGGCCAGACCTGCACGCTGTCCTCGACCGTGACCTTGCCGAGCATTGATTGCATGCGGTCCTCGATGAGGCGGCCGAGGTCCTCCAGCGATCTTTCCGAATTGGCGGCCGCTTCCGCCGGCTTTTGCACCCAGACGAGGCTGGAGCGACTGCCGGGCAGGGGCACTTGGGTAAATGGCCCGCTTTCGGTGTGGAACTCCGTTGAGATGTTTTGATGCGGCAGCGAATGGCCAAAATTTAGCACCATGGCCGATTGCGGATAGGACCAGGTCTTGACCTTGATCCCAACCGTTTCCCGCACCAGCGAATTGCGCCCGTCTGCACCGACGACAAAAGCCGCATCGACCGTTTCGCCATCCTCCAGCGTGATGGTAACGCCATCGTCGCGGACCGCGATTCCGGAAGCCGCCGTCTCGATAAGCTCGATATTGCCCTCGGCTTTCACGGCTTCGCTGAGGGCGCTGAGCAGTGCAGCATTAGGGATATTGTAGCCGAAGGCGTCGAGGCCGATTTCGGAGGCGCGAAAAGCGACGGTCGGCGCACGCAGCAGCCGTGTGGTGCCATCGATGATCTGCATCGTGATCAAGGGTGCGGTGGAAGGTGCGATCCTGTCCCACAGCGCCAGCCGCTCCAGGAAGCGAATCGATTGGTCCATCAACGCCGTCGTCCGCCGGTCGGCCTTATTATGCGGCTGAGCCACGAGGGCAACGGCCCGTCCGCCGCGCGCTAAGGCGATCGCCGCGATCATGCCCGCCAGACCGCCGCCGATGATGGCTACTTCAACCTGCTTCATATCGATGCCTCAATTGTCTTTCTTTCTGAAAATAGACGCTTAGCCTGTTGAAATCCATGGGATGAAACATCGCAACGGGTGAAAATGACAGGAACTCGCGCTAGCCTGTGGCACATGCACGTTTTTGCGCTGGCAGCGCCGCGCAAAGGGTGCATATTAGAAAGAAAAATCGCCTGCCCGGGCAGGTAGATAAGCAGGCGAGTAACGGGGCGGATGAAAATCTTCAATTACAAGCGGGTGCCTTACGCGGAGATCCGTGCCTTTTCCGTACATATATTGACGGCATCCGGCTCGTTTCTTGCCTTTCTCGGCGTTGTTGCAGCGGCAGAACATCGCTTCGTCGATATGTTCTGGTGGCTGGGTCTGGCATTGCTTGTCGACGGCATTGACGGGCCGATCGCCCGCAAGGTCAGAGTCAAGGAAGTGTTGCCGAATTGGTCCGGCGACACCCTCGACAACATCATCGACTATGTGACCTATGTGCTTCTGCCGGCCTTTGCCCTCTATGAAAGCGGCATGATCGGTGAGCCCTGGTCCTTCGTCGCCGCCGGAATGATCGTCGTCTCCAGCGCCATTTATTATGCCGACACTGGCATGAAGACGGAGGAATATTTCTTCTCCGGCTTCCCGGTCGTCTGGAACATGGTGATCTTCACGCTCTTCGTCATCGGCGCCAGCGCGACGACCGCGATGGTGCTCGTCGGCGTTTCGGTCGTCTTGACCTTCCTGCCGATCAATTTCCTGCATCCGGTGCGGGTCAGGCGTCTGCGGCCGCTCAATCTCGGCATATTCCTGTTCTGGTCCGCTCTCGGCATGTATTCGCTGCTGATGCATTTCGTCATGCCGCAATGGGCCATTATCTTGTTTATCGTTAGCGGCATCTATCTTTATTGCATCGGCGCCGTACTGCAGTTTTTCCCCTCCCTCGGACGCCAATAGGATTCGAAAGCCATGAACATGAAGAAGACCAAGGCCATTCGCATTCACCAAAACGGCGGGCCGGAGGTCATGAAGCTGGAGGAGGTCGACCTGCCGGCTCCAAGCGCCGGGGAGGTGCAGATCCGCCATGCTGCAATCGGCCTCAATTTCATAGACATCTATTTTCGCTCCGGCCTCTACAAGGCACCTCAGTTTCCCCTACCGCTCGGCAAGGAAGCCGCCGGTACGATCACAGAAGTCGGGCCGGGCGTCACCGATTTCGCGGTGGGCGATCGCGTTGCCTATGTCGGCAGCGACGGCGCCTACAGCGTCGAGCGCAACATCGAAACCCGCCACCTGGTCAAGGTGCCTGACGATATCCCGCTCGAAACCGCCGCAGCGATGATGCTGAAGGGGATGACGGCCGAATATCTGCTGAATCGCACCTTTAAGGTCGGCCCTGGAACGACGCTGCTGTTTCATGCGGCCGCCGGCGGCGTCGGCCTGATTGCCGGCCAATGGGCCAAGGCTCTCGGAGCCAGCACCGTCATCGGCACTGCAGGTTCTGCAGCAAAAGTCGAACGGGCGTTGGCGCATGGCTATGACCACGTCATCGACTATAGCAAGGAGAGCTTTGTCGATCGTGTCCGAGAGATTACGGGTGGCAAGGGCGTCGATGTTGTTTACGATTCGGTCGGCAAGGACACGTTTCCGCATTCGCTCGATTGTCTGAGGCCGCTTGGAATGTGGGTTACCTTCGGCCAATCCTCTGGCCCGATCGAGAATTTCAATCTTGCCATCCTCAACCAGAAGGGTTCGCTTTTTGCGACGCGTCCGAGCCTTTTTGCTTATGTCGGCACGCCTGAAGAGTTAAGAGCCAGCGCCAGCGCATTATTTGCTGTTGTGCAAAGCAACAAAGTGCGTATCAATATTCATCAGACCTATCCGCTGAGCGATGCGGGGCGCGCGCACACGGATCTGGAAACAAGAAAAACGAGTGGAACTACGCTGCTGATCCCATAGATCCGAAAGAGCAGGACGGTGGGAAGGAATGAGGGGAACGTGTCGTCATTCGATGTACCGGCAACCGGTGCGTTATTGTCGGTTCGCAAGCTGACGAAGCTGTTCGGTAGCTTTGCTGCCTGCAATGGAATTGATCTGGAAATTCGACCGGGTGAGATTCACGCTCTGCTCGGTGAGAACGGCGCAGGCAAATCCACTCTGGTGAAGATGCTGTTCGGTGTTTTGGAGCCGACCGAGGGCGAGATCGCCTGGCAAGGCCAACTGGTCTCGATCGGCTCGCCGGGCGAAGCCCGCAAGCTCGGCATCGGCATGGTGTTTCAGCACTTTTCGTTGTTCGAGGCGCTGACGGTCGCTGAAAACATCGCTCTTTCCCTCGATGACAGTATACCGATCGGCAAGATCGCCGAGGAGGCTGCCAGCCTGTCGCAAGCCTATGGCCTGCCGCTCGATCCCTATGCGCACGTCGCCGACCTTTCCGTCGGCGAGCGCCAGCGCATCGAAATCGTCCGTGCGCTGCTGCAGAATCCAAAGCTGATCATCCTCGACGAGCCGACCTCGGTGCTGACGCCGCAGGAAGCCGATCGGCTGTTCGAAACACTCTTCCGGCTCCGCGATGAAGGCCGTTCGGTGCTCTACATCAGTCACCGTCTGGAGGAGGTGCAGCGCATCTGCTCCCGCGCCACCGTGCTGCGCCATGGCAGGGTCACCGGGGCCTGTGACCCACGACAGGAAACGCCCGGCTCGCTTGCCCGCATGATGGTCGGCAGCGATGTTGCCAGCGTGCAGCATGAAGGGCTTGGGAAAAAGGGCGACATTCAGCTCGAGATTGCCGGCCTTTCCGTGCCCGCGCGCACGCCCTTTGCCATGTCGCTGAAGGATGTTTCGCTGCGCGTACGCGCAGGCGAGATTCTGGCGATCGCCGGAGTTGCCGGCAACGGGCAGGGGGAGCTATTCGACATCGTTTCCGGTGAGCACACCGTGCCGTCAGACGATTTGATCCGCGTGCGCGGCCAGGCGGTTGGCACCAAAGGTATCAACACGCGCCGCTTGTTGGGAGCCGGCTTCGTGCCGGAAGAACGTCACGGCCATGCGGCGGTTTCGGGACTGAAACTATCGGACAATCTCGTGCTGGCCCGCAGCAAATCGGACCGCCGGGCTTTTCTTGCCGGCGGTTTCCTGAAGGTGATCCGTCGTGGCACGGTCAAACAGGCGACCAAGCGCATTTCCGAAGCCATGGACGTGCGCAAGAGCGGCGAGGACCCGACGGCAGGCTCGCTCTCCGGCGGCAATCTCCAGAAGTTCATCGTCGGCCGTGAGCTCGACCGGCAGCCCACCGTGCTGGTCGTCAACCAGCCGACCTGGGGTGTCGACGCGGGTGCCGCAAGCCATATCCGCCAGGCACTGGTCGATCTTGCCCGCAACGGCTCGGCCGTGCTGGTCATCAGCCAGGATCTCGACGAAATATTCGAGGTGGCTACCGATATCGCCGTCATTTCCGAAGGGCGGCTGTCGCCGGCCTATCCCGCGGGCGCGCTGACGCGGGAAAAGATCGGCCTCCTGATGGGCGGCCTGCATGAATCAAAGACGCATTCGGAGCCCATGCATGCGCATTGAATTGGAAAGGCGCCCGCAGGCTTCGAAACTATTCGGCTTCCTGTCGCCGCTGCTTGCTCTCGCACTGGCGCTGATCGCCGGCACCATCATGTTCGCCTTGCTCGGCAAGGATCCCGTGGAGGCGCTGGACGCTTTCTTCGTTGAGCCCCTGCTGGAAGTCTGGTCGCTGCACGAACTGGCGATCAAGGCCGGGCCGCTAATCCTGATCGCCGTCGGCCTTTGCGTCTGCTACCGCTCCAACAACTGGAATATCGGCGCCGAAGGCCAGTTCACCATCGGCGCGGTCGCTGGCTCCTACATTCCGATCGTCTTCACCGACTGGCATTCGCCGATGGTCCTGCCGCTGATGCTGATCGCCGGCGCCATTGGCGGCGCGCTCTATGCCGCCATCCCGGCATTGCTGAAGGCGCATTTCAACACCAACGAGATCCTGACGAGCCTGATGCTCGTCTACATCGCGCAGCTCTTCCTGGATTGGCTGTCACGCGGTCCATGGCGCGATCCGCAGGGCCATAATTTCCCGCAGAGCATCGATTTTCCGCCGGAGGCTGTGCTGCCGGCGATCTGGGAGGATTCCGGCCGGGCGCATTGGGGGATCGTCTTTGCCATCATCGCGGCGATCCTTGCCTGGTTCATGATGAAATACACGCTGAAGGGCTTTGAGATAACCGTTCTCGGCCAATCGGAACGGGCAGGGCGTTTCGCCGGCTTTTCTTCCAAGAAAATGGTCTGGTTCGGCTTCCTCTTCTCCGGTGCGCTGGCAGGCCTTGCCGGCATTTCCGAGGTTTCGGGCTCCATCGGCCATCTGCAGCCGGCGATATCGCCGGGCTACGGCTTTACCGCCATCATCGTTGCCTTCCTCGCGCGTCTCAATCCGCTCGGCGCGATCCTCTCCGGTTTCGTGCTGGCGCTCACCTATCTCGGTGGCGAGGCCGCGCAATTGTCGCCCGGCATCTCCGCCAAGGCGGCAAGCGTCTTCCAGGGGCTGCTGCTGTTCTTCGTGCTCTCCTGCGACACGCTGATCAACTATAAGATCCGGCTCGTCTGGTCGCGGGTTCGGGGAGGTGCGGCATGAGTATGAGCGTTTTTGAAGCAATCCTCCTCACCATCATCACGGCTTCGACGCCGCTCGTTATCGCCGGCCTTGGCGAACTCGTCGTGGAACGCTCCGGCGTGCTCAATCTCGGCGTCGAAGGCATGATGATCATCGGGGCTGTCGCCGCGTTTGTCGGCGCGCAGATGAGCGGATCGCCCTATGTGGGCCTCATCACCGGCATTGTCGGCGGCGCGCTGTTTTCGCTGCTGTTTGCATTCCTGACATTGACGCTGGTGACCAATCAGGTGGCGACAGGTCTCGCGCTCACCATCCTTGGCCTCGGTCTCTCCGGCATGATCGGCGAAGGTTATGTCAGCGTGCCCGGAGTGCAGTTGCGGGAAATCGTCTTTCCGTTCCTCTCCGATATTCCGCTCGTCGGGCCGGTGCTGTTCAAACAGGACCTCACTTTTTATCTCTCGATCGTCCTGCTTTTCGGCGTCAATTGGTTCCTCTTCCGCAGCCGGACCGGCCTGAAGCTGCGCGCCATCGGCGACAGTCACGGCTCGGCGCATGCCCTCGGCATCGACGTCATTCGCACGCGCTATCTCGCCGTCATGTTCGGCGGCGCCTGCGCGGGGCTCGCCGGCGCGCAGTTGTCGCTGGTCTACACACCGCAATGGGTCGAGAACATGTCGGCCGGCCGCGGCTGGGTGACACTGGCGCTCGTTGTCTTCGCCTCGTGGCGGCCGATGCGCGTCATGGCCGGCGGCTATCTCTTCGGCGCGGTGACGATCCTGCAGTTTCACGCGCAGGGCTTTGGCGTCGGCATCCCCGCACAATTCCTGTCGATGTTGCCCTATGCGTCGACTATTGTGGTTCTCGTCATCATCTCTCAAAATCGCCGCGCGACCTTGATCAATACGCCAGCGTCGCTCGGCAAGGCCTTCGTTCCGGAACGCTAACGACAATAACCCGCAACCGGACGGATTTTTGCAAATGTCAAACCAACAGGGGTAACCATGAAAAAACTAGCACTCGCACTCGCCACCACGGCCGCTGCCATAGTCGGCTTCGCTGCCGCGGCCGAAGCGGCGCCGACCAAGGTCTGCTTTGTCTATGTCGGCTCGCACACGGACGGCGGCTATTCGCAGGCGCACGATCTCGGCCGTCAGCAGGTCCAGAAGGAGTTCGGCAACAAGATCGATACGCCTTATCTCGAAAATGTCCCGGAAGGCCCGGACGCCGAACGCGCGATCGAGCGTCTCGCCCGCTCCGGCTGCTCGCTGATCTTCTCCACCTCCTTCGGCTTCATGGATGCGACCGTCAAAGTCGCCGCGAAGTTCCCGAAGGTGAAGTTCGAGCACGCGACCGGCTTCAAGAGCGGGCCGAATCTCGCCACCTACAATTCGCGCTTCTACGAAGGCCGCTACATCCTGGGTCAGATCGCCGCCAAGATGTCGAAGAACCACGGTGCCGCCTACATCGCGTCCTTCCCGATCCCGGAAGTGGTGATGGGCATCAACTCTTTCGAGCAGGGCGCGCGTTCGGTCGATCCGAGCTTCAAGCTCAAGGTCATCTGGGTCAACACCTGGTTTGATCCGGGCAAGGAAGCCGACGCGGCCAAGGCGATGGTCGACCAGGGCGTCGATATCCTTACGCAGCATACCGACACCACCGCGCCAATGCAGGTGGCCGAGGAGCGCGGCATCCATGCCTTCGGTCAGGCTTCCGACATGATCGCCTCTGGCCCGCATGCGCAGTTGACCGCTGTCGTCGACACTTGGGGTAACTACTACTCCAAGCGCGTCCATGCGCTGCTCGACGGCACCTGGAAGGCCGAACAGAACTGGGACGGCCTGAAGGACGGCATTCTGAAGATGGCGCCCTACACCAACATGCCTGATGACGTGAAGAAAATGGCCGAAGAGACCGAAGCCAAGATCAAGTCCGGCGAGCTCGCACCGTTCACCGGCCCGATCAACAAGCAGGACGGCACGCCCTGGCTGAAAGCTGGCGAAAAGGCCGATGACGCTACGCTGCTGGGCATGAATTTCTACATCGAAGGCGTCGACGACAAGCTGCCGGCGTCCAAGTAAAACATACCCATCGCTGCAGTTGAAAAAGGGCGCCTCGTAGCGCCCTTTTTTGTTGCAGTGCGTCACAGAATGTCGATTTACAAAAGTATTACTATATGATTTTTTATCGTCGGCCGTAGGAGATGGCCAATTGGGAGGACATCATGAAATTGAAGACTGCACTGGTGAGTGCCACGATTCTCGCTGCTTGCATGTTTACGTCTGCATCGGCAAAGAATTTGGTGGTCGGCTTTTCGCAAATCGGTTCGGAATCCGGCTGGCGCGCGGCGGAAACGACCGTTACCAAGCAGCAAGCTGAGAAGCGCGGCATCGATCTTAAATTTGCCGATGCCCAGCAGAAGCAGGAAAACCAGATCAAGGCGATTCGCTCCTTCATCGCACAGGGTGTCGATGCGATTCTGCTGGCTCCCGTCGTCGAAACGGGATGGGACTCCGTTCTGAAGGAAGCAAAGGAAGCAAAGATCCCGGTCATCCTGCTCGATCGTACGATCAACGCACCGAAGGATCTTTACCTGACCGCCGTTACCTCGGACCAGATCCACGAAGGCAAGGTTGCCGGCGACTGGCTCGTAAAGACCGTCGGCGATAAGAAGTGCAATATCGTCGAGCTTCAGGGCACCACCGGCTCCTCGCCGGCGATCGCCCGCAAGAAGGGCTTCGAAGAAGCCATCAAGGGCCATGACAATCTGAAGATCGTACGCAGCCAGACGGGCGATTTCACCCGTGCCAAGGGCAAGGAAGTCATGGAAAGCTTCCTGAAGGCCGAAAATGGCGGCAAAGATATCTGCGCGCTCTACGCTCATAACGACGACATGGCCGTCGGCGCCATCCAGGCGATCAAGGAAGCCGGTCTGAAGCCGGGCAAGGATATCCTGACCGTATCCATCGATTCGGTTCCGGACCTCTTCAAGGCCATGGCAGCCGGCGAGGCAAACGCGACGGTCGAACTGACGCCGAACATGGCCGGTCCCGCCTTCGATGCCCTCGACGCCTACCTGAAGACCAAGAAGGAGCCGCCGAAGTGGATCCAGACCGAGTCCAAGCTGTACACGCAGTCTGACGACCCGCAGAAGGTCTACGAGGAGAAGAAGAATCAGGGCTATTGATGTAAAAAGCAAACGCATCGGCCGGCGAACGGCCGATGCGGGCTTTTCGACGCGGAACTGCGGGCGCGCTGAAACTTCACGAATTCGGGTGAAATCATCTGAATGCGAGTAAGATGAACGCACGGCGCTTCAACGAGCGGCGTATTCGCGCTTTTGCATAGCGGCTCAATTCAAGGAAATTCTTGGCCCATGGCTCATGATGTCGAGCGTCTTCTGACAGCTACCGGCTTTTGCAAATATTTTCCCGGTTCCACCGCCTTGGATCATGTTGATTTCACATTGCGGCGGGGCGAGGTTCATGCGCTTCTCGGCGAGAACGGTGCCGGAAAATCGACTCTGATCAAGTGCATGACGGGCGCATACCGCCGCGACGCAGGCAGCCTTGTTCTCGACGGCGCCGAAATCGACCCGCACGATACGCTGGCGGCGCAGAAGCTCGGTATCGGAACAGTCTATCAGGAGGTGAACCTCCTAGCGAATTTGAGTGTCGCTGAAAATCTGTTTCTCGGCCGTCAGCCGAGACAGTTCGGCATGATCAGCAGCCGTTTGATGAACAGCATGGCGAAAGACCTGTTGGCGCAATACGGCATAAACATCGATGTCAGCCGTCAGCTCGACCGTTTCTCGGTCGCAATCCAGCAGGTCATCGCAATCGCCCGCGCCGTCGATCTTTCGGGCAAGGTTCTGATCCTTGACGAGCCGACCGCGAGCCTCGATACGCATGAAGTTGCCATGCTTTTCGGCATTATCCGAAACCTGAAGCAACGCGGATTGGGTATTGTTTTTATTACGCACTTTCTTGAGCAGGTTTATCAGATCTGCGACCGCATCACCGTTCTGCGCAACGGTCGCCTTGTGGGTACGCGCGATGCGGAGGGGCTTTCGCGGCAAACTCTCATCGCCATGATGCTTGGCCGCGAACTTGCGCAGGTCGAAGCGACCACGAAGCAGGAAGTCGGCGAAAGCGGGCCGGTGAGATACCGCTTCACCAATTTCGGCAAACGCGGCAAGATCAAGCCCTTCGACATGGAGGTTCGTGTCGGTGAAGTGGTGGGGATTGCCGGTCTGCTGGGCTCTGGACGCACGGAAACCGCGGAGGTGCTTTTCGGCGTCGAGCGGGCCGACAGCGGCCAGGCAAAGATCGAGGACAGGCCGGTGACCCTTTCGAGCCCGCGCGCCGCCATCAGCAGCGGCTTCGGCTTTTGCCCCGAAGATCGCAAGACGGATGGTATCATCGGCGATCTCTCCATCCGCGAAAACATTGTCATGGCTCTCCAGGCCCGCCGCGGCTGGGCACGCCCATTGGCGCGCAGCGAGCAGAACGCGATTGCCGATCGCTATATCAAAGCGCTGGATATTCGCACCACGGACCGGGAAAAGCCGATAAAGCTGCTGTCCGGGGGCAATCAGCAAAAGGCCATTCTGGCGCGCTGGCTCGCTACCAATCCCAATTTTCTGATATTGGACGAGCCGACACGCGGCATCGACGTCGGTGCTCACGCCGAGATCATCCGCCTGATCGAGGACCTTTGCAGGCAGGGAATGTCGCTGGTGGTGATTTCGTCCGAGCTGGAGGAGCTCGTGGCCTATAGTTCCCGCGTCATCGTGCTGCGTGACCGCGAGCATATTGCCGAACTGACAGGCGACAAGATTTCCGCCAGCCATATCGTCGATTCGATAGCGACGGGCGAGAGCAAGCGAGAAGACGCATGAGTTCCCAGATCAAGGCCCTGTTGTTTCGATTGGCTCCGCAACTCATTGCGTTGGCAGCCATTCTTCTTTTGAATTTCATCATGTTCCCGCAGTTTTTTCATCTGGAACTGCAGAATGGTAGATTGTACGGCAGCATTATCGATGTTCTCAATCGAGGTGCGCCGGTAGCGCTTCTGTCCATCGGTATGACACTGGTCATCGCCACCAAGGGCATCGATCTTTCGGTCGGCGCAGTGATTGCAATTTGTGGCGCCGTTGCGGCATCCGCCATCGTCTCCGGACATTCTCTCGCCTACACGTTGATCCTGACCATCGGTGTCGGGCTCGCTTGCGGGCTGTGGAACGGGTTCCTTGTCGCGGTTCTCGACATTCAGCCGATCATCGCCACGCTGGTGCTGATGGTGGCGGGCCGCGGTATAGCCCAACTGATCACCGAAGGCGTCATCATGACATTCAATGACGATGGCCTCATCTTCCTGGGAAGCGGGTCCTTCGCCTCTCTGCCGATGCCTGTCGTCATCTGGCTGCTGGTGGCATTGGCGGTCATTCTTCTGGTGAGGCGCACGGCCCTCGGCATGCTTGTCGAGGCGATCGGCATTAACCGGCGGGCAAGCACGCTATCGGGCATCCAGACGCCCGTGCTGCTGATCGCCGTCTATGCGCTGAGCGGCCTTTGCGCCTCGATCGCCGGCATCATCGTTTCGGCCGATATTAAGGGCGCCGACGCGAACAATGCGGGTCTCTGGCTTGAACTCGACGCGATTCTAGCCGTTGTCGTCGGCGGCAATTCCCTTCTTGGCGGCCGTTTCAGCATTGTCGGCTCGCTGATCGGTGCGATGATCATCCAGTCGGTCAATACGGGCATTCTGTTGTCCGGCTTCCCGCCGGAATTCAATCTGGTGATCAAGGCCGTCATCGTTATCGTCATTCTGGTCATCCAGTCCCCGGCTCTCCAGTCCGTTTCGACGTTTTTCTGGCGTCGGCGGGAAACGGCGCAGATGATCCATGAGGAGCAGGCAAAGTGAATTCGAAATATCTTCCCCTGCTTGCGACGATCGTTATTTTCCTGCTGGCCTATACCGGTTGCGTGCTGCAGTTTCCGACCATGCTATCGACGCGGGTCATCGGTAATCTGCTGACGGACAATGCTTTTCTCGGAATTGCAGCAGTTGGCATGACCTTCGTCATCCTCTCCGGGGGCATCGATCTGTCGATCGGTTCGGTCATCGCCTTTACCGGCGTCTTCCTGGCGCTAATTCTGCGGGATACCTCCATCCATCCTTTGCTCGCCTTCGCGCTTGTCCTGGCGATTACGACGATCTTCGGCGCAGCCATGGGCGCCATCATCCACTATCTCAGCATGCCGCCCTTCATCGTCACGCTGGCGGGGATGTTTCTTGCTCGGGGCATCGCTTTCGTCCTCTCGATCGACAGCATCCCGATCGAGCATGATTTCTATTCGCAACTGAGCGATCTTTATCTGTTGCTGCCGGGCGGCGGCCGGCTGACGCTGATCGGCGGTATCATGCTTATCGTCTTTGCCGGCGGCATCGTGCTGGCGCATCGCACCCGCTTCGGAGCCAACGTTTATGCTCTCGGCGGCGGCGTGCAGACGGCTCAGTTGATGGGTGTTCCGGTCGGCCGCACGACCATCCAGATCTACGCACTGTCCGGCCTTCTCGCCGGTCTATCCGGAATCGTTTTTTCGCTCTATACGTCGGCAGGATATTCGCTGGCTACCGTTGGCGTCGAGCTTGACGCCATTGCGGCAGTGGTCATAGGCGGAACATTGCTGACGGGGGGAGCAGGGTTCGTGGGAGGAACTCTCATCGGAATTCTCATACAGGGCTTGATTCAGACTTACATCACCTTTGATGGAACGCTTTCCAGTTGGTGGACTAAGATATTGATCGGGCTCCTGCTTTTTGTGTTTATTCTGATGCAGAAGGGCCTCCTGCTGCTTTCCCGCTTCAATCGACGTTACGCCTGAGGGAAGGACAGAGTGCTTGCGCGGCAGATTGCTTGAAACAAGAAAAACCGAGGGAAAATCACGGACCAGCCATGCGCAGGTGGTGGACGATCTCGGAAAAGCGATCGTGTCGGGGGCCTTTCCCATTGGCAGCATTCTTCCCGGCGACAGCGAGCTTCTGCAACGGTTCAAAGTGTCGCGCACGGTCTTGCGCGAGAGCATGAAGACGTTGGCGGCGAAGGGCCTGGTCGTTCCGCGCGCCCGGGTCGGCACCAGGGTCACCGAGAAGATCCATTGGAACATGTTCGACAGCGCGGTGCTGACCTGGCACTTTGAAAGCGGCGTCAACGAGGAGTTCCTGCTGCACCTCTATGATATTCGTTTGGCTTTCGAGCCGTTTGCCGCCAGTCTCGTAGCGGAGCGCGCCAGCAAAGAGGAAGTCGAGTTGTTGCGGCGGCTTGCGACGGCCATGGCCGCGCCGGAACACACGCCCGACAGCCTCGCTGTTGCCGACCTTCATTTTCATCTGGCAATCACGGAAGCTTCCCATAATCCCTTCATGCGCTCGCTTGGCGGCCTGATCGAAGCAGCTCTCGTCGGCATGTTCCGGATGAGCGCGCCCCCCAGCAATAACGGCTTCGGCAACATTGCCGACACGCACATGGCGATTGTTGACGCCATCGCCGCCGGTGACGCGCTCGCGGCGCACAAGGCGATGGAATTCGTCATTTTCGATGGCCGCCAGCATGTCCAGGAAGCTTTCGCCGCACTCGCGGACGCTTGACGCCTACGTCTAATTTCGCCGTAGTTCACCGCTCAACTAGTTGCTATGAGGAGACGACGCCTGTTCTTGGGCCTCGTTGGGCCGTATCTTTCGGAGCTTGAAATGGAACGCACCTGTCTCGCCATCATCCTCGCCGCTGGCGACAGCACTCGTATGAAGTCATCGACCTCCAAGGTGCTGCATCCGATCGCCAGCCGTCCGATGATCGCGCATGTGATGGAAGCGATCGCCAAGACCGGTATTTCTGCTGCCGCCCTTGTCGTTGGCCGCAATGCGGAAGAGGTCGCCGCCGCAGCCGCTGTCGGCGGCGTCAAGGTGGAAGCCTACCTGCAGAAGGAGCGCCTCGGCACAGGCCATGCCGTGCTCGCTGCTCGTGAGGCGATTGCCGCGGGCTACGACGACGTTCTGGTGGCCTACGGCGACGTGCCGTTGCTGACAGACGCGCCGCTTCGCGCCGCACGTCAGGGGCTCGCCGAGGGCAATGACATCGTCGTCATCGGCTTTCACACCGAAAATCCGAATGCCTATGGCCGGCTGCTCGTCAAGGACGGCGAGCTCATCGCCATTCGCGAAGCGAAGGATGCGACCGATGCCGAGCTTGCGGTCACCTGGTGCAACAGTGGTCTGATGGCGATCAATGGCCGGAAAGCGCTGGACCTGCTCGACCGTATCGGCAACGACAATGCCAAGCGCGAATATTATCTCACTGACCTTGTCGAGATCGCCCGCTCTCTCGGTGGTCGTGCGGTCGCCGTCGACGCGCCCGAAGTGGAGATGACCGGCTGCAACAACCGCGCCGAACTCGCCGTTATCGAGCGCCTGTGGCAGGAGCGGCGGCGTCACGACCTGATGCTCTCGGGGGTCACCATGATCGCGCCGGAAACGGTGTTTCTTGCCTATGATACGGTGATCGGCCAGGACGCACTGATCGAGCCGAACGTGGTCTTCGGTCCTGGGGTCGTTATCGACGGCGGCGCGGTCATCCACGCCTTTTCGCATATCGAAGGCGCCCATGTCAGCGCCGGCGCCACGGTCGGCCCGTTCGCGCGACTGCGTCCGGGTGCCGATCTTGCCGGCGGCTCGAAGGTCGGCAATTTCTGCGAGGTGAAGAACGGCAAAATCGGCGAGGGCGCGAAGGTCAACCATCTGACCTATATCGGCGATGCGACCGTCGGAGCCGGCAGCAACATCGGCGCAGGCACGATTACCTGCAACTACGATGGCGTCAACAAGCACGAGACCCATATCGGCGCAAACAGCTTCATCGGCTCGAACTCGTCGCTGGTGGCGCCCGTGCGCATTGGCGACAGCGCCTATGTTGCCTCAGGCAGCGTCATCACCGAGGACGTTCCTGCAGAAGCACTGGCCTTCGGACGCGCCCGCCAGGAGGTCAAACCTGGCCGTGCCAAGGTCATTCGCGAGAGGGCCTTAGCCATCAAGGCGACGAAGAAGGGCAGTCACTAAGCCTAAAGTGTAGGGCCGCGTAACGGTCGGAAACCGAAAGTGACCGTCGCGGCAATTGAGAAAACTGCTAGAATCATTAGGACTTGCTCCAATTTCTTGGGCCAGACGGAGAATTGCATGTGCGGCATTGTGGGGATTGTCGGAACGAAGCCGGTGGCGGGACGATTGGTGGACGCCTTGCGGCGTCTCGAATATCGCGGCTACGATTCGGCCGGCGTCGCCACCATCCATAACGGCGTTATGGACCGCCGCCGCGCCGAAGGAAAACTCTTCAATCTCGAAAAGCGGCTGGACGTCGAACCACTACCCGGCGCCACCGGCATTGCTCACACCCGCTGGGCGACGCATGGCGTTCCCAACGAAACCAACGCGCATCCGCATTTCGTCGAAGGCGTTGCCGTCGTCCACAACGGCATCATCGAGAATTTCTCCGAGCTGCGCGAGGAGTTGAAGGTTGAGGGCAGGGTATTTGCCACGCAGACCGACACGGAAGTCGTCGCGCATCTCCTGGCGAAATATCTCCGCCAGGGTTTCGATCCGCGCGCAGCCATGTTGAGGATGCTGAACCGCGTCACCGGTGCCTATGCACTGGTCGTCATGTTCCAGAACGATCCCAATACGCTCATGGCGGCCCGCTCCGGCCCGCCGCTCGCCATTGGTTTCGGCAGTGGCGAGATGTTCCTCGGTTCCGACGCGATTGCGCTTGCGCCCTTCACCAACGAAATCACCTATCTCGTCGACGGCGATTGCGCGATCATCACGCGAGATGGCGCAACGGTCGTCGACTTCAGCGGCCAGGAAGTCAGCCGCGTTCGGCAGATATCGCAGGCGACCGCCTATGTCGTCGACAAAGGCAATCATCGCCACTTCATGGAGAAGGAAATTTACGAGCAGCCGGAGGTGATCTCCCATGCGCTCAGCCAATATGTCGATTTCGTCAGTCATCGGGTGCGCCCGAATGCGTCGGCGATCGATTTCAACGCCGTGTCCGGTCTGGCGATCTCGGCGTGCGGTACGGCCTATCTCGCCGGTCTGATCGGCAAATATTGGTTCGAGCGTTACGCCCGCCTGCCGGTGGAGATCGATGTCGCTTCCGAATTCCGCTATCGCGAGATGCCGCTGTCGGCATCGCAAGCTGCGCTGTTCATCTCCCAATCCGGCGAGACGGCCGACACGCTGGCGTCGCTGCGCTATTGCCGCGATAACGGCCTGAAGATCGGTGCCGTCGTCAATGTCAAGGAATCGACCATAGCGCGCGAATCCGATGCGGTGTTCCCGATCATGGCCGGCCCCGAAATCGGCGTTGCCTCGACCAAGGCCTTCACCTGCCAGCTTGCCGTATTGGCGTCTCTTGCAATCGGCGCCGGCAAGGCTCGTGGCACAGTCAGCGCTGAAGACGAACAGGCGATGGTGGGTCATCTCGTCGAGATGCCGCGCATCATGGCCCGGGTGCTGAACATCATCCAGCCGCAGATGGAAAGCCTTGCCCGTGAAATATCGAAGTTCAACGACGTGCTTTATCTCGGCCGCGGCACCAGCTTCCCGCTCGCCATGGAAGGCGCGCTGAAGCTCAAGGAAATCTCCTACATCCATGCCGAAGGCTATGCTGCTGGCGAGCTGAAGCATGGTCCGATCGCGCTGATCGACGAGAACATGCCTGTGATCGTGATTGCGCCTTATGATCGCTTCTTCGACAAGACCGTCTCCAACATGCAGGAGGTGGCGGCACGTGGCGGCCGCATCATCTTCATCACCGACGAGGCGGGAGCTGCGGCTTCCACCTTACCGACCATGGCGACGATTACCCTGCCTGTCGTCGATGAAATCATCGCGCCGATGATCTTCTCGCTGCCGATCCAACTGCTCGCTTATCACACCGCTGTCTTCATGGGCACGGATGTCGATCAGCCACGCAACCTCGCCAAGTCGGTGACCGTCGAATAGACTGCATTCCCCACTCTTTTTTCTTAAAATAACGTCGTCGTGAACCGGGCTCGGATCCGGACCGACGGCGTGATTGGCGGGTTGTGCGACGCGCCGATTTCTGGCACGTTTCACATCGGAGATGGTGGGGGAATTTGCCGGTTAGCGGTGGCGACGGAACGGAGTTTTCGAACGGCGAATGTCTGAAAAACCCATCAAAATGTCTGTGGCAACGCGGATCAGAAATAATTTCCTGGCGGGCCTGATTATCTGCGCGCCGATCGCCATTACGCTCTGGCTCACTTGGTCCGTGGTCCACTGGGCCGATAGCTGGGTCAGGCCCTATATTCCGGCGCGCTACGATCCCGAGAGCTATCTGAATTTCGCCGTGCCCGGCACTGGCCTTGTGATCGCGATGATCTTCATCACGATCGTGGGTTTCCTCGCCAAAAACCTCATTGGTCAGAGCATCGTCCGCTTCGGCGAATCGATCGTGCAGCGCGTGCCTCTGGTGCGAACCATCTACAAGAGCGTGAAGCAGATTTTCGAAACCGTGCTGAAGGAGCAGGGCACGTCCTTCAAGAAGGTCGGCCTCATCGAATATCCGAGCCCGGGCCTCTGGTCGATGGTGTTCATCTCCACCGACGCCAAAGGTGAGATCGCCTCGAAGTTCAACGCCATGGGGCAAGACATGGTGGCCGTTTTCCTGCCGCCGACGCCGGTACCGACGGCCGGCTTCCTGGTGTTCGTTCCGCGTGAAAAAATCACGATCCTCGACATGAGCCCGGAAGATGGCGCCAAGCTGCTGATTTCCGGCGGCTTGGTCTCGCCGGAATATCGGGAAAAGCTGATCGGCAAGGAACTGCCGCAGCCGGCTCCCATCCCGGTAAAAACCTTGTCTTAGAGCAATTCCAGAGAAAGGTGCGCAGCGGTTTCCGTCCGGAATTGCGGAAAAACAATAGGCTAGAGCTGTTCCAAGATTCCGTGAAAAGCTGAATCGCTCCAAACTCACCTTTTCCTGATCTCTTCCTGTGTCGCCCACGCGTTTGGGGCGAGTTGTCATGTCCTTATCATGTTGCCGTCTTAGACCGTCTGCCGGAAAGGCAATCGGGCGCATCTCCTTATCGAAGGTCTGGGATCGACAGAGCCGGACGCATCGTCGACGCGGCTTTGCGGCCGGGTCTGGAGGTGAATGCCGTTCCAGCAAAAGGGCTTTTTCATCAGGAGGATATTGCCGTGAAAAACTTGCGTTCCATGACTTTGCCGCTGCTTTCCGCAGCGCTCGCCACTTTCGTTTTCGCTGCGCCGGCCGCAGCCTTCGCCGATAACTCCGTTACCGTCGGCAGCGTCACATTGGTCAACAAGGGCCGCGTCGCCGTCGGCCGCATTCCAGCCAATCTGCGCGACAAGTTCGGGGAGACCTTCGGCTCCGGTTCGGGCATGTCCATCGACACCAAGAGCTGGGTGCGTAATGCCGATGGTTCCTACAAGGGTTCGCTGTGGCTGCTGCCGGATCGCGGTTACAATGCGGTCGGCACGACGGACTATCGCCCGCGCCTCAACACCATAGACGTCCAGTTGACGCCGGTTGCTCCGGGCGCAACGCCGCCGGCCGGCAAGGAACAGGCTGGGGTTGATGCCAAGCTCGCCGACACAATGCTGCTGACCGACAACAAGGGCGCCGACACCAGTGGTCTCGACCCCGCTGACGGCAGCCGCAAGCCGGCTGACGGCATGCCGCTGCTGCCCGAGGCGCCGAATGGCAAGATCTCGCTCGACACCGAAGCCGTCGCCCGACTGCCTGATGGCACGATGTTCATCAGCGACGAATATGGCCCCTATATCTACCATTTCTCCGCGACTGGCCAAATGATGTCGGCGACGCAGCCGCCGGCGGCATTGCTGCCGATGCGTCACGGCGCTGTGAACTTCGCTTCGAACAACCCAGGTCCTGGCGAATCCGCTCCAGATCCGAAGGATCCGACCAGCGGCCGTCAGAACAATCAGGGCTTGGAAGGCATGTCCCTGACGCCGGACGGCAAGTTCCTGATTGCCGTGCTGCAGTCCGCAACCCGCCAGGATGGTGGCGATTCCAGCTCGACCCGCCAGAATACCCGCGCTTTGGTCTACGATGCCGCCGATCCTGCGCATCTGAAGCTCGTGCACGAATATGTCGTCCCGCTGCCGGTCTTCACCGACGCCAAGGGCAAGACGGCGGTCGCCGCTCAGAGCGAAATCGTGGCCCTCTCGCCGCAGACGTTCCTCATGCTGGCCCGCGACAGCAACAACGGTTACGGCGTGAAGGGCGATAAGTCGCTCTATCGCAGCATCGACATTGTCGATGTCTCCGGCGCAACCGATATTGTCGGCAGCCCATTCGATGCCGACAAGCCCGTCGCCGCCAAGGGCGTTCTCGATCCGTCTGTGAAGCCGGCTGCGGTCAGCCAGTTTATCGACATCAACGACAATGCCGATCTCGCTCGCTTCGGTCTCCACAATGGCGCCCCGAACGACCGCAACAATCTCTCCGAAAAGTGGGAAGCCATGTCGCTCCTGAGCGTCATGGATCCGAAGCTGCCGGACGATTACTTCCTGTTCGTCGCCAACGACAACGACTTCCTGACCCAGGACGGTTTCCAAGTTGGTGCGGCCTATAAGGGCGATGGCGGAGCCGATGTCGACACCATGTTCCAGGTGTTCCAGGTTACGATCCCCGGTCTTTCGGCCAAGTAACGGCCTTTGCTTCGGATGGACGCGATTGCCGCGTCCATCCATCTATCCCGCTCTCAGGAACCGGATCGCCTCGTCGCGACGGAAGAGATAGAGCAGGGTGCGGACCGCTATGCCACGCTCACCCGTGAGCTCCGGATCACGCTCGATGATGTAGGCGGCATCCTTGCGGGCGATTTCCAGGAGATCGGCATGGGCTTCGAGGCTGGCGATGCGGAAGCCCGGCGTTCCGGACTGGCGCGTGCCAAGCAACTCGCCTTCGCCACGCAGCTTCAGATCCTCCTCGGCAATGCGGAAACCATCCTCTGTGTCGCGCATGATCGAAAGCCGCGCATGACCGGTTTCACCCAACGGGCCCTTATAGAGCAGGATGCAGGTGGACGCCTCGTCGCCACGCCCGACGCGCCCACGCAACTGGTGCAACTGCGCGAGCCCGAAACGCTCGGCATGCTCGATCACCATGATCGTCGCGTCCGGCACATCGACGCCGACCTCGACCACCGTCGTGGCGACCAGCAGACGGATCTCGCCGTTCTTGAAGGCCATCATCACGGCGTCCTTCTCCGGTCCGCTCATGCGGCCGTGAATGAGTCCGATCCCGGATCCCAGCGCCTTGGTCAAGCTCGCGTGCCGCTCCTCGACCGACATTAAATCGGATTCTTCGGTTTCCTCCACAAGCGGGCATATCCAATAGGCTTTTTTGCCTTCGGATAAAGCGCTCTTCAACCGTGAAACGATATCGGCGGTTCGCTCGGTCGGAATGGTGATCGTCTGGATCGGCTTGCGGCCGGCCGGCTTCTCTGTGAGCTTGGACACATCCATGTCGCCGAAGGCGGCGAGTACCAGCGTGCGGGGGATCGGCGTGGCGGTCATGACCAGCATATGCGGCGAGATGCCCTTCGCCGTCAGCCGCAAACGCTGGTGCACGCCGAAGCGGTGCTGCTCGTCGACGACGGCGAGCATGAGATTGGCGTAGTTCACGCTATCCTGAAACAGCGCATGCGTTCCGATGACGATCTGCGCTTCGCCGGAAGCGATGCGGTCCAGGATGGTGTCGCGCTCGCGGCCCTTGGTGCGCCCCGTCAGAACTTCGACGGACAGATTGGCGCTGGCGGCGAATTTTGAGATCGTCGCGTGATGTTGTCGAGCCAGGATTTCAGTCGGCGCCATCAACACCGCTTGGCCGCCGCTTTCGATCACGGCGGCAATCGCCATCAGCGCCACCAGCGTCTTGCCGGCGCCGACATCGCCCTGCAGCAGCCGCAGCATGCGCTCCGTACCGGCCATGTCCTTGAGGATATCGGCCACCGCTTCCCTCTGACTGTTCGTCATGGAGAAGGGAAGAGATTCCAATATATTCTGGCTGATTGTTCCCGTGGGACGTACGGGCTGGCCGGCAACCTTGCGCAGACGCTGACGCACGAGCGACAGCGATAGCTGTCCGGCTAGGAATTCGTCATAGGCAAGCCGGCGGCGGGCAGGCGCTTGCGGGTCGATATCGGCAGCGTCGCGTGGCGCATGCAGCATGTGAAAACTGTCCGAAATCGAGGGGAAGCCTTGCTTCTGCGTGAGCGCGGCATCGTCCCATTCCGGCAGCTCCGATATACGCGTTATTGCCGCTTCGATGGTCTTGCGCAGGAATTTCGGCGAGAGCCCGGCGGTCAGCGGATAGACCGGCTCGACGAGCGGCAGGTTCTCCGCCTCGCTTTCGCGCATGATATAGTCCGGATGCACCATTGACGGCCGGCCGTTGAACCAGTCGACCTTGCCGCTGACGGTCACCACCTCATCGATCGGCAATTGCTTTTCCAGCCATTGTGCCTTGCCGCGGAAGAACACGAGGCCGAGTTCACCAGTCTCGTCATGCAGGAAGACGCGGTAAGGCACGTTGCTGCGCGCATTCGGTGGCGGCTGGTGGCGATCGACGCGGCCAGTGATGGTGACGATCTTGCCCTGCGGCGCCCGCGCGATGCCCGGCTGCTCGCGGCGGTCGATGATGGAATGCGGCGCATGAAAGAGCAGGTCGATGACGCGGCAATCGTCGACGCTCTCGCGATCGAGCAGCTTCACCAGCAATTCGGCAATCTTCGGCCCGACGCCGGGCAGCGAAGAGACGGGGGCAAACAGCGGATCGAGGATAGCGGGTCGCATAGCCGGCAAAATGCGACGGGCAGGGTGGCTTGGCAAGACCTGAAGGCCATGCAGCCCCTCACCAGGCGCACACTCCCCGGAAAATTGCATGCCGGGCGCTTTTTTCCGAAAAACCGGTTCCCACCTTTCAAGGCTGGTTTTATAGAGACGCATCAACATAAAGGTGTTTTTGATGACTGGGCTGACTCTCAGCAGTGCCGATCTCGATCCCCGCCGCCGGCGCATTCTGTTTCGCTGTTGGCACCGCGGCATCCGCGAGATGGATCTTGTTTTCGGTCAGTTCGCCGACAACGAATTGCCGGGCTTGACCGAGGCCGAACTCGATGAATTCGAGCGCATCATGGCCGAGGAAGACAACGACCTCGTCAAATGGATACTCGGAACGCAGCCGGTGCCGGAGCATCTGCGGACGCCGCTATTTATGCGCCTTGCCGCCTATAAGCCCGATTTCGATGAGATCGCCGAAAAGCTTGGGATAACCAGATGATCCCTGGTTTCGACGCGAAGAAACTGATTGCAGCAAGCGAGCCGCTGACGATCGGCCACGTTCCTGCTGGCTTGGAGCCTTTCCTGCTGGCCGAACTGGCGAAGACTGGCCAACCGGTTGCCTATATCATGTCCGACGGCCAGCACATGGCCGATGTCGAACAAATGCTCGGTTTCATCGCGCCCGACATTCCGGTTTTGACGCTGCCCGCCTGGGACTGCCTTCCCTATGACCGCGTTTCGCCGAGTTCGGACACCTCGGCCCGCCGTCTCGCAGCGCTTTCCGGCCTGATCGCCCATCATCACAAGCCGCATGCCGCGATCGTCCTGGTCACGGTCAATGCCATGCTGCAGAAGGTGGCGCCGCAGGACGTGATCGAGAGCCTCGCCTTCTCGGCCCGGCCGGGCAATCAGGTGCGCATGGACGACATCGCCAGCCGGTTGGAGCGCAACGGCTTTGATCGCGTCGCGACCGTGCGCGAAGTCGGCGAATATGCCGTTCGCGGCGGTATCCTCGATGTTTTCGTGCCAGGCACGGAAGAGCCGGTGCGCCTCGATTTCTTCGGCGATACGCTGGAGAGCATCCGCAGCTTCGATCCCGCCAGCCAGCGCACCACCGGCCAAATTCGCTCTCTCGACCTCAACCCAATGAGCGAGGTCACGCTGACGCCGGATACGATCAGCCGTTTCCGCAAGAACTATCTTTCCGCTTTCGGCGCGGCGACACGCGACGACGCGCTCTATGTCGCCGTCTCGGAAGGCCGTCGCTATGCCGGCATGGAACACTGGCTGCCGCTGTTCTATGAAAAGCTGGAAACGGTCTTTGACTATCTCAAAGGTTTCCGCCTCGTCACCGACCATACCGTGCGTGAAGCGGCTGAAGAACGCTCCAAGCTCGTTTTCGACTATTACGATGCCCGTCTGAATTCCGGGCAGGCGGCCAAGGGTCAGATGGCGCAGGGCACGCCCTATAAGCCGGTAACGCCCGGCCAGCTCTATCTTGACGGCAGCACCTTCGCCAAGGCGCTCGATGCCTTCGATGCCATGCGCATCTCGCCCTTCAATGAGCACGAGGGCGAGGCCCGCCGCGTCGTCAGCGTCGATGCCCGTCAAGGGCCGCGTTGGGCACGATCCTCCACCGACAGCGCCGACAACGAGCGCGTCAACGTCTTCGATGCCGTCGTCAAGCACATCGCCGATCGCCGCGCCGCCGGCGGCAAGGTCCTGATATCGGCCTGGACGGAAGGTTCGCTCGATCGCCTGTTGCAGGTGCTGGCCGAACACGGGCTTGCCCGCGTCAAGACGATCGAGGCTTTCAAGGATCTCAGTGCCCTGGCAAAGGGCGAAGCGGCCGCAGCCGTGCTGAGCCTGGAAGCGGGTTTCGAGGCTGGCGATCTCGTCGTCATCGGCGAGCAGGACATTCTCGGCGACCGCATGGTGCGCCGGTCGAAGCGCCGCAAGCGTGCCGCCGATTTCATCTCCGAAGTGGCCGGTCTCGACGAAGGCTCCATCGTCGTTCACGCCGAACACGGCATCGGCCGTTTCGTTGGTCTTAAAACCATCGAGGCTGCCGGCGCGCCGCATGCCTGTCTCGAGCTGCAATATGCGGACGACGCCAAGCTGTTCCTGCCGGTCGAAAACATCGATCTCCTCTCGCGCTACGGCGGGGAGGGCACGGAGGCGCAGCTCGACAAGCTCGGCGGCGGCGCCTGGCAAATGCGGAAGGCCAAGCTCAAGAAGCGCCTGCTGGATATGGCCGGTGCGCTGATCCGCGTCGCGGCCGAACGCCTGACGCGGCATGCGCCGGTGCTGACCTCGCCGGAAGGGCTATATGACGAGTTCGCCGCCCGCTTCCCCTACGACGAGACTGAAGATCAGATGAACGCCATCGACGCGGTGCGCGACGATCTCGGCGCCGGCCGGCCGATGGATCGCCTCGTCTGCGGCGACGTCGGCTTCGGCAAGACCGAAGTGGCGCTGCGCGCCGCCTTCGTGGCTGCCATGAACGGCGTACAGGTCGCCGTCGTCGTACCGACGACGTTGCTTGCCCGTCAGCACTTCAAGACCTTTTCCGAACGCTTCCGTGGCTTGCCAATCCGCGTGCAGCAGGCATCCCGCCTCGTCGGCGCCAAGGATCTGGCGCTGACCAAGAAGGAAGTGGCCGATGGCAAGACCGATATCGTCGTCGGCACGCACGCGCTGCTCGGCGCCGGCATCCAGTTTGCCAATCTCGGCCTGCTGGTCATCGACGAGGAGCAGCATTTCGGCGTCAAGCACAAGGAGCGCCTGAAGGAGCTGAAGAGCGACGTGCATGTGCTGACGCTGTCGGCAACGCCGATCCCGCGCACGCTGCAACTCGCCATGACCGGCGTGCGCGAACTGTCGCTCATCACCACGCCGCCGGTCGACCGCATGGCGGTCCGCACCTTCATCTCGCCCTTTGATTCGCTCGTCATCCGCGAAACGCTGATGCGCGAGCATTATCGCGGCGGCCAGAGCTTTTACGTCTGCCCACGCTTGGCCGATCTCGCCGACATTCACGCCTTTTTGCAGTCGGACGTACCGGAGCTGAAAGTGGCAGTCGCCCACGGCCAGATGCCGGCCGGTGAGCTCGAAGACATCATGAATGCCTTCTATGAGGGCCGCTACGACGTGCTTCTGTCGACGACCATCGTCGAATCCGGCCTCGACGTGCCGACTGCCAATACGCTGATCGTGCATCGCGCCGACATGTTCGGCCTGGCGCAGCTCTATCAGCTCCGTGGCCGCGTCGGCCGCTCGAAGGTGCGCGCTTTCGCCCTATTCACGCTGCCAGTCAACAAGGTGCTGACGACGACAGCAGAGCGCCGGCTCAAGGTGCTGCAGTCTCTCGATACGCTCGGGGCCGGCTTCCAGCTTGCGAGCCACGATCTCGATATCCGCGGCGCCGGCAATCTGCTCGGCGAGGAACAGTCCGGTCACATCAAGGAAGTAGGCTTCGAGCTCTATCAGCAGATGCTCGAAGAGGCTGTGGCCGAGGTCAAGGGCGTCGACGAAATCCAGGATACCGGCTGGTCGCCGCAGATTTCCGTCGGCACGCCCGTCATGATTCCCGACGACTATGTGCCCGACCTGCATCTGCGCATGGCGCTCTACCGTCGTCTTGGCGAGATTACCGAGATCAAGGAGATCGACAGTTTTGGCGCCGAAATGATCGATCGGTTCGGCCCGATGCCGATCGAGGTGCAGCATCTCCTGAAGATCGTCTACATCAAGTCGCTCTGCCGCGTCGCCAATGTCGAGAAGCTGGACGCCGGCCCGAAGGGCGTCGTCGTGCAATTCCGCAACAAGGAATTCCCGAACCCCGCCAACCTCGTCGGCTATATCGCCAAGCAAGGCACCATGGCCAAGATCCGCCCCGACCAAAGCGTCTTCCTGACGCGCGACCTGCCGACGCCGGAAAAGCGGCTGCAGGGCGCGGCGGTGGTGATGACGCAGTTGGCGGAGTTGGCGAAGTAGGGAAGAAGCCTTGGCATTTGGCAGGTGATATTGACGAGAGCTGGCGGCGCAACGGCAGCATTGGCCACTGCGAAAGAGCGCGTGGCTCATGGAATGAGAGCGACATGGGCATCAGGAACTATCTGATCGAAGGCGTTTCCGGGACTGGCAAGACCTCGGTTGCCACCGAACTGCAGCGACGCGGTTACCACGTGATTCACGGTGATCGTGAGTTAGCTTATCAGGGCGATCCTCAGACGGGTGAACCGCCGGTGGGCTCTGCGCAAGGCGAGAATATTCTGGATGTCACCTTTAGGCACGAGCACCACCTTTGGGACGTCGGCAAAGTCAAATCCCTGGTGGCTGATGGAAGCCATTCGGTCTCCTTCTTCTGCGGCGGCTCAAGGAATTTCCATCAGTTTATTGACCTGTTTGACGGGATTTTCGTCCTCGACGTTGATTCGGATACGTTGAAGCGGCGGCTTGCCAACAGACCTGAAGACGAGTTTGGCGGAAAACCAGTCGAGCGAGATATGGTCCTGCGACTGCATGCAACGAAAGAAGGCATTCCCAGGAACGCGACGACCATTGACGCCACTGCACCGCTCGCCTCCATTGTCGACGATATTCTATCGAAATGCGGAGAGGTTGCCTAAGAGCAGGCATGCCGTAGCCTAGCCGATCGTGGGGCGATCTCCGCTCAATTCATCCCGGCCCGCGCTTCCGCCTTCAGCTTGGCGATATCGCGCAGCGCCCCGACCAGCACATCCGGCGTCTGGGCGCCGCTAACGGCGTATTGCTGGTCGAAGATGAAGAAGGGGACGCCGTTGACGCCGATCTTTTGAGCGGCGTCGATTTCGCCGATGATGAGGTCGCGGTCGGCATTGGAAGAGAGCAGGGTGGCGATGACGGAGCGGTCGAGGCCGGCCTTTTCGGCAATATCCAGCAGCACGGCGTGATCGCCGACATTACGGCCTTCCTCGAAATTGGCCTTGAAGAGCGCGGTGACTACCTTTTCCTGCTTCTCGCGGTCCTCGGTTCCCGCCCATTGGATGAGGCGATGGGCGTCAAGCGTATTCGGGCCGATCTTGATGGCGTCGAAATCGAACTTGATGCCCACTTCGCGGCCGAGATCGGTCAGCATCTTATGCGCTTGCGCCACGCGCTCTTCCCCGCCGAGCTTCTCAGCTAGCGCTTTCTTCTGGTCGACGCCTTCGGGCGGGTAGTCAGGATTGAGGCGATAGGGTCGCCAGTTGATATCGACGCCCACTTCATCCTGTACTTCGGCGATTGCCAGCTCCAGCCGGGCCTTGCCGAGATAGCACCACGGACAAACGACGTCCGAGACGATATCGATCGTGATGCGTTCCATGGCTCAATGCTTCCGATTTATGGGCTTCAAGGTCCCATCTAGGCCGCTTGGCTGGCAGCTTCAACCGGTTACCGAAAAGGAACCGGGTAACATTTGCTGGCAAAGGCGTTTTATTGCACCGATGCATCCCACCAGACGGGCAACTGGTAGCCATAGAGCGGCAGGACATCCGGATGGGCGATACGGCTGCGCCGCGCCACCCATTGCTGGTCAATGTGATAGAGCGGCACAAGGTAATAGCCTGAGATCAAGATGCGATCGAAGGAGCGCACGGCATCGCGGAAATCCTCGGCCGAGTGGGCTGTCAGGAAATGCGACATCAGCGTATCGACATCCGGGTCGGCGACACCGGCGAAATTAAAGCTGCCCTCGGTCTTGGCCGCGACGGAACTCCAGCGCCCGAGCTGCTCGGTTCCCGGCGATAACGACGAGGGATAGGACTTGATGATCATGTCATAGTCGTAGCTGATCGTCCGGCGCTGATATTGCGAATCGTCCACGGTGCGGATGGTCACCGCGATGCCGAGTAGCGCCAGCGACCGGCGATAGGCGATCGCGATACGTTCCTGGTCGGCGTTCTGCGTCATGATCTCGAAGCTGAGCTGACGCCCGGCGCTATCGACCATCATTTCGCCTTTGATCGTGTAGCCGCCTTGCTTGAGTAGGTCGACGGCCTTGCGCAGGATGGCACGGTCGCGGCCGGAGCCGTCGCTGACGGGCAGCTTGTATGTGCCGTCAAGCACGTCGCGGTCGATGCGATCCTTGATCGGGCCGAGCATGGACAGTTCATGCGCATCGGCGGGCACGCCGAAAGACGAGAGGTCTGAGTTCTGCCAGTAGCTCTCCGTGCGCGTATAAGCATTCGAGGAAAGATTCCGGTTCACCCATTCGAAATCGAAGGCGAGCGTCAGTCCCTGGCGCACTTTCTTGTTGGCAAAGATCGGCCGCCGCGTATTGAAGACGAAACCGAACATGCCGCTCGGCAGCTCCGGCTTGAAAACGTCCTTGATGACAGCGCCGGAGGTGACGGCGGGGAAATCATAGGCCACCTGCCAATGGCCGGGGCTGCCGTCCGGATAGATGTCGATATCGCCCTTCTTGAAGGCTTCGAACAGCGTGGTGTCCTGCAGGAAATAATTGACTGATATCTCGTCGTAATTGTCGACGCCAATCTTTGAGGGGATATCCTTGCCCCAATAATCCGGATTGCGCTCGAAAACGATGCGCTGGCCGGGATCGATGCTCTTGATCCTATAAGGGCCGGAGCCGATCGGAATGCTGAGCGTGGTCCGGTCGAAACTATCGGGGTCGATCGCATGTTTTGGCAGAATCGGCAACGATGAGGCGATGATCAGCGGCGTTTCGCGATTCGCCTTTTCGTTGAAATGGATCAGCACGCTGTGATCACCGACCTTCTCGATCTTGCCGATCGTTTCTAGCCAAGACGAAAGCGGCACGCGGCCCTTGTTACGCAGGAGCTGAAAGGTGAAGATCACATCATCCGGCGTTACCGGCTGTCCATCCGACCATCTGGCGTTCGGATTGAGGTTGAACTGGATATAGCTGCGGCTATCGTCCCATTCGACCGTCTGCGCCAGCAATCCGTAAAGCGTAAAAGGCTCGTCGCGCGAGCGCTGCATCAGCGGCTCGTAGATGAGATTGCCGAAATCCGGGTCCCACATGCCGCGTGCTGTCGTGCGCATGCTTTTCAGAATGAAGGGATTGAGATTGTCGAAAGTACCGACGACCCCATAGTTGATATGGCCGCCCTTTTTTACGTTCGGATTGACATAGGAAAAATGGGTATAATCCGCCGGCAAGGCAGGATCTCCATGCATTGCGATGCCATAGAGCGGCTGGGCGGCCGCGGCACTGCAGAATGCTGAGAAGATCAGGAAAATAGCGATCCGGAGCGCTTGCATGGCATCCTTTCCGGTAAGGGGCATGATTCTGCGGAACCTTATCATGAGAGTGCCGAATCCAACACGCGCTGACCGGAATTCTTAGGTCTCGACAGAAAAGACCAAAGAAAAGCTGGATATCCGCGCCGGTGCGATGTAACAGGGTTGCCGGGTTTCCCGGGTCATGCATTTGCCTTAATCTTTCGACAGGTGGACGGCGGTTTGACCCGATTGGCATGGGGCGGCAGGCTGTCGTCCCGCATCGGATTTCAGGAGGCGGTTTCGCTATGACGTTCAAGACTGACAACAAAATGCGGGCAGGTCTTTCTGCTCTGGCTCTCATGATCGGTGCAGCGCTTCCGGCTGCTGCCTTCGCTCAGGATGCCTCGGATGCAGCTCCCGCTGATGGTGGTGGCAACCCCAACCAGCCACGCCTCGGCTGGTACAAGACCTGCACCAAGCAGGATGACGCTGATATCTGCATCGTTCAGAACCTGATCATGGCCAACAACGGCCAGTTGGTGACCGCAGTCGGTCTCATCTCGGTCGACGGCAAGGTCAACCGCAAGATCCTGCAGATTTCCGTTCCGACCGCACGCCTGATCGCTCCGGGCATCACCATGCAGGTCGACGGCGGCAAGGGCCAGAAGATCGATTACGCCGTTTGTCTGCCGGACAAGTGCACAGCCGAAGTGCCGCTCACCGATGCCATGATCGCATCCTTGAAGAAGGGCACCGACGTAACCTTCACCTCGATCAATTTCCGTCGCGCTCCGAACCCGATCAAGATCTCGCTCGACGGCTTCGGCGCTGCCTATGACGGCCCGGCGATCTCCGACTCGAAGCTGGCCGAAAGCCAGAAGAGCCTGCAGGACAGCATGCAGAAAAAGGCCGAAGAAGCTCGCAAGAAGCTGGAAGACGCTCAGAAGGCTGCAAAGCAGCAGTAAGCTAGGGCGTTTTGACAATTATATAAAAAAGCCCGGTCACACCGGGCTTTTTTATTGGCCGCCGTATATCCAGAAACACGAAAGGGAAGACGTTGGGAGCGTCTTCCCTTCGGAAACTTGCATGGACTGGACGCTTAGTGGGCAAAGCTCATCTTGGGCTTGAACTCGCCTGTCGGCGCCTTGTCGAATATCTGGGCAATCTGCGGGTTGCGAAGCGGGATGCCGCTCTCATCGCTGATCAGGTTCTGCTCGGACACGTATGCGACATATTCCGTCTCGTCGTTTTCGGCGAGAAGGTGGTAGAAGGGCTGGTCTTTGCTGGGCCGCACTTCTGCCGGTATGGAATTCCACCATTCTTCGGTGTTGGCGAATTCCGGATCGACGTCGAAGATGACACCGCGGAAGGGAAACATCCGGTGCCGAACCACGTCGCCTATGTTGAATTTTGCGTAGCGTTCTTTCATGGCGCGACTTCCTTTCAAGCAATCATGTGGTGAATTCCACCGCCGATATCAAGGATTTTGCCCCGATTCCTTCATTCAGTTGTCACAATCGATCAACGCTGCTCGCCCTATATTGTTCGATCGCGCGATACACGAATTGTTTTGTCCAGCAAGGCAGCCGCGACCGAAAATACGTCTGCCTCACGCTTGCCAGCAAGTAAAAGCCCCGGCGGACCCGGGGCTTTCCCGGTTCTTATGCCGAGTAATACATATCGTATTCGACCGGATGCGGAGTCATTTCGAAGCGCATGACTTCCTGCATCTTCAGTTCGATGAAAGAATCGATCTGATCGTCGTCGAAGACGCCGCCGGCGGTCAGGAACTTGCGATCCTTGTCCAGGCTTTCGAGCGCTTCGCGCAGCGAGCCGCAGACCGTCGGGATCTTCTTCAGCTCCTTCGGCGGCAAATCGTAGAGGTCCTTGTCCATGGCCTTGCCCGGATGGATCTTGTTCTTGATGCCGTCGAGGCCAGCCATCAGCATGGCGGCAAAGGCGAGGTAGGGGTTGGCGGTCGGGTCGGGGAAGCGGACTTCGACGCGCTTTGCCTTAGGATTGGAGCCGAACGGAATGCGGCAGGAAGCCGAGCGGTTGCGAGCCGAATAGGCGAGCAGAACCGGAGCCTCATAGCCCGGCACGAGACGCTTGTAGGAGTTCGTCGACGGGTTGGTGAAGGCGTTGATCGCCTTGGCGTGCTTGATGATGCCGCCGATGTAGAAAAGGCAGCTCTCGGAAAGGCCCGCATATTCGTCGCCCGCGAAGGTCGGCTTGCCGCTCTTCCAGATCGACTGGTGAACGTGCATGCCGGAGCCGTTGTCGCCGAAGATCGGCTTCGGCATGAAGGTTGCCGTCTTGCCGTAGGCATTGGCAACCTGATGAACGACATACTTGTAGATCTGCATCTTGTCGGCGTTGCGCACCAGCGTGTCGAACTTGATGCCGAGCTCATGCTGGGCGGCTGCGACCTCGTGGTGGTGCTTTTCGACGACGACGCCCATTTCGGCGAGGACCGTCAGCATCTCCGAACGCATGTCCTGGGCGCTGTCGACGGGCGGAACCGGGAAGTAGCCGCCCTTGACGCGCGGACGGTGGCCAAGGTTGCCGGTTTCATAATCGGTATCGTCGTTGGACGGCAATTCGCTGGAGTCGAGCTTGAAGCCGGTGTTGTACGGATCGGCCTTGTACTTGACGTCGTCGAAGACGAAAAATTCGGCTTCCGGACCGAAGAAGGCGGTGTCGCCGATACCGGATGCCTTGAGATATGCTTCGGCCTTCTTGGCGGTGCCGCGCGGATCGCGGTTATAGGCTTCGCCGGAGACCGGATCGAGAATGTCGCAGAGGATGACCATGGTGGACTGCGCGAAGAACGGATCCATGTGAACCGTTTCGGTATCGGGCATCAGCACCATGTCGGATTCGTTGATGGCCTTCCAACCCGCAATCGAGGAGCCGTCGAACATGACGCCATCGGCGAACATGTCTTCGTCGACGCAGGCGATGTCCATCGTGACATGCTGCAGCTTGCCCTTGGGATCGGTGAACCGCAGGTCAACGAACTTAACGTCGTTATCCTTGATTTGCTTCAGAATTTCGCTTGCGGTCGTCATTAAAATTACTTCCCTTGACCTAGATGACGATTACGAGCCTCGGCCGCAACGGCCGGGCGGGTTAGATGGCGTCTATACCTGTTTCTCCGGTGCGGATTCGAATGACCTCTTCCACGTTGGAGACGAAAATCTTTCCGTCGCCGATCCGGCCGGTCTGCGCAGCCTTGCGAATGGCGTCGATTACCGCTTCCGCATTCTCGTCCGCCAACACGACTTCGACCTTCACCTTAGGCAGGAAGTCGACGACGTATTCGGCGCCACGGTAAAGCTCCGTGTGGCCTTTCTGACGACCGAAGCCCTTCGCTTCCGTGACAGTGATACCCTGCAGACCGACTTCCTGAAGGGCTTCCTTCACTTCGTCGAGCTTGAAAGGCTTAATGATCGCTTCGATCTTTTTCATGAGAAAATGTCTCTCCGCTTCTCCCGTTACAGCAGGACCATTCCCCGCTCGGCCAACCTGATGCACGTATCATGCCAGTTCACGGAGGCCTGCCGCAAAAAATCCCGGCGAATTGAGGCCGAGACCCCGGATTGATGAGGATTTTTCGGAAAAATGAAAGCGTTTTCGCACCGAAACGCATGAGAAGAAGCAAATTTTTGCAAAAAAGTGCTGTATTTCTCACAATTGTACTTCAAGAGGATCTTAAGCGCATTTGCATGATAAATATGCAAATGCACGGATATTGAGCAGTTGATGCCTCAGAATGGCGATTGTTTTTCAGGCAGGTTTCGCATTCAATAGCGTCCATCATGATGTCACCCCTCGCCAATCTGCTTCTTTCGCCAGAGGATATGGCTGCCGTCGATCGGGCGGCCGCCGCGTCTGGCATCGACTCTTATGGGCTTATGGAAAAAGCCGGTCAGGCGGTGGCGGCGAGCGCCCTTCGGCATTTCCCTGAAGGCCTGCGGTTTGTCGTGCTCTGCGGACCCGGCAACAATGGCGGCGATGGCTATGTCGCGGCGCGTGCCCTGCGGCAAAGTGGTGTCGAGGTCAGGCTCTTTCATCTCGGCAATCCCAAAACATTGAAGGGCGATGCTGCCCGCGCTTTTGCGGAATGTTCGGTTGTTGGAGAGACACTCGGGGGTTATTCGCCGCGCCCCGGGGACGTTGTCATCGACGCCATTTTTGGCGCAGGCCTCTCGCGTCCTGTCCCCGATGAAGTAGCGGCAGTCATCGCAGGGATTGCTAAGGCCAATGTTCCCGTCATCGCAGTCGACCTGCCCTCCGGTCTCGACGGCCGCAGCGGCCAGGTACTCGGTGCTGCCTTTCGCGCCGTGCACACGGTCACATTCGTGACCCGCAAGCCCGGTCACCTTCTGATGCCCGGGCGAGACCTTTGTGGCGTGCTGGAGGTTTTTGACATCGGCATTCCCGCCCGCATTGTCCGCGCGCACGCAAACGGCATGATCGCTGAAAACACGCCGGCGCGATGGCAGGAGGACCTTCCCACGGCTGCCACGGATACCCATAAATACAAGCGCGGCCATCTAGTAGTCTTTTCCGGCGGAGCGACCGCTGCGGGCGCCGCGCGCATGTCGGCCATGGCAGGGCTGAAGGCAGGGGCGGGGCTCGTTACCATTGCTTCGCCGGAGCAGGCGCTGGCTGTCAATGCAGCGAGACTGACGGCAATCATGCTGCGCACCGTCGACGACGAGGCCGCTTTGCGCGCCTGGTTCACCGACCAGCGCCTCTCGACCTTCATTCTCGGCCCCGGCTTCGGCGTCGGCGAGAAAGCGCGGCAATTCGCCCTGGCGGTGAGCGACCGCCATCTGGTCCTCGACGCCGATGGCATCACGTCGTTTCGCGACGAACCGCAACGTTTGTTCGATGCTTTCGCGGATCGTCCGACACGGCTAGTGTTGACGCCGCATGAGGGCGAGTTTGCCCGCTTATTTCCCGACATTGCCGCCGATGACGCATTGAGCAAAGTCGATAAGGCGCGGGCGGCAGCGGCCCGTGCCCATGCTGCCATCATTTACAAAGGTGCCGACAGCGTCATTGCCGCACCTGATGGCCGTGCTTTGATCAACGCCAATGCGCCGCCATGGCTTGCGACCGCCGGCTCCGGCGACGTGCTCGCCGGTATCATCGGCGGGCTTCTGGCGCAGGGGACACCTGCGTTCGAAGCGGCGGCGGCCGGCGTCTGGCTGCATGGGCTCGCCGGGCAGCGCGCCGGCAAAGGGCTAACGGCCGAAGACCTCGTCGCCCACGTCGCTCCCTTTTGAGAACAGCTATTTCGCCACTTCCTCCTGCAGCGCGATTGCGCCATGCGGAGCATTGACCTTACCCTCATGAATCATGAAGGCAAAAACGTCCCGCGGCTCACCCTTGACCTTGCGATCCCCATCGATCAACGGCAGGTCATCGGGTACCCCGCCCTCGGCCCACGTTTCCAACCGCTTCGCCCAAGCCTTCAATTCCTTCGGCGGATAGCAGGTCTTGATATCGTCGGAACCCTTTTGCAGGCGGGCATAGACGAAATCTGCAGTCACATCGGCGATCATCGGATATTCGAAATGCTCGGCGCAAACCGGCGCGACATTATATTTGGTAAGCAACGCGATGAATTCCGGCACCTTGAACGAGTCATGCCGGACTTCGACAACGTGCTTCAACGCCAGGCCGTCCTGCTTGTCCGGCAGCAATTTCAGGAATGCCTCGAAGTCATCCGAATCGAATTTCTTGGTCGGCGCGAACTGCCAGAGAAGCGGACCGAGATGATCGCCCAGTTCGCTGATGCCGGATTCGAGGAAGCGCTGCATCGATTCACCGGCCTCGGACAGCACGCGCCGATTGGTGACGAAACGCGTGGCCTTGAGGGAGAAGATGAAACCCTCAGGCACATCGGCTGCCCATTTGGCAAAAACCTCCGGCTTTTGCGTGCTGTAATAGGTGCCGTTGACCTCGATCACCTTCAGCTTGCGACTGGCGAAATTGAGCTCGTCCTTCTGCTTCAGCGTGTCGGGATAAAATGTCCCGCGCCAGGGCTCAAAGGTCCAGCCGCCGATGCCGGTTCGGATGGTGCCTGCAGTGGTCATTCTCTCCTCCGTTGACTTAGCTATGCTGCTTAGCTATGTTTTGAACAACTCTTGTCGAAACAAGGTTGCTCGATGACAATCGTCACCATTCATAAGGCCAAAACCGATCTCTCGAAACTTATCGCTCGTGCGGAAGCCGGCGAGGAGATTGTATTGGCGCGTGGCAACAAGCCTGTCGCGAAAATCGTCGGCCTTCGGGAGGCCAAGCCAGAGATTCGTGGTTATGGCAGCCTTGCGCACTTACGCGGCAAAATTCCCGATTCCTTCTTCTTTGATCCGCTGTCGAAAGATGAGCTAGATGCATGGGAAGGCAAATATTCGTTCGACGGTGAAAAGTGAATTTTCTTCTGGACACGCATGCACTGCTTTGGTGGCTTACCGCGGATCCTCGACTAAGTTCCGTGGCGAAAAATGCAATCGAAGATCCAGATGCCTCCCGATACATAAGCTCCGTCACTCCGTTTGAGATCGCCACGAAAGTTCGCATCGGCAAGCTCGATTTTGCACGTGAAATCGCCGACAATTTCGACAGCTACGTCGCTGCGGGCGCTTTTAAAAGCCTTGATGTGAACACCGGACATGCCCTGCTAGCGGGCAAAATGCCTGGAAATCACAAAGACCCTTTTGACAGGCTGCTTGCCGCCCAATGCAAGGCGGAAAAGCTTTCGCTTATTACAGCCGATCCGGCATTTGCAGAATTCGGCCTCGACCTTGTCTGGTAAATATCCGGCGGACACCTCACTCCGCCGCCACGACTTTCTTCATCGGCCGCCGCTCCAGCAGTTCCTTTAGAAACTGACCGGTATAGGACCGCTTCTCCTTGACGATCGTCTCCGGCGTGCCCGCGGCCACGATCTCGCCGCCGCCGTCGCCGCCTTCGGGACCGAAGTCGAGGATCCAGTCGGCCGTCTTGATGACCTCGAGATTGTGCTCGATGACGACAACCGAATTGCCTTGATTGACCAGCTCGTGCAGCATTTCCAGGAGTTTGGCGACGTCGTGGAAGTGCAGCCCGGTGGTGGGTTCGTCGAGGATGTAGAGTGTGCGCCCGGTCGAACGCTTCGATAATTCCTTGGCTAACTTAACGCGCTGCGCTTCGCCACCCGAAAGCGTATTGGCCTGCTGACCGACCTTGATGTAGCCGAGACCGACATCTTTCAGGGATTGCAGTTTGTCGCGCACGGCGGGAACGGCAGCAAAGAAATCGACGCCCTCTTCGACCGTCATGTCGAGCACATCGGCGATGGACTTTGTCTTGAAGGTGACGTCCAGCGTCTCTCTATTATAGCGTTTGCCGTGGCAGACGTCGCAGGTGACGTAGACGTCGGGCAGGAAGTGCATCTCGATCTTGATGACGCCGTCGCCCTGGCAGGCTTCGCAGCGGCCGCCCTTGACGTTGAAGGAGAAGCGGCCCGGCTGATAGCCGCGCGCCTTGGCTTCCGGCAGACCGGCAAACCAATCGCGGATCGGCGTGAAGGCGCCGGTGTAGGTCGCCGGGTTCGAACGCGGCGTGCGGCCGATCGGCGACTGGTCGATATCGATCACCTTGTCGATATGTTCGAAGCCGTCGATGCGATCGTGGTCGGCCGGGATTTCGCGCGCGCCCATGACGCGGCGGGCGGCCGACTTGTAGAGCGTCTCGACCAGGAAGGTGGACTTGCCGCCGCCCGAAACGCCGGTAACCGCGGTAAAGACGCCGAGCGGGATCGAGGCGGTGACGTTCTTGAGGTTGTTGCCTCTCGCGCCGATAACCTTGATCTCCTTGCCCTTCTTGACTTTGCGGCGCTCGTCGGGAACGGGCACGCCGAGTTCGCCGGACAGATATTTGCCGGTCAGCGATTTGGGGTTGGCCATAATGTCCTGCGGCGTGCCATGCGCCACCACCTCGCCGCCATGCACGCCGGCGGCGGGACCGATATCGACGACATCATCCGCCGTCAGAATCGCGTCCTCGTCGTGTTCGACGACGATCACCGTATTGCCGATGTCGCGCAGATGCTTCAGCGTTTCCAGCAGGCGGGCGTTGTCGCGTTGATGCAGGCCAATCGAAGGCTCGTCGAGAACATAGAGCACGCCCGTCAGGCCCGAGCCGATCTGCGAGGCGAGGCGAATGCGCTGGCTTTCGCCGCCGGACAGCGTGCCGGAATTACGCGACAGGCTCAGATATTCGAGGCCGACGTCGTTCAGGAAACGCAGGCGGTCGCGGATCTCCTTGAGGATGCGCACGGCGATCTCGTTCTGCTTGTCGGTGAACGTCTCCGGCAGCCCGTTGAACCAGTCGCGGGCAACACGGATCGACATTTCCGCGACCTGGCTGATATGCAGCTTGTTGATCTTCACCGCCAGCGCTTCCGGCTTCAGGCGGTAGCCGTTGCAGGCAGGGCAGGGAGCGGCCGACATGAAGCGCTCGATCTCCTCGCGTGCCCAGGCGGAATCCGTTTCCTTCCAGCGCCGCTCGAGGTTCGGCACGATGCCTTCGAAATTCTTGTGCGTCGTATAGGAACGGGCGCCGTCGGCGTAATGAAACTCGATCTTGTCCTCGGTGCCGTTCAGGATGACCTCTTTCGCCGTATCCGACAGGTCGCTCCAGCGGCTGCCGAGCTTGAAGCCGTAATGCTTGCCGAGCGCTTCCAGCGTCTGGTTGTAGTAAGGCGAAGTCGATTTGGCCCAGGGCGCGATCGCACCATCGCGCAACGTGCGCTCCGGTTCCGGCACGATCAGCTCCGGATCGATTTTCTGCTGCGAGCCGAGGCCGTCGCAGGACGGGCAGGCGCCGAAGGGATTGTTGAACGAGAAGAGCCGCGGCTCGATTTCCGGGATGGTGAAGCCGGAAACGGGGCAGGCGAATTTTTCCGAAAACAGCACGCGTTCATGCGTCTCGTTCAAGGATTTGTTGGCCGAGCCGCCGGCAGCAGTTTCCTCCGGTGGCAACGGCTTATCGGCGAATTCGGCGACGGCAAGGCCGTCGGCGAGACGCAACGAGGTTTCGAAGCTATCCGCCAGGCGCGCCGAGACGTCAGGCCGGACGACGATACGGTCGACCACCACGTCGATATCGTGCTTGTATTTCTTGTCGAGCGCCGGCACATCGGCGATCTCGTAAAACTGACCGTCTACCTTGACGCGCTGGAAGCCCTTTTTCATGAGCTCCGCCAGTTCCTTCTTGTATTCGCCCTTGCGGCCGCGCACGAGCGGCGCCAGGATATAAAGCCTGGTGCCTTCGCCGAAGGCGAGCACGCGGTCGACCATTTGGCTGACGGTCTGGCTTTCGATCGGCAGGCCGGTGACCGGCGAATAGGGCACGCCGACGCGGGCGAACAGAAGACGCATATAGTCGTAGATTTCGGTCACAGTGCCGACCGTCGAGCGCGGGTTGCGCGACGTGGTCTTCTGCTCGATCGAAATCGCCGGCGACAGACCGTCGATCTGGTCGACATCCGGCTTCTGCATCATCTCCAGGAACTGGCGCGCATAGGCCGACAGGCTTTCGACATAGCGGCGCTGACCTTCGGCATAGATCGTGTCGAAGGCGAGCGAGGATTTGCCGGAGCCGGAAAGGCCGGTCATGACGATCAGCTTGTTGCGCGGAAGATCGAGATCGATCCCCTTGAGATTGTGCTCGCGCGCGCCACGTATAGAAATGGTCTTCAGTTCACTCATCGTCGTCTGCGGTCCCTTGGTGTCTGCCCTTATTTAGTGATGCCCGCCCGTGAGTCGAGGCTGAAATGAAGGGCAACGCCAGGTTTTCGATTCGGTTGACAGGATCATAGAGGTGAATTAGAACAAAGAAAGAACAAATTTGCCTTCGGGTCAAGGCCGCATGCCGCATAATCTCTGTGGATGAGCGCGGCAGATGGTGTCGCGTAAATAGCGCCTGATAGCGGCAATGGTCTAAGGTGCGTGGATAGAATTCGAGAAGCCGTCGATGGGCGGCAAGCAGGGTAGGTAGTCATGGCCGGTAGTGTGAACAAGGTAATTCTGGTTGGAAATCTCGGGGCGGACCCGGAAATCCGCCGCACGCAGGACGGCCGCCCAATCGCCAACCTCAATATCGCGACGTCGGAAACCTGGCGCGACCGCAATTCCGGCGAGCGCAGGGAAAAGACGGAATGGCACCGCGTCGTGATCTTCAATGAAGGTCTTTGCAAGGTCGCCGAACAGTATCTGAAGAAGGGCGCCAAGGTCTATATCGAGGGCGCACTTCAGACGCGGAAATGGCAGGATCAGAACGGCCAGGATCGCTATTCGACCGAAGTCGTGTTGCAGGGCTTCAATTCGACGCTGACCATGCTGGATGGCCGCGGCGAAGGCGGAGGTGCTGTCGAAGGCGGTCGCGGTGGACGCGGGGGCGGTGACTTTGGCGGTGGTTACGGCGGCGACTATGGCGGTGACGATTATGGCCAGCCTTCGTCGCAATCTTCCGGCCGCGGTGCCGGCGGTGGCCGTGGTGGTGCCGCAAGCAGCGGCGGCAGCAATTTCTCGCGCGATCTGGACGACGATATTCCGTTCTGATCGCGCCGCTTGGTTCGGCAAGCTATGCCAGTTGAGTTTAGCGGCCCGCCTTTCCGGCGGGCCGCTCTATGTGAGCTTGAGTGCGGCTTTCGCGCCATCCACCACGAATTGAGCGGCGAGTGCGGCAAGGATAACGCCCAGCAGGCGCGTCAGGATGGCGCGGCCGGTTGACCCCAGCATGCGGTCAAGCCTCTCGGAGATCGCTAATGCCGCATAGACCAGCCCGAGATTGATGGCGATGACGAGGATCAACTGGGCGCGATCGAACATGGTCTGCAGCGAACCGGCCAGCAGGATGGTTGCCGAAATGGCACCGGGACCGGCGATCAGCGGCAGAGCCAAGGGAAATACCGCGATATTCTGGATATGATCCTTGGTGATTGCGACTTCCGTCGTCTTTTCCTTCCTGTCCTGCCGCCTCTCGAACACCATCTCGAAAGCGATCCAGAAAAGCAGCAGGCCGCCGGCAATGCGGAACGCGCCGATGGAAATGCCGAGAATGTCGAGCACGCCGGCGCCGAATAGGGCAAAGGCCGCCATGATGAAGAATGCGATCAGCGAGCCGCGCAGCGCCACCTGATGGCGTTGAGCCCGGTTCATGCCGGCTGTAAGGCCGATGAAGAGCGGAGCAAGACCTGGCGGGTCGACCGTGACGAGCAGCGTTGTGAAGGCATTGATCAGCGTGTCGGCGCTCGCCATATAACCCCCGGGCCCTTGTTTCTGTTCATTATTGGCCCATTGATATGCGAGGAATGACGTTTCGCAAAGCGCAATGCGGTGCAATCAAATCCTTCTGCCACGGAAATGTGCGATTTAGCGGGTTAAGAGGGCAAAAGCCTGTTTAAAAGCACCCGTCAAAATTGGCGTTTGCAGGGCCTTTCGGCTATAAATTTCGCAATGATTCTAAAAGAGATCGTGATCTGTTTTGACTGAGCAAACACCACCCGGCGGCGGGAAGCTCCCGCCAGGCATCGAGCCAATTTCCATTATGGAGGAAATGCAGCGGTCGTATCTCGATTACGCGATGAGCGTGATCGTCAGCCGCGCGCTTCCCGATGTTCGCGATGGTCTCAAGCCCGTCCATCGGCGCATCCTTTATGGCATGTCGGAACTCGGGATCGACTGGAACAAGAAATATGTAAAATGCGCCCGCGTTACCGGTGACGTGATGGGTAAATACCATCCGCACGGCAACCTGGCGATTTACGACGCGCTCGCCCGCATGGCGCAGCCCTGGTCGCTTCGCCTGCCGCTGATCGACGGTCAGGGCAACTTCGGCTCCGTCGACGGCGATCCGCCGGCGGCCGAACGTTATACGGAATGCCGCCTGCAGAAGGTGGCGCATTCGTTGCTCGACGACCTCGATAAGGAAACCGTCGATTTCCGTGAGAACTATGACGGCACGTTGAGCGAGCCCGTGGTGGTTCCGGCAAAGTTCCCGAACCTGCTGGTCAACGGTTCCGGCGGCATCGCCGTCGGCATGGCGACCAATATTCCGCCGCATAATCTCTCCGAAGTGATCGACGGCTGCATCGCGCTGATCGACAATCCGGCGATCGAGCTGCCGGAAATGATGCAGATCATCCCGGGTCCGGATTTTCCGACCGGCGCCAAGATTCTCGGCCGCGCCGGCATCCGCTCGGCCTACGAGACCGGACGCGGCTCCATCGTCATGCGCGGCGTCGCCACGATCGAGCCGATGCGGGGTGACCGCGAACAGATCATCATCACCGAAATTCCCTATCAGGTGAACAAGGCGACGATGATCGAGAAGATGGCCGAGCTCGTGCGCGAAAAGCGTATCGAGGGCATTTCCGATCTGCGTGACGAATCCGACCGTCAGGGCTATCGCGTGGTGATCGAGCTGCGGCGCGACGCCAATGCGGAGGTCATCCTCAATCAGCTTTATCGCTATACGCCGCTGCAGACCTCGTTCGGGGCCAACGTGGTCGCGTTGAACGGCGGCAAGCCGGAGCAATTGACCCTGCTCGACATGCTGCGCGCCTTCGTTTCCTTCCGCGAGGACGTGGTCAGCCGCCGCACCAAATATCTGCTGCGCAAGGCGCGCGAGCGCGCCCATGTCTTGGTCGGTCTTGCCATCGCCGTCGCCAATATCGACGAAGTCATCCGAGTCATACGCCATGCGCCCGACCCGCAATCGGCCCGCGAGGAACTGATGACGCGCCGCTGGCCGGCCGCAGACGTCGAATCCCTGATCCGGCTAATCGATGATCCCCGTCATCGCATCAACGACGACGGCACCTACAATCTCTCCGAAGAGCAGGCGCGCGCCATTCTCGAGCTGCGTCTTGCCCGCTTGACGGCACTCGGCCGCGACGAAATCGGCGACGAACTCAATAAGATCGGCGTCGAGATCAAGGATTATCTCGACATCCTGTCATCGCGCATCCGCATCCAAACTATTGTAAAAGAAGAGCTTATCGCCGTGCGCGATGAGTTCGGCACGCCGCGACGCACCGAGATCGTCGACGGCGGGCTGGAGATGGACGACGAGGACCTGATTGCCCGCGAGGATATGGTCGTCACCGTTTCGCATCTCGGCTACATCAAGCGCGTGCCTCTGACCACCTATCGCGCCCAGCGCCGAGGCGGCAAGGGCCGCTCGGGAATGACGACGCGCGATGAGGATTTCGTTACCCGGCTATTTGTTCTCAACACCCACACGCCGGTTCTGTTCTTCTCATCGCACGGCATCGTCTACAAGGAGAAGGTCTGGCGCCTGCCGATCGGTACGCCGCAGTCGCGCGGCAAGGCGCTGATCAACATGCTGCCGCTGGAGCCGGGCGAGCGCATCACCACGATCATGCCGTTGCCGGAAGACGAAAGCACCTGGGACAATCTCGACGTCATGTTCTCGACGACGCGCGGCACCGTGCGTCGCAACAAGCTGTCGGACTTCGTTCAGGTCAATCGCAACGGCAAGATTGCCATGAAGCTGGAAGAGGAGGGCGACGAAATCCTCTCCGTCGAGACCTGCACCGAACATGACGACGTGCTTCTGACGACGGCGCTCGGCCAGTGCATCCGCTTCCCGGTTTCGGACGTGCGCGTCTTTGCCGGCCGCAACTCCATCGGCGTTCGCGGCATTACGCTGGCGTCGGGCGACAGCATCATCTCTATGACCATCGTCAATCACGTCGACGCTGAGCCGTGGGAACGTGCCGCCTATCTCAAGCGCGCTGCCAGCGATCGCCGCTCGACCACAGGCGAGGACGAGGAGATTGCGCTGGTCGGTGAGGAAGTCACCGAAGAGGGACAGCTTAGCGATGAGCGCTATGAAGAGCTGAAGGCGCTGGAACAGTTCGTGCTGACCGTCTCCGAGAAAGGCTTCGGTAAGCGCTCGTCTTCCTACGATTTCCGCATTTCCGGCCGTGGCGGCAAGGGCATTCGCGCCACGGACACGTCAAAGACCGGCGAGATCGGCGAGCTCGTGGCCGCCTTCCCGGTCGCGGAAGGCGATCAGCTCATGCTGGTGTCCGATGGCGGCCAATTGATCCGTGTTCCCGTCAACGGCATCCGCATTGCCAGCCGTGCGACCAAGGGCGTCACCATTTTCTCGACCGCCAAGGATGAAAAAGTCGTTTCAGTCGAACGCATCAGCGAGCCGGACGGCGATGACGATACGGGCGACAATGGTGTCGAGGATGACGTTCCGAACGGCGATGCGGAAGTCTCGAACGGCGATGCCGAGGGTGCAAGCGAAGAATAAGGTTCGATGCACTCAGCATATGGAATTGAGGACCGGGCGGCTTGGCTGCCCGGTTTTTCGTTGATGCAGTGTTATCGACCGGTAAGCTGCTGCACAAAAAACCGGACGCTGGGGGAGCGTCCGGTTCGAATTAACCCGAGCGATTGGAGGGCCGCGCCCGGGAGGGGAATATCGGAATACGCTGCGGTTCAGAGCGCCCTATGGTGTTTGTTCAGCTTCTTGCTCTCCTCGCTTTCGCGGTGGAGCGCTGAGATTGTGGATGCGACGGACACAACGAACATGCTGCTGATGAAGAGCGTAAGCACCGTTAAAATCGTGAACATGATCGCTCCCTTCCTCTCGTGGAACTAGCGTTCAGATCCCTTAATACTGGCTGGTGGTAATGAAGGGACGAGCCGAAGCAAAGGGACCGTAGATCTTCGACTGGTCAGGCTTTTGATCATAGAGAGCGATCGTCGCGGCAAGCATTCCCGAAATCATGGTCATCCAAACGACGTTAATAAGGGTGATCTTATCGGGCATACTCTGTTTCCTTCTTACCGCAATGAGCAAATCTAAGGTTCGGGCTTAACGCAGCGGCTGGTGAATGGTTCCGCCTTGATGTTGAGCCTGTGTTTACCAACGTCCGTCTGAAGCGACCTTGAATGCCTTGTTCATCTGGCGTTCAGATTCGCGATGCGTTTTGCGCATGGCAATGGCGATTTCTTGAGCAGAATTGGTGGTGTCAGCCGGCTGCGCCCATTCGATTTCGTAATTATCCGCGAAAAGATGAACGAGGTATTCGACGACGAAAGAGCCGATAATGGCGACTGCAACAATGAAAACCAACATGGCCTGATCTTCCCTGAGCCGGAGGCGGGTGAGCCGATGAAAGCGGCCCGTTTCGATGTTGATGCAATTAAAGCAATGTGGATCTGAAACCGGCTTGAACACCGCATTCATCTGCTGTTCAGAGGCAGCCAAGGGGTTGTAAATGACTTGCGATACAGGCCCATCCATGACAAAAGGCGTCGAAACAACGGGCCGGCCTGGTATGACGACAGCCTTTTATCCCGGATCTTTTGATCCGATGACCAATGGACATCTGGATGTCCTCGTGCAGGCGCTGAATGTCGCTTCGAAAGTCATCGTCGCGATCGGCATCCATCCCGGCAAAAAGCCGCTTTTTTCCTTCGAAGAGCGAGCGGACCTGATCACGCGGTCGCTCGCCGAGGCGCTGCCGCAGAAGGTCGGCGATATTTCCGTCGTCGCCTTCGACAATCTGGTGGTCGACGCGGCGCGCAAGCATGGCGCGACGCTCTTGGTGCGAGGTCTGCGCGACGGCACCGATCTTGATTATGAAATGCAGATGGCTGGCATGAACCGCCAGATGGCGCCTGATATTCAGACGCTGTTTTTGCCGGCCGGCACAGCATCGCGGCCTATAACCGCCACATTGGTGCGGCAGATCGCATCCATGGGCGGCAATGTCAGCGCTTTCGTGCCAGCAGCGGTTCTTGAAGCCCTGACCGGCAAGTTAAAAGATACGGTCCAATAAAAGACTGGTCGAAAATCATCTTCCGAACGGAGCACCCATGAAACTCTTTCATCTCGCATTGGCAGGCTTTCTCGGCCTTGCCGCCTTCGCAGGCAGCGCATTGTCCGCAGCGGCCGACGATTTTCTGACGATCCAGCTCAAGGATGGCCCAGTCGTCATTCAGTTGATGCCGGATGTTGCTCCGAAGCATGTTGCGCAGATCGAAGCGCTGGCGAAGAAGGGTGCATATGACAATGTCGCCTTCCATCGTGTTATCGACGGCTTCATGGCCCAGACCGGCGACGTGCAGTACGGCAATATGGCCAAGGGCTACAATCCTCAGAAGGCTGGCACCGGCGGCTCCGATATGCCCGATCTTCCGGCCGAGTTCTCCAAGGTTCCGTTCAAGCGCGGCACGGTCGGCATGGCGCGCGCCCAGGATCCGAATTCCGCCAACTCGCAGTTCTTCATCATGTTCGCTGACGGCGACTTCCTGAATGGCCAGTACACGGTTGTCGGCAAGGTCGTCTCCGGCATGGAGTTGGTCGACAAGATCAAGCGCGGCGAAGGCCAGAACGGCGAAGTCAGCAACCCGGACCGGATGGTCAAGGTCACCGTCGGCAGGAAATAAGAATCGACAAGAGAAGAGGAAACGAAAATGGCTGAGATCAAGGATCCCGAAAACACCCTTATCCTGGAAACTACCAAGGGTCAGGTCGTCATTCAGTTGCTGCCGCAGGTAGCGCCCGAGCATGTTGCCCGCATCAAGGAACTTGCCCGCGAAAAGGCCTATGACGACGTCGTTTTCCATCGCGTCATCGACGGCTTCATGGCGCAGACCGGCGACGTTCAGTACGGCAAGCAGGGCAGCGAAAGCTTCAATCCCGGCCGCGCCGGCATGGGCGGTTCCTCCAAGCCGGACCTGAAGGCTGAATTTTCCGCAACGTCGCACATTCGCGGCACGTGCTCCATGGCACGTTCGCAGAACCCGAACTCGGCCAATTCGCAGTTCTTCATCTGCTTTGCCGATGCACCCTGGCTGAATAAGCAGTACTCCGTTTGGGGCCAGGTTATCTCCGGCATGGAATTCGTCGACCAGATCAAGCGCGGCGAGCCGGTGCGTGATCCGGATTCGATCGTTTCCGCACGGGTTGCTGCCGACGTCTGATCGTGATTGTTCCTGAAGCCCGCCTCTCGCGCTTTGGCGTTGGGGGCGGGTTTCGCTTTGCTGAGATTGCCAGAAATGCGCGTTGACCTTTTCGATTTCGACCTGCCGGATGAGCGCATAGCGCTGAGGCCCGCCGAGCCACGCGACAGCGCGCGCCTGCTCGTCGTCGATCCGAATAGTGCCGAAGCGGCTTTGAGCGATCATCACATCCGCGATCTGCCGTCTTTCCTGCGACGGGGCGATGCTGTCGTCTTCAACGACACGAAGGTCATCCCGGCTCAGTTGGAAGGCATCCGTCATCGCGATGGCGCGCCGGGCCAGCAGGTGTCGGCGACGCTGCATATGCGCGCTGGGCCTGACCGTTGGAAAGCCTTCGCCAAGCCGGGCAAACGCATCAAGATCGGCGATCGCATCCAGTTCGGCCACGGCGAAAATGTCTGCATCCTTGGTGCTCTCGACGCTGTCGTGGAAGAGAAGGGCGAGGGTGGAGAGATCACGCTGCGTTTCGACCTGTCCGGCCCGGCGCTGGACGAGGCGATCGCCACTGTCGGTCATATCCCGCTGCCGCCCTATATCGCTGCCAAGCGCCCCGAGGATGAGCGCGACCGTGCCGACTACCAGACCATCTACGCCCGCGAGGAGGGCGCCGTCGCTGCCCCGACTGCGGGGCTGCATTTCACGCCGTCGCTGTTTGCCGCGCTGGATGCCATGGGCGTCGAGCGGCACTTCGTAACGCTACATGTCGGCGCCGGCACCTTTCTGCCGGTCAAGGCCGACGACACCGAAGACCATAAGATGCATTTCGAGATCGGCTATGTCGATGCGACGACTGCGGGCAAGCTGAACGCCGTGAAGGCGCGGGGAGGGCGCATCGTCTGCGTCGGCACGACCTCGCTGCGGTTGATCGAAAGTGCTGCGGATGACGATGGAATGATCAAGCCCTGGTCGGGGGCGACCGGCATCTTCATCACACCCGGCTATCGCTTCAAGGCGGTCGATCTCTTGATGACCAATTTCCATCTGCCGCGTTCGACGCTGTTCATGCTGGTATCGGCCTTTGCCGGCCTTGATACCATGCGCGCGGCTTATACCCATGCTATTGAGACAGACTATCGCTTCTATTCCTATGGCGATGGCAGCCTGCTCTACCGGAAAGACTAAGACGAAATGAGCGAGAGCTTTCAGTTCCAGTTGAAGAAGACCGATGGCGGCGCCCGTCTCGGCGAAGTCTCCATGCCACGCGGCACGATCCGCACGCCGGCCTTCATGCCGGTCGGCACGGTCGGTACCGTCAAGGCGATGTATCTCGATCAGGTGCGCGAGACCGGCGCCGACATCATCCTCGGCAATACCTATCACCTGATGCTCCGCCCGACCGCCGAGCGCGTCGCCCGTCTCGGCGGCCTGCACGAGCTGATCCGCTGGCAGCACCCGATCCTGACCGATTCCGGCGGCTTCCAGGTGATGTCGCTCTCCGGCTTGCGCAAGCTCGACGAGAAGGGCGTCACCTTCAAGTCGCATGTCGACGGCAGCACGCATCATATGTCGCCCGAGCGCTCGATCGAAATTCAGGGCCTGCTTGGCTCCGACATCCAGATGCAGCTCGACGAATGCGTGGCGCTGCCGGCGACTCCGAAGGAGATCGAGCGCGCCATGGAAATGTCGTTGCGCTGGGCGGAACGCTGCAAGGTTGCTTTCGGCGATCAGCCCGGCAAAGCCATGTTCGGTATCGTGCAGGGTGGCGACGTTCCGGAGCTTCGCGTCCGTTCCGCCCAGGCACTGAGCGGCATGGACCTCAAGGGCTATGCTGTCGGAGGCCTTGCCGTCGGCGAGCCGCAGGAAGTCATGCTGCGTATGCTCGAGATCACCCTTCCCGAACTGCCCACCGACAAGCCACGCTATCTGATGGGCGTCGGCACCCCGGACGATATCCTGAAATCCGTTGCCCGCGGCATCGACATGTTCGATTGCGTGATGCCGACCCGCTCCGGCCGCCACGGGCTAGCGTTTACCCGCCGCGGCAAGGTCAATATCCGCAATGCCCGCCATGCTGAAGATATGCGCCCATTGGATGATCAATCGAACTGCCCGGCCTCGCGCGACTATTCCCGCGCCTACCTGCACCATCTCGTCCGCGCCAACGAGGCGCTTGGCGGCATGCTGCTCTCCTGGCACAATCTCGCCTACTACCAGGAACTGATGCACGGCATCCGCCAGGCAATCGCCGAAGGCCGCTTCGCCGATTTCATGGCGGAGACTCAGGAGAATTGGGCAAGGGGCGATCTGGAGCCGGTGTAAATATTTTTCGCCGTTGAACGTGAATGCTGGCCAGTGTCTTCTGCTCGTAGGTTCAAAAAATAACGAATTATACCAGTGGGGTACGGTTTAGTTCTCGATTTTGGAGTGAGCGAGTGCGGCGGAAATGTGCCGACCTTTCCCAAGCGGGCCATGATGATGCCGCAATATAAAAGCATTTGAAAAAACAGTGAATCGAAATAAACATCGCGTGCCGATGATAAGAGTCACTGGCTATTTTTTGATGCTTCACGTTTGAAATTCCTTAGAACTTCGGCTACAAAGCATCCCACTTAATCGATAAGGGCTCACTAATAAAATAGGAGGCACCTGCCGTTGAGGGCGCAACGCGCATTGGGGACCTGTCTTTCCGGATTATTGTTTGTCGGATTGGCGGCCACGGGCTGTACGACGGTGGCGAAAGCACCCTCGGTCAGCAGCAACTCTTCCAAGTCCAGTCGGGCGACGAAGGTAACTTACAACTACACCGCGAAAGATCGCGACTGTTTGAAACGAGCCATGTATTTCGAGTCGGAGCACTCGGATCATGATGGCTATATGGCAGTGGGAACGGTCGTGATGAATAGGCTGACCTCGGGCGCCTATCCCCCGTCGATCTGCGGTGTCGTCTCGCAGCAAAGGCAATTTGCGCCGGGCGTAATGACAAGAGTGGTAAGCGACCAGGCTGAACCAGAACTCGACCAGGTGGCATCGGCGGTTCTTGGCGGAGAACGGCATCCGGGCGTCAAGGATGCGATGTTCTTCCACACCGAAGGTCTGAAATTTCCTTACAACAACATGCACTATGTTGCCGTCGCCGGCGGCAACGCTTTCTATGAGAAACGTGGGCAGGACGGTGCGCTTGAAACGCCGGCGCCGCTCCCGGCCTATGAAGTTGCAATGAACTATGTGCCTGTGAAAACGGCCACAACGATGCAATTTCCGATTTTGCTGCCAACTGCAGACCAGATTCCGGTCCCAACGCCGGATCCTATGACGACTGCAAGCATCAGCGCAGCGCCAACGTCTAGCATAGCCGTTCCGTTACCCCGGCCTGCGCTTGCTGGAGCGGTTCAATCCGTCAGTTTGGTCAAGGCAGGCGGCTAAAACTCGTCAGGCGTGACGGGGATTTGATCGGAATTGTCAGACGCAGCGCAGTCGTTCGTCGCAGTATCTACAACGAAGGCGCGGAATTCCGATCAGATTCCCTCACTCGTCGCGTTCGGCAAAATCTGCACGCCATTGATCTTGTAACTGCCATCAGGCTGATGGGTGATCTGATAGATCGCCGTCCAGTCCTTGCCGTCCGTGCCGGTGATCAGCACTTCCTGATAAACGACAGCGCCGTTGTCGATGGCACGGCTCTTGCCGAATGCGTAACTGCCTGGGTGGTAAACCGGCTGATAGCTCTTCTTCACCATGGCGAAGAAGGTGTCCTTATCGGGAAAGAGCGCCTTGATGCCGGGTGCAGCGAAGGAATAGGCCGACGCGGCATCATCGTGCAGGAAAGCTTCGATCTGTTCCTGAATTAGGCTCTGTGCCGACTGCACCGGATCTTCCGCTCGTGCGGCCGGCGCGAAGGCGAGGGTGATGCAGAAGGTGGCTGCGAGAGATAAGGCGCGCATGGACGATCTCCGGCAATATCCGGAAGAGCATAGCGCGCTTTGTGCCTTTGCAGAAGGGACGACGGTGTGTCGCCGATCAGCTTCTGCAAGGTTCGATTCTCATCGAGTCTTGCAGAAGCCAAACCCGATTATTGCCACCGGCGGAACAGAGCGCTGGCATTGACGCCGCCAAAACCGAAACCGTTGGAGATGGCATATTCCATCGCCATCGGCCGGGCTGTTGCGCCGATAATATCGATACCCTCGGCGGCCGCGTCCGCCTGCAGCAGATTGCGGGTCGGGGGCGCAATCTGGTCACGCAAGGCCATGATGGTGAAGACCGCTTCCAGGCCGCCGGCCGCACCCAGGAGGTGGCCTGTCGCGGCCTTCGTGCCGCTGACGGCGATGCCGCCATCGCGCCCGAACACTGTTTTAATGGCTTCCATCTCGCCGCGGTCACCGACCGGCGTGGAGGTCGCATGGGCGTTCAGATGTTTGACTTCGCGGGGCGAAATGCGGGCCTGAGAAAGAGCCGCCAGCATCGCCCGGCGTGCGCCGTCTCCGTCTTCGGGACCGGCTGTCATATGATAGGCATCGGCGGCGGTGCCGTAGCCGACGAGTTCGGCAAGCGGAGTGGCACCTCGGGCAAGGGCGTGGTCCAGCGTCTCGATCACCAAAATGCCGGCGCCTTCGCCCATGACGAAGCCGTCGCGGCTGACGTCGAAGGGACGAGAAGCTTCTTCCGGCCGATTGCTGAAGCCGGTGGAGAGTGCCCGCGCCGCCGCAAAGCCGCCGAGGCTGACCTTGTCGATGCAGGCCTCCGCGCCACCGCAGATCGCCACATCGGCTTCCCCGGCGCGGATGAGCCGCGCAGCGTCTCCGATCGCCTGGACACTGGCGGCGCAGGCCGTCACCGGCGCGCCAAGCGGCCCCTTGTAGCCATAGCGGATGCTGACCTGACCGGCCGCCAGATTGACGAGGAAGGAGGGGACGGTGAAGGGCGACAGCCGGCGCACGCCGCGGGTCTCGGCGGTGCGGACGGCATCGGCGATCGCCGGAAAGCCGCCGATGCCGGAAGCGATGACCGTCGCGGTGCGTTCCAGTTCTTCGGGATTGGCGGGTTGCCAACCGGCTCGTTTGATTGCCTCTTCGGCGGCCGCCATGGCGAAGAGGATGAAGCGATCCATCTTCTTCTGGTCTTTTATGGGCACATAGCGATCGGCATCGAAACCGGCTTCGCTATCTTCATCGAGGCTTGGCACGACACCGCCGACCTTGGCGGCGAGATCACCGACCATCGTTTCCGGCAGAAGCCTGAGACCCGAGCGCCCTTCCACCAGCCGCTTCCACGCGGCGTCGACGCCGACGCCCAATGGCGAAACCAGGCCCATACCCGTTACGACGATGCGATCCATAATGGTGTACTCCTATTTTTATCAGGCATCGAAGCCCAGGAACCATGCCTTCATCTGCGCTATCCGTTCGTGGACAGCCTCATCGGCCGCCGGTCCGGGTACCAGAATCGTGTCTTCGGGATGAAAAGCGCGGCCGGTCACGCGGTCGATCAGAAGGGGATCGCGATCCTCACCCGTCGCCGAGTCGGCCAGACGCATCGCCACTTCCTCCGGCGGCAAATGCCGATTGCCCCAGGTGAACAGCGCCATGAGAACGGGAAAGAAGTCGCGCCCTTTTTCGGTCAGCACATATTCGTAGCGCGGTGGCCGTTCGCTATAGAGGCGGCGCTCGAACAGACCTTCATCGGTCAGATGCTTCAACCGCCGCGTCAGGATATTCGGCGCAACACCAAGATTCTTCTGGAATTCGTCAAAGCGCGCCAGCCCCTGCAGCGCATCGCGCAGGATCAGAATACTCCACCAGTCGCCGACGCTTTCGAGCGCACGGGCGGCAGGACATTTGAAGGCGCTGAAGCTTGTTCTCTGCATGGCCAAGGCGAATAGCATGAGTTACTATCATCATGCAAGTCACTATACTCGAATGGCGCGGTGTCTCGCTGAACAGCGTTAGGGAAGCTCGGCCCTGGGCTTGAGTTTTCCTTGGTATCTGAAGGAAATCAGAAAAATATAGATCAATAATAAGAGAAATGGTGTCGAGCGGACGATGATGACCCAAACGTCGGTTGGCGCATACAGAGCCAAGAATGCGTCTAGCGCTGCCAAAGCCAATGCCCAAGCAAAAAGCATCAAGTAGATTTCACGCCACACCTCGTCCGTAAATAATGAGCTTTTCTCGAACAATATTATTCGAGCTACGGACCTCCAGAAGCCAAGAATAAGGAAGATCAGCGCGAAATATGTGGCTCGCAAGACGGGTTCAAGCTTTATGCTGAATTCCGTACGCTCGACGAAATGTTGGAAAATCTGATCTGGAGCGCCGTTAAATATCACTCCTCCGATGAGTACGATCAGACAAACTCTCCACAGTATCGACAACGAGGCCTTTGCATAGCGTCTGAAAGATGTGATCAACTTCAGTCTCCATGTGTTCAGTTTTAAAAGCGAACTGCTATGTATCCGACTCCACTGGGACCGAAGCACTCATTTCCTCTTCGGGAATATCGTCAAACGAGGCGTAGTTGAGGTTATAGAGTTTCGAATAGAGCTTGCCGTTGGCCATGAGCTGATTGTGATTGCCGCTCTCGATCAACTGGCCGTTCTGCAACACGATGATCCGATCGGCCTCGCGGATGGTGGCGAGGCGGTGGGCAATCACAAGGCCGGTGCGTCCATCGAGCAGCTTCACCAGCGCTTTTTGGATCAGCATTTCGGTATAGCTGTCGATATTCGCGGTTGCCTCGTCAAGCACGAGTATTTTCGCGTCGGCAATGAGGGCGCGGGCGAAGCTGACGAGCTGGCGCTGGCCGAGCGACAAGCCACCGCCGCGTTCGCCGAGAACGGTGTCGTAGCCGTCGGCAAGCCGCATGATGAAATCGTGCGCGCCGACCGCCTTCGCAGCCTCGATGATCTCCTCACGCGTAGCCTCGGCTTTGTTGTATCGAATGTTCTCCAGCACGGTCCCGGTGAACAGGAAGGGCTCCTGTAGCACCATGGCAATCTGTCGCCCGAGCGAATCCTGGGTGAGGGAGCGCACGTCATGGCCACCAACGAGCACCTGGCCCTGCTGCACGTCGTAGAAACGATGAATCAGCGCCATGGAACTCGACTTGCCGGAGCCGGTCGGCCCGATCAGCGCCACGGTCTCACCGGGATTGACCTTGAAGCTGACATTCTTCAGCACCGGATGTTTCGGATTATAGCCGAAGACGACATCGCGGAATTCGACCGAGCCGTCCATGTCGGATGACAGCACCTTGGCATCCGGCGCGTCCTGGATGTCGATCGGCACGTCAAGCACATCCGTCAGCCGCTGACCGGAGGCCATGGCGCGCTGCATGACCGAATACTGCATGGTGAGCGAGCGGATTGGGTCGAAGAAGCGTTGAATATAGAACAGGAAGGCGACCATGACGCCGACATCGAGCCTGTGGTTCAGCACCATCGAACCGCCAACGATGATGACGATGGCCATGGCCATGCCTGTCAGCGTATCGACGATCGGCACCATTATCTGTGCGTATCTCGCGGCGGTCAGATGCGCCTTGAGATTGGTATAGGCCTTGTCGTCGAAGAGACCGAAATTGACGCTCTGACGGTGCATGCCTTGAACGGCGCGCACGCCGTGAATTGCCTCGGCCAATGCGCCGCTGGTGACGGAGTTGGTCTCATGCGCGTTCATGAAAGCGACACGCGCTTTCGGCAACCAGAAAAGGCGCACGACGAAGAGGATAGGCATGACGGACAGCGTCAGCAGGCCAAGCCGGAAATCGAGCCACAACATGACGACGATGATGCCGAAGAGCAGGGCGATATCACCGACGGAAAGCACCGATGTTTCAAGGAATTCCTGCATGGAGTTCACGTCGCCCTGAAGGCGCGACATCAGCCGCCCAACCTCGGTCTTGTCCATGAAGGAGAGCGATACCCGCTGCAGATGCGCAAACATCGCCCGGCGGATATCGAAGAGCACTTCTTCGGCAACCTCGCCGACAAAGGTCTCCTGCATGTAGCTTGCAGCGTAATTGACGAGAATAGCGGCCGCGAAGATCGCCAAGGCCAGCCAGAGCGCCGAATAATTGATTGCGCCCGCCGCCATCGCGTGGTCGATCGCATAGCGGATGACAAGCGGGATGACGATCTGCGACCCGGTGAAGAGAAGCACGGCTCCGACCGAGATATAGATCTGCCGGCGATAGGGGCTCACGAATGTCCAGATGCGGCGGATGATCTTGCCATCAAAGACCTTGCCAAAAATCTCTTCCTCGACGCGATGGGAGCCGACCACGGCACGGGGAGGGCGCCGCCCGTCCTCGCGCACGTCGTTGCGCTCGGTTTCAGTGGTTTCCGACATCGTCAGGCCTCCCTTGCCCCTGCGACCCTGCCGCCAGTCACCGTCGTGTCATCACCGTCCGGGCGAACCTGCAGATCGTACAGCGCCTTGTATCGTCCCCCGGCGGCCAGAAGCTGCTCATGGGTTCCGCGCTCGACGATCTCGCCGTCTTCGATAAAGAGGATCTGGTCGGCATGCATCAGCGAGCTCAGGCGGTGGGCGACAATGAGCGTCACCCGATCGCGGGCAAAGCGTTTCATGGCACTGCGGATGCGCTGCTCGGTTGCTGCGTCGATTGCAGCGGTTGAGTCGTCGAACACCATCACCGCCGGCTTCAGCATCAACGTACGTGCGATCGTCAAACGCTGGCGCTGGCCGCCGGAAAGCGACACGCCGCGTTCACCGACGACGGTGGTATAGCCGGCCGGCAGGCCGAGAATATAGTTGTGCAGTTGCGCGGATTCGGCGGCGCGCTCGATGCGCTGCTCCTTCGCCCAGGGATCGCCATAGGCGATGTTGTTTTCGATGCTGGTGGTGAACAGAAAGGAATCCTGCTGCACGACAGCAACCGACTGGCGTAGCGACTGCAGCGTCGCCTTGCGAATGTCCTGACCGTCGATGGTGATGCGGCCGGATGTGACGTCATAGAAGCGGGGAATCAGATGCGCAATCGTGGATTTGCCGCTGCCGGGCGGGCCGACGATGCCGACCGTCTCGCCGCGTCGCGCCTCGAAGCTGATATTTCTGAGGACGGGCCGCTTTTCTGGGCCGGGATAGGTGAAGCCGACATTTTCGAAGCGTAGCAAGCCGTCGGTGACGGCAAGCGGCTTGGCGTCCGGTGCATCCTTGATGGCGATATCGAGGTCGAGAAGGGCGAACAGTCGCGAGCCGCAGGTCGATGCGCGGGCAAACGCGTTGACCATCAGGCCGAGCTGGCGCACCGGCATCTGCAGAATGGTCATGAAGGTTAGGAATGAGGCGAGGGTGCCGACGCTGATTTCGCCCGCAATCACCTTGCCGCCGCCGACCCAGAGCACAAGGCCCATGGCGGCGAAAAAGGAGAAGTTCATGGCACTGGTATTGGCAACGCGGATGCCGACACGTTTGTGGGCGAGGGTGAGCGCATTGTGCGAGGCTTGGTCGAACTTCATCAGTTCGTGAGCCTGCGCCGCGAAGGCACGCACGACGCGAATGCCGCCGAGGTTCTCTTCCATCACCCGGGTCAGCACGGAGAGGCGTTCTTGCAGGTCGAGCCAGGTCGCCCGCAATCTGAGCTGCGTCACGGACGAACGCCAGGCGACGAAGGGCACGAAGCTGAGCGCCATAAGCCCGAGCAGGACATCGGTCGACAACAGCATATAGGCACCGACGCCGATCAGCATGGTGAGCAGCACCATGCGCACAAGCGCCGTCGAAAAATACATGCGCACGCCTTCGAGATCCAAAAGGCCGACGGTGATGAGATCGCCGGAATGCACCTTGTCGTGAAAGCTGAAGGAGAGCTGCTGGATCTTTTCATAGCAGGCGAGCCGCAACTCATAGCCCATATGGTGTCCGACGGACTCGCTGTAATAGTTCTGCACCATCGTGAAAAGACCGCGCAGGATGCTGACGACCAGCAGGAGCAGGGCGGTCGTCAACAGCGCGTTTTCCGCAAGCTGTCCGGCCGCACCGCCGGCAACCACCGTTTGCGTCTGGTCTACCGCACGGCCGAGCAGGCGCGGAATCAAGAGCTGCAGCGTCGCCGCGATGAACGTCGAACCGATCGCAAAGCTGGTTTGCCAGGGATGGTGCAGCGTCATATGCGTGATCCGCACGATGGTGGAGAGACCTCGACCCCAACCAGCCGCATTGACATGCGCCAACGAAGCCAATGGCTTCGCCGCGCTTCTTGATGAATCGCTGCTCACGCTCTTATCCAGGCATTGTCGAACGAGGCGGGCCCGAAATCGGGTTCGGATCGCAAAGGGAATATTGGTAGGACGAATGTCGCCGATTCCGACCGGTCATTCAAGAGTCAATTGGTCACAAGTGCCACCTGGGCGTTAGATTGCGTGTTCGGTGATGGGGCTATTCGGCTGCGCCGCAGCGTCACGAATTTGCGCTCGGAATTGTCCAAGCGAGACCGGCGGCAGGGCGTGCCGACGAAAAGCTTCAGACAAAATTCCAAGCGCCTGTCGGTTTCATTCGAGGAGAAACGTCCTCGGATCGACAAACCCAAACCCATGGAGGACATCATGCGCAGGATCATCGCGTCCACATTCGTCAGCCTTGACGGCATCATGCAGGCCCCGGGCGCTCCGCAGGAGGATCCGTCCGGCGGCTTCCAGTTCGGCGGCTGGACCTTCCACTATTTCGATGAAGCGACGGGCGCCGCCTTGGGCGAGATATTCGACAAACCATTCGACCTGCTGCTTGGCCGCAAGACTTACGATATTTTTGCCGCCTACTGGCCCTACGCCGACCAAGACGACCGTATCGCCGTGTTATTCAACAGGGTCACCAAATATGTTGCGACCCGCGGCAATAGCTCGCTCGACTGGAACAACAGCCGATCGCTCGGCCCTGACGTTACGGCAGCGCTGACGGAGCTTAAGAAAGGCGAGGGGCCGGATCTTCTGATCCAGGGGAGCGGCAATCTTATTCAGACCCTGCTCCGGCATGGATTGATCGACGAATACACTGTGCTGACCTTCCCTCTGCTGCTTGGCAAAGGCAAAAAGCTTTTCGCCGACGGAACCGTCCCGGTCGCGCTGAAACTCATCCGCTCGCAATCCTTTCCGAGCGGGGTCATCATGGCAACTTACGAACCCGCCGGCGATATCAAGACCGGTTCCTTTGCCACACAGGCCCCGTCGGAGGCGGAGCTTCGGCGCCGTAAAAACTGGAAATAGCCGGCGAATGACGCACCATCCGGCCGTTCCCGCATCCTCTCGGGTATGGCGTATTTGACCGGGAGATTCGGTTGTCCTTGGAATGGTTTGGATTGCGAGGGTCGGAACGGGTTCTGCCGCACTTCAGCCGGAAACATCGTTGATGACGATGCGGCATTCCATTTCCATCGCATTTTCGCCAACCGCGGCATTGCGATCAGCGTCCGACCTCGCAACCCAACCATTCCGGAGAACACTTAATGACAGACGCCGCGGCACCCTCGAAACTGCGCATCGCCGTGCTTTTTGGCGGGCGCTCCGCCGAGCACGACGTCTCGGTGCTGTCTGCGACGAACGTCATGCGGGCTCTGCAGCCTGCCAAATATGATGCGGTGCCCGTCTTCGTCACCCGCGAGGGAAAGTGGCTTTTGAGCTCCTTCGAAGACGGCAAATTGTCGACTCCGGAGAGCGGGATGGAGGTTTGCCTCGTGCCCGGTGGGCGCGGACGGATGATCGCAGTACCGGCCGGCGACAGCGCCTACGAAATGCCAAATATCGATATCCTGTTTCCTGTCTTGCATGGGCCGCATGGCGAGGATGGCTCGGCCCAGGGGCTCGCCGAAGTCGCCCGGGTGCCGCTTGTCGGCTGCGGAATCCTCGGTTCGGCCGCAGCTCTGGACAAGGACATCGCCAAGCGGCTGCTGAAGGAGGCGGGGCTGACGACGGCGCGTGCGGTCACCATTCACGAGGACAGCCAGCCTCCGTTCGCCGATCTCGAACGTCTCCTCGGGCTGCCCGTCTTCATTAAGCCGGCGCGGCAGGGATCGTCTGTTGGCGTCAGCAAGGTTACGACGGCCGGTGAGTATGAAGCCGCGCTCAGGGAAGGCTTCAAACATGACCGCAAGCTGCTTGCGGAAGAGTTCATCCGCGGCCGCGAGATCGAATGCAGTGTGCTCGAAGATACGGCAGGCAATCTCTTCGTGTCGCGTCCCGGCGAAATCGTCCCGGCGGAAAGCCACGGCTTTTACAGCTACGATGCCAAATATATCGACGAGAACGGCGCGGCTTTGAAAGTGCCGGCCGAACTCCCGGAAGAGATCGAGCGCCGGATTCGCGAGATGGCAGGCAGAGCCTTCCGGGCGGTTGGCTGCGATGGCATGGCGCGCGTCGATTTCTTCGTGACGGCGGACATGCAGTTTCTCGTGAACGAGCTCAATACGATTCCCGGCTTTACCGACATCAGCATGTATTCCAAAGCCATGGCGGCAAGCGGCGTCAGCTATGCGGAAACCATCGACCGGCTTGTGGCGCATGGGCTGGCGCGCGCTGCTCGATAGAGCAGGGCACTGCCTGAACTGGTATTGCACCCGTGCATTGCGAGCTTGCGGAACAGGCGTAATATGATGGCCCACCGGGCTTCCTATTGCCATGAAACTGCAATGCGCGCTTCTTGTCTCCTTTGGCCTTTTGACGGGTAGCACGCCAGCCAACCTTTCTCCAGTTGACGTGGATCTTGAGTTGGTTCTTGCCGTTGACGTCTCCTACTCAATGGAGATCGACGAACAGCGAATTCAACGTCAAGGCTATGTGACTGCATTTCTTCAGCCCGCACTCGTCAATGCAATACAGAGCGGGCCCTTCGGCAAAATCGCAGTGACATATGTTGAGTGGGGTGGATCTGCCGTTCAGATCGTACCCTGGACGCTGGTCGACGGCCCCAACACTGCTGTTCAGTTTGCAGAGGCTCTGCGCCAGCAACCGATGAGGCGCATATCATTCACCTCGATTTCCAACACCCTTGCGTTTTCTCGAAAACTCTTCCAAATCAGCCCATTCCAGGGAATACGTCGGGTCATCGACATCTCAGGCGATGGGCCGAATAATGCCGGTGTGCCGGCGCCGGTCGCCCGCAATTCGACTGTCGCTCAAGGCATCGTGATTGATGGGCTTCCCATCATGTTGGCGCACCAGAATTCCGCATCGATTCCAGACCTCGACACTTACTATGAGAATTGTGTGATCGGTGGAGATGGAGCCTTCCTGCTAAAAGTCACGGATGCCGGCAATTTTGCAGATGCTATTTTCCGCAAGCTCATTATCGAAATATTGGGGCCGAGCGTCAGCGACCTACAGCGGTTGGAGTTGCCATTGAAACGCATCGCTATCCGAGCAGACTATAACTGCTTTGTGGGCGAGGAAATGCAGGAGGGTCGAACAGGCCGGTAGGTTCGGTTCTCTGCGCGGCGACGGCACAAGTCGCACTTCATCCTTGAACCCACCCGGCTACAAACCATGTCAAAGCTGGTTAGAGGCGCGATGTCAAAGCTGGTTAGAGGCGCGACGCTGCCAGCCAGTTAGAAATGCGACAGTCATGGCTCGTCACTTGCTCCGACGATCAGCCCCCGGTCCGACCGGCTGGGCCGGGTTGCAAGGGAGGAGCGGGGGCGGGTGAGACGCACCCCTCGGCTTTAGCTTCCTTAGTTTGAGATTGCTTGCGCTTCTTGAGATTGCGCCAACAGCGGTCATCCGACCGTGTTACGAGGA
>NZ_JARWGH010000015.1:0-108416 GCF_036528765.1 Rhizobium sp. BR 362 | reverse complement strand
CCCTTGCGGCATGCCCGACGCTGCTTGCCAATACCGTCTCCGGGGAACGGCAAGGTCGCGTGATGGGCAACAATCAGGCGCTGCAGGTCGGGGCAGAGTCGTTAAGCGCGGTCGGCGGCGGCGGATTGGCCGGATTATTGATCCCGCTTCCGCTTCTTGCATTCGGGATATTGCTAATCGCTGCCGCAACACTTCTGGCGTTCGTCCCGGCTTCAACCTTGAAGGGCGCCGAATTGCCGGAGTATTCGTAACTCCGGACGGCGTCCGGGTCGAGCGCCAACGATGGCAGTTTCGGCGAAATCGTCACCCAGTAGCATGCCCGAGCACGTGCTGCGACGCGCCCGGGCTTTGCCTGGACCATCCTATCTCGACCTTCATCGGCCACATTCGCAATTCGCGTTCAGGAATGAAAATAGGTCAGACCGGCGTCTGCTTCCGAGAGGCTCATCTGTCGATACGGGTGGCAAACATAAAAAAGCCTAGCCAAAGGAACGATCATAGCATTCGGACGATCGCCCGATGGCGGAATGGCGAGCGATATGCATTTTCGCTGGTGGACATCGAGCGGCCGAGTCGGTTTAGAAGTTAGAAATAGCCATACGGGCGTTCCAGCTTAGGTTCGACAGGTCAAATTATGAGTTGCTGTAGTTTTGATGCCAAATCGAGCAAGCGAGCTTCCTCAGATCATGAGGTCGCCGTCCAGCCCGCTATCACTCCTCAGCCTTGCGACACCCGGGAAATACCGGGAGGCAGGGTGCTGGTTGGCACGCGCAAGCCCCTGCTTCCCTTTGATGGCGAGGGACCGGTCCGAACAGTGCAAATTGAAGATTTTCGTCTTTCGGTCGGAGCCGTGACCAACGCCGAATTTGCTCGATTTGTCCGCGAGACCGGCTATGTGACGGAGGCTGAGCGGCTCGGCTGGTCCTACGTCTTCTACACGTTTGTTGACGGAAGCATCCCGACTAAGGGCGTCGTCGGCGCAGAGTGGTGGAGGAGGATCGAAGGAGCCAATTGGGCTGCTCCGTTCGGCCCGCAAACATCTGCTGGAGACGACCTGCCGGTAGTTCATGTCTCTTGGCAGGATGCGACGGATTATGCGCGTTGGGTCGGAGGGCGCCTGCCAACGGAAGCCGAGTGGGAACACGCTGCGCGCGGCGGTCTTAGGGAGCCGATCTATCCTTGGGGCGATGAACATCCAACCGAAGCCTTCACGCCCTGCAATATCTGGCAGGGGGATTTCCCGCGGCACGATTCTGGTGCTGATGGCTACGCGGGACTCGCCCCAGCCATCTCGTTCGAACGAAATGGCTACGGCCTCCACAATATGTCTGGCAATTGCTGGGAATGGACCGCCGACGCTTTTCGCATCCGCTCAATGCGTAAAGAAGCTGTCGCTGCAAACAGGGCAGCGAAGGAGGAGGGGAAGAAGCTTCTCAAGGGCGGATCCTTTCTCTGCCACGCCTCGTACTGCCACCGCTATCGCATCGCCGCCAGAATGGGCACTACGGGCGATTCCACCACTGGTCACATTGGTTTCCGGGTGGCATTCGATCGAAAGTGACTCAACGTATTGACAAGGGCGCCTCGCCCAAGTTAATCAATTAACCAGAGCAAGTTAATCAATTAACTTGCAGGGTGTGGGCGTTCCGGAGGAGGAGCGCCAGCGCCGATCATCAGGCTTCTGTAGGAGGAGACCAAATGAAGCTGACCCGTTGCGCCACTGCGACCGCACTCACTCTCGCACTCTACGCTCCCGCCAATGCCGAGACCCTGAAGGTCTATTGGAATGCGGGTCACGCATATCCGGCATATGCCGATGTGATCCAAAAATTCGAAGCTGATCATCCGGGTTGGACTGTCGAGTGGGGCAGGTTCCAATGGCCGGACATGCGGACGAAAATCGTCGCGGACATGTCCGTCGGCAACGTGCCTGATCTTGTCGCCGATCCAGGCGGCTGGGTCCCGGAGTTTGCTCTACAGGGCAAGATCCTTCCTCTTAACGACTATGTCGCGAAAGATGGAAGCTCTATGGGCTATCCGGACGACTGGCAGGATTTCTCTGTCTCGAGAAACTCGATAGGCGGCAAGTATTACGGGGTGCAGATGCACCTCACATGCGCCACCCTCCTCTATAACGTCGATCTGCTAAAGGCCGCGGGCATCGACAAACCTCCGGCAAACTGGGAAGAGTTCCGAAACGCTGCCATGGCCGTCGCGAAAAACGGCAGAATTGGATTTGCTCCAAACCAGGTCGCCACCTACTTCGTTCCCTGGATCTATCAGAATGGCGGCGCCTTGTATGACAAGGCTTCCAACAAGGTCGCATTCGATAGTCCTGATTCCGCGAAGGCGCTACAGTTCGTGTCGGATTTGATCCATAAGGACAAGGCCGCGATCCTCCCGGTGGCTGGTGCCGACTACGAGGGGCCGCAGAAGCTCTTCACATCGGGTCGCGCAGCCATGATACTGACAGGCCCCTGGGACGTGGCTCCCATCAAGACTGGAAACCCGAAGCTCCACTGGGAAGTCGCACCTTCCCTTACCGAAAAGAAGCAGGCCACATTCGCTGGTGGCGTCAGCCTGTTCATTCCGAAGGAGGCGAAGCACCCCGCCGAAGCCTGGGATCTCCTGAAACGCTTCGTCGCGCTTGATACCGAACTGGCCGCTTCCGTGGCGAATGGTATGACCATGCCGCGCAAATCCTGGGCAGCCGATCCAAAGGTGAAGGCAGATCCTGTTCTGAGCAAGTTCAGCCAATGCCTGCCTTATGCGGTCGATCCGGCTGCAGACCTTGCCCTGACGGGCAAGAATGCGACGGTCCAGGATCTCTTCAAGGCGGCGGTCCAGGACATTCTCTACAACGACAAGCCAGCACAACAAGTTCTCTCGGACTATGCGGCGAAGTCCAACGCTGAGCTGTCGAAGAAGTAAGCTTTCCTGAAACCGGAGATCGTCGGTATGTATTACGCTCGAAGCCGAAACGGCAGGCAGGCAACCTTTGCCTACATGGTGCTTTCGCCGGCGATCCTCTACTTCGCCGTGTACTTCTTCTATCCAATCGCAGTCGAGCTCTGGGCCAGCTTCTTTCGCGGTCAACCGCTGATTGGGGCTTCACAGTTCACGGGCTTCGACAATTACATTAAGGCGCTCACGGATTCGCGTGTGCGAGACGCGTTTATCCGGACAGCTATCTTCGCAGTCTGCGGGACCGTCGGCACGCTGGTTCCGGCTTTGTGTCTCGCCGCGATCCTCTCCGGCCCGATCAAGGCTGCCACCACGATCAGGGCTGTCATCTTCTTTCCGTACATCATCTCGTTCGTTATCGTCGCCCTGATGTGGAAGAGTATTCTCGACCCTTACACGGGCATGCTCAACGCGGTCCTGCTGCAGTTGGGGCTGCCGATGCAGAATTGGCTCAGTACTCCTTCCACGGCGTTGCCGACGATCATTGCCGTCACGGTCTGGAAGGATATCGGCTACGCGATGCTCATTTACATCGCTGCCATCCAGTCGATCCCAAAGGACCTATACGAGGCGGCTGAAATCGACGGTGCGTCGCGGATGCAGAAGTTCATGAAGATCACCATTCCCCTTCTGACGCCAACGACCCTTTTCCTTGCCGTGATCAGCATGATTGCGCATCTCCAAGACCTCTCCGCCCCCTATCTTCTCACAAGCGGCGGGCCGGCCGAAGCAACGCGGCTGTATGCCCTGCATGTATTCGAAACAGCCTTTGTCGAACTCGACATCGGATATGCATCAGCGCTCTCGTTCCTGATGCTGGTCGTAATCCTCATCGTGACTGCATTGCAGTTCCGCTTCCTTAACCGCGAGGTCGCGTATTAATGGCTCCTGCAACTCAAACCTCAAAAGGCGTTCTGCTGGTCACATACGTCATTCTCGCCGTCTTCGTGATCCTCGCGCTCTTTCCGTTCCTATATATGGTGTCGCTTTCACTCCAGAGTGACGCGGACCTGCTCAGCGGAGAACCGGTGCTGATCCCATCGGTGCTGGAGTTCTCCAACTACATAACAATCTGGGAAAAGGCACCCTTTGCCCGCTTCATCATCAACAGCTTCGTGATCGCGGGCGGGATCACTGTCCTTCACCTGCTATTTGATCCGCTCATCGGTTACGTTTTCGCAAAGCTCGAATTCCCCGGGAGCCGTGTGATGTTCGGCACACTGCTGTCGACCCTGATGCTACCGTTCTTCATCCGAATGATCCCCCTCTACATCCTGACGGCGGAACTTGGCTGGCTTAACACCTATCAGGGTCTGATCATGCCCTTTGCCATGAGCGCTTACGGCATCTTCATGATGCGTCAGTTCATTCGGCCGATACCGATAGACCTTCTTGATGCCGCGCGTCTGGACGGCGCTTCGGAATGGAGGATCTACAGGTCGATCGTCCTGCCGCAACTCGGCCCGCCGATGGCGACACTTGCTCTCCTGACCTTTGTGTTCCAGTTCAACGAGTTCCTATGGCCTCTTGTAGCCGTAAGTTCGGTTGAGATGCGCCCGATCACCACCGGACTGACACTCTTCAATTCGGAATTCTTTACTCAATGGAATCTGACCGCGACAGGAGGTGTCATTCTCTTCCTCCCGAGCTTGCTGCTGTTCGTTTTTATGCAGCGATACTTCGTCCAGTCGGTCATGACTTCCGGTATGAAATAGGAAGCAGAGGCATTTTATGAGCAGTTCACCAAACGTAATTGTTTTTTTCACGGATCAGCAGCGATGGGACAGCGTCGGTCTCCATGGCAATCCTCTGAGCCTGACCCCCCACTTCGACCGCCTGGCGGCGGAAGGAATGTTCGTTCCCAACTCGTTCACCTGCCAACCCGTCTGCGGCCCAGCCCGGTCCGCCCTGCAAACCGGCCGCTATCCGACCACCACGGGCTGCTTCCGCAACGACATCCCGCTTCCAGTGGGACAGAAGACCCTGGCCCACCATTTTGCGGCAGGCGGCTACGAGACAAGCTATATCGGGAAGTGGCATCTGGCCTCGCAAGATCCAGTGCCTCTCGCGCAGCGCGGTGGCTACCAGCATTGGCTGGCGTCGAATATTCTCGAGTTTACGTCCTATGCCTACGATACCACGATGTTCGACGACGCCGAGGAAGCCGTAAAGCTGCCCGGCTATCGCGTAGACGCGCTCACCGACGCTGCTATTCGCTACGTCACCAAGCCCAAGGACAAGCCCTTCTTCCTTTTCCTTTCTTTCCTCGAGCCGCACCATCAGAATGAATTCGATGATTATCCGGCCCCCGTCGGCTACGAGGATCGTATCCGCAAGAACATGCAGTTGCCGCCCGATTTGCAGGCGCTGCAGGGTTCCTCCAACGAGCACTATCCCGGTTACATGGGCATGGTCCAGCGCCTCGATGAGGCACTGGGACGGCTGATCGATTCCCTGATCAGTTCCAAGCAACTCGACAATACGATCATCCTATTCACATCTGACCACGGGTGCCATTTCAAGACCCGCAACAGCGAATACAAACGATCCTGCCACGAAGCCTCCATTCGCGTCCCGACGTTCTTCCACGGGCCGGGCCTGATGAATCGCGGCCCCTACGACGGACTCGTCAGCCTCATCGACCTGCCCCCAACACTTCTGGACGCCGCAGGCTTGCCAATTCCCACCGAGATGCAGGGCCAGTCGATCTTGCGGCGGACATCCACCCCGGACGACAACGTGTTCATACAGATCAGCGAGCATCATGTCGGGCGGGCTCTCCGGACATGGCGGTGGAAATATGAAGTCACTGCCGGCGACCTCAGTGGATCGGCTGACATGAATTCTCCGCGCTACCAGGAAACCTACCTTTACGACCTGGAGAACGATCCGTACGAGTTGGAAAACCTCTGTGATCGCCAGGACTATGCGGATGTGCGGAATGTCCTGCGGGCCGAACTTCTGCAGCGGATCATTGATGCGGGCGAGCCGCGACCTGTGATTACATCGACATGAGCAAAGATACGCGTGAATCTCAGAATGCCGAGGCTATGGTGGTCGAGAAATCGGCGACGGTCAGCGATGTCGCGCGGCTGGCGAACGTTTCAACCGCCGCGGTTTCCATGTACTTCAGCGGTCGCGCCGAGCACCTCAAACGAGTAGGCCCCGACGCGCGCGAGAGAATCCGGGCCGCCGTCGAAGAACTGGGCTATGTGCCGAACAAGATTGCCCGGCACTTCAGGCGGCAGAAGAGTGAGAGGTTGTGTGTCGTCTTGCCAAAGCTTGGGATCCCCTACGCAGACAGGATGATCGACGGGCTGGGGAAAGCCGCTCTTGAACGCGGATACCTGCCGATCATATCGACCGCTTCCAACATCAAGGAACTGGAATATATCCTCGGTGAGGTGGAGGCCGGACTGGCGGATGGTGTGGTTGCCGAAGTCGACTATTTGACCGAGATCGAAGTCGAGAAAGCCTTCTCATCGATGACCAAGCACTGCCTGGTCATCCACTCGACCGCCAGGCCGGGACGCTTCAGCGTGCTGAACAACGGCCTGACGGCAGCATTGGAGAGTGCCTTCGAAGACCTCGTGGTCAAGGGTCATCGCCACATCGGTTATGTTGAGAACACCTTTCCGGGACCGAACCCTCGTCTCGATTCGGTGATCCGCAGAAGGGAGCAACTGGGCGTAGACGTGACGATCTCAGTGCTGACGGGTGCCAGCGAAAGATCAGCGGCGGCAGATTGCGCCCGTCAAATCGCTGAATGGGAACGGCGTCCGACAGCCGTGATTGTCGAGTCTGACTTCACGGCCGTGACCGTCATCGAGGAGCTCTCGCGCCTTGGCATCGTCGTCCCCGACCAAATCGCCGTCGTCGGCTGCGGCAACGCGGAAGAAGGGTATTACTGCCGACCGCGCCTGACGACGATCGGCCCGGAATGGGCAGCGTTCGAAGAGGCAGGCCGGTATCTCATCGACGGGCTGAACTCGAGCAAGACACCTTCAGCCCGGAGGTTCTACTCGCCTTGGAACTACATTCCACGCGACAGCGCCTGACCTGCTCACAAGATTACAATCTCTTTAGCGACCGGTTCGCAGAACCCATGGGAGGAATCATGTCTGAAATCGAATTAAGAAGTGTCGGTAAAAGCTACGGCGCACTCTCCGTGCTCTCCGACATCTCGCTAAGCATGAACAGCGGTGAGTTCGTGGTGCTGGTCGGGCCGTCCGGTTGCGGGAAGTCGACGCTGCTTCGAATGATCGCAGGTCTCGAGGACATCAGTACAGGTGAGATCAAGATTGGCGGAACAGTCGTCAATCAGATGCATGCGAAGGAGCGGGACATCGCAATGGTGTTCCAGAGCTATGCTCTATACCCTCATATGACCGTCGCTGAGAATATGAGCTTCTCTTTGAAGCTGGCAAAGGCTGCGAAAGCGGAGACTGAGCGCAGGGTTCACGATGCTGCGGCGATCCTTGGATTGGACAAACTGCTCGATCGCTATCCCCGTCAGCTCTCCGGGGGACAGCGTCAGCGCGTGGCCATGGGGCGTGCCATTGTCCGCAATCCCAAGGCGTTTCTGTTCGATGAGCCACTATCGAACCTTGATGCAAAGCTGCGCGTGAAGATGCGCAGCGAGATCAAGAAGCTTCATCAGCGATTGGGCAAGACCACGGTCTACGTGACGCACGACCAGACCGAAGCGATGACCATGGCAGACAAGATCGTCGTGCTCAACGGCGGAAAGATCGAACAATTCGGACCTCCGATGGAGCTTTACCGCAATCCGGCAAATACGTTCGTCGCAGGTTTCATAGGATCTCCGGAAATCAACCTCTTTCAGGCCGAGGTCAGGGGGAGCTCCGCCATCACCGCGGACGGGACGTCGTTCCCGCTGGCAGAAGGATTGGCTCCAAACACGAAAATCACCTACGGGATCCGACCGCAGCACATAACTCTTGCTTCGGCCGGCGTGAAGGGCGTGGTCTTGCTTGTCGAACCCACCGGAGAGGAACAGGAAATCGTGGCAAGAGTGGGCAACACGGATATCCAGGCGATCGTTCCTTCCGAAATCAGGGTCGCCGTCGGCGATATCGTCCAGCTCGGCATCGACCCGGAAAAGGTTCTTACCTTCAATGCATCGACGGGTGCCAGGCTCAACTAGCGCATTGGTATGGTCCGGTATCACTTGCCGATCGGGCAGCCAAACCTGTCTCACTAAAATCCGTCGGGTCCTGCCGCGGGTGTTCGCGAGCGGCTCGGCGGCTTCCGCGGAAGTCGATCGACAATCGGTCTTCAGCGGCCTGATTGTGTCGACATGCTTGGCAGTGGTGCTCGTACCGTCTTTCTACATTGTCCTGCAACGCATGGGGGAATATCGTAAGGGGCCACAGAGTGAGGCAATGGCGTCACAGGCCGGCGAGTGGGCAGGCTTGGCTTTGTCTTCGGAGGAACCATGCTGAGCTCAATTGCGTGCTGGCTGGAGAAGGTGGATCCAGGATGCCATCGTCGAATCAAAGGGATCCGGCTTGTTACCGCCTTCGGCATCGCGGCGCTTGCCGGGGCGCACTATGCGAGCACCTATTCTGTTCCTAAAGGCAATGCCTTAGGCGTTCTCGCCGCGGGATTTGCCCTCTGGAGCAGCGTTTTAGAGGCGCGTCCCACTCGCCGTGAATCGACGAGGGACCTGCTGCTCCTCGCCGTGGCTGCTGTAAGTGGTGCGATCGTCACGGCAGCCACTGTTCCGACGGTGAACTCAGGCTGCCGACCGGTCGTGGCGATGAGTTCGCGCATGGGACGCCTGGGACGCCGGATTCGCGCGAGCGGGCTGTTATGAAGGCGCGCGAGATCTATGAGCCGGAGCGGCATATTGACAGGTTGAAGGTGAAAGCCAGGAATTTTCAGTAGGAGGACAGTACCCTCGACCCAAGGCGACATTCACGCAGACGCGTCGCATCCAGCGCGAGACCATCGCCCGATTGCAGGAGCTTATACTTGACTGGATCGTCGGTCCGACGGCGGACACCAACGATCAGGTGCGAGGCGACTGCATTGCGCTGGCGGCCAATGCAACGGTTCCGTTCAGCCATGATTGCCTCAATCCGGTTGCGGGTATAGCGGCGGGATCGACGGCAGGTCGGGTGTGTCGGCATTTTGGCGGATGCCTTCGCTGCCCTGGTCTGATCATCCCGATTGACGCTGATCACATGGCGCGCATTCTTCAGGCGAAGACGGAGCTGGAGCGTGCACGTGACCGGATCGATCCTCGTCGCTTTTGAGCTTCTGTACGCGCCGAGCCTGCGCATTCTGGCCGACGACATCTGCCTGACTTCCCGCAATCGCTGCATGTGGAGGCCGAGCGCCGGATGTCGACTTTGCCAACCCTTCCGGCGCTGGAGTGAACGATGCAAGCGTCCGCTGCACTTGATCTTGCTGGCCAGATGCGGCCGGCCCTTCGGATATCGGCTCGCTCGGTGTGGCCGGATGATATCTGGCATCTCGACGGCCATCGCCCCGGCGCAAACCCGGGCGACTTCTCGCTCGACTGGGGATTTGCCCTGGCCGACGACAGCCGCTTCAACGATCCGCAATGGGCTGACTGGCGAGAGGCGGCAAAGTTGTTCCTGTGGAGCCTGAAGTTGGACCCACCTCCAGGCCGAAGCAATGTCCATGAATCGACGATCGTCTCTTTCTTCAAGGCGCTGCGGATGCTGATCCGCTAAGGATACCGGTGTTTTGCCGATCTCGACCGTGATGCCTGCGACCGGTTCCTGGCGGCGATGGCGCAGCGTCCGGCAGCAAACCGGGCAAGATGCTGAAGGCCGCGACGCTGCAAACCTATGTCAATCTGCTGACGCGTCTGTATCTTCAAGGAGCGAAGTTCCCGGAAGTGGCAATCGAAGATCCATTCCCGGGGACCGCGCCGCCGTTCGCTCAGCGTGACCGTGGCTGGTTTCCCTATACGCCGGATGCGGTCGCCGTGTCGCTGGTCTCGGCGGCGCTGCGGCTGATCGAACAGCCAGCGGCCGATGTTATTGCTTTGCAAACACTGGCGCAGACCGCTTATGACGATGCCCTTGCCAGAGGCATCAGCCAGACGAAGGCAGGGTTCGTCGCGACCGACGCAATTGCGCCGTTCGTCTTCTCGACGCTGGCCGGGGAGGAATCCCCCTGGCATGAAGCACCTGTCACCAGCTCCAAGCAGGTACGGCATCTTGCCGATCGCATTTACGACGCCTGCTTTGTCGTGATCGCTTATCTGGTCGGCGCTCGGGTCTCGGAGATCCTTGGACTTCGGGCCGGCTGCATCGAGCAGCATCCCTCCGGCGATGGCAGCGAGATCTTCGCCTATCTCGCCGGAAAGATCTACAAGACGGCGCGCGGCGCCGATGGCGAAGCCCATCGTTGGGTTGCTCCAGCGCCGGTCGAGCGAGCTATTGAAGTTATGGAGCAGCTGACTGCGCGTTTGCGGGCACAAAGCCAGCGATCCGAGCTGTTCCTGGTGATGGCCAGCACGGGGTCGGTCGGTCCGGCCGCCCGCATCAACCTGCCCGTTGTCGTAACCATCGTACGGCGGTTGAACGATCTGTTCGCGCCGTTCATTGGCCTGCCGGAGCACGAGGGGGAACCCTGGCATCTGAACACCCATCAGGGCCGAAAAGCCTTTGCCCGCTTCATCGGAAAGCGCGATCGGACCGGACTACATGCCCTTCAGGCGCACTTCGGCCATGTGACTCGGGCCATGACCGATCGCGGATGTGTCGGAACCGACTTCGCGCTTGACGACCTGATCGATCGGCACACACAAGAGGAGACCCGCGCCGCCCTGGAAGAGGTGCTGACGGCGACGACGCTTGCCGGCAAGGGCGGACGGATGATCGCCGCTCGCTCGCAGTTCCGCGGGCGCACACGCCACGGCGACGTCCAGGCCTATGTCCGTTTCCTGATGGAAGAAACTGACCTCGGGGTTTGCGACTGGGGCTATTGCGTCTACCGAGCCGAAACGGCCGCCTGCTTCGGCGACGAGAAAGGACCCAACCCCGCGCTGCGGACTGAAAGCACGTGTCTCAGTTGCGCCAACTTTGCCGTCACGGCCAGGCATCGACCGGTCTGGCAGGCGCGCCGCAATCGCAATGCCGATCTTCTCGATCACCCCGGCTGGATCCGGTCAGCCGCAGGGTTGCTGAAACGCGGATCGCCGAATGCGATCGCATCCTTGGCGAACTCGATCATGGAAAGGATGATCGCGATGGCGCGTAAATTGAGCAAAGCACCGGCGCTGACGCCGCAGGAAAAACGTCTGCGCAAGACGGACCGCAAACTGCGGGAGACTCTGGAGCGCTTGGTGAAGGGACTGCCCACACACCCGGACCTGCAAAAGCGATCCTACCGTCTGACCATTGCCACGCTTGCACGCGAGGCGCGTGTAGGCCGCAACGCCATCTACACCAACCACCGCTCGGTGATCGACGAGTTGCCTCGCGCCAGCAATCGCAAGATCGTCCCCGAGAAGCTGGCGGCCTGGGAAGACAAACTCGCCCAGCAGCGCGCTCTGATCCAGGTCTTGCAGATCGAAGAACGGCGCATCGTGACAGAAAATGCCGTCCTGCTGAAGCGCATCTTGGAAACCGAAACGGAGGTTGAGCGGCAGAAGCGCCATAACGCTCGCCTGATCACTGAGCGCGATCGCGCCGTGAAGCCCACACTGCTCGCTCGCAGCCCGAAATCCTGACGCATTCCACGATTGCCAGTGGAGATTACCATGATTGTCGAAAGAATTTGTCCCCTATCCATTGCCGGTAATCATCCTGCGCGGCATGATCCCGCTATGCTTGATCCGTTTGACCCTGATAGCTTTATCGTACGCGCCGAGGTCCATATCCTCGACATCGACCCCGAGATCAGCCGTGTTCTCGAGCTGCCGATGACACTTAACCTCGCTCAACTTCATGAAGTTCTGCAGGCTACCTTCGGCTGGACCGACAGTCATCTGCACCAGTTCAACATCGGTGGTCTGATTTACGGCGCGCCGGAGTTTGAAGAAGACGGGCTGTTCGACAGCAAGATCTTCGAGGCCACCGAGGTCAGGATGATCGATCTTCACTTTCCCTACGATCCAGAGGAAAACTCTCTCACGATCCTCTACGAATACGACTTTGGCGATAATTGGCGTCATCTGCTGCGCCTGGAGCGCGTCGCGCGCGAGGAGAGTGCCAAAATATCCTCGCTGTATCGCAGGCAAACGCTCCGGGCCTCCAGAAGATGTTGGTGGAACTTCAGGCTATGCCGACTTCCTCGACGCCTGGCTTGATCCAAAGCATGATGAACACAAAGATATGCGGCGATGGGTCGGCCGAAAGTTCCATCCGGAGGCCTGCGATCTCGACCAGATCAACAAAGCAATCGCCACCGCCATGCGGAAATCAAAGGGAGACTATCGGTTCCGTCGCGAAAGCGACTGACTGGCCGAGCATGATCATCACGAGAGGATCAGTGTCGCCCGGATTGACTTGCGGGAAATGGTTTGGATAGTGCAGTCGGGATATTTGACGCAGATAGTGTGCGGTGATCGGATCCCGGTCTGGAGCCAGTAGCGGGGATCAGAATGACCAGTGAGTCTCAGTTGCGCGAGAAGCTGCGGAAGATCGAGGCGTTGTTCGTTGGCGCCGGAACTGCCGGTGAGCGCCTTGCAGCTGAAGCTGCGCTGCAGCGGGTGCGAGCCCGCGTCGAGGAACTCGCTCGCCACGATCCACCGATCGAACAACGGTTCTCACTTCCTGACCAGTGGTCTCGGCACCTGTTTTTGGCGCTTTGCCGGCGATATGGCTGCGACCGTTTCGTTATCGGCGGCAGCGACGTAACACAGTGATGCTCCGCGCGTCACGGGGCTTCGTCAATCGAGTGTTGCTGCCAGAGTTGACCGAGCTGGAGGGTGCGCTACAAAAGTATCTGCACGAGATAACGCTGCGCGTGATACGCGAAGAGATCTACGACGATGCCAGCGATGCGCAAGAAGTGCCCGACGCCTTGCCGTCAGCCTGATCAGGCGGCAAGCTTTCCGTCTTCAGTGCCAAAGAGACACGTGATAAAGTTGATCATTGAGAAAAAGCTTAGAGAATCAGCATCTTCAAGCCAAGTGACACTTGACGCATAACCTAATCCTTGCATCCGGTCGACCAGCTCGAGGCTTTTTCGATTATGGCGGCGGAAGGAAAGTCCATCGCCGATATTGCCGCCCATTTCAGCGTGAGCGAAATCATCGTGCGCCGTCGTCTGGCCCTCGCGAGAGTATCGACCAAGCTCCTTTAGCTTCACCGCGAAGGGCAGATGACTTTCGAGCAGCTTTCGGCGTTCACTGTCTCTGATAACCATGATCGGCAGGAACAGGTCTGGGACACTCTGCCTCAATGGGATCGCAGCGCCTACCGGATCAAGGCCGCGCTCATGACCGAAGAGGTTGCGAGCACCGATAGGCGCGTTGTCCTGATCGGCGAGCTAGACGTCTACGAACAGGCAGGGGGAGCCGTGCGCCGCGACCTTTTCGATGAAGCAGGCGGTGGCTATGCTCTGGACGTCGCATTGCTCGAAGGCTCACCATCGAGAAGTTGGAGGAAGTCGCCGCATCCTATCGTGAGCAGGATTGGAAATGGGTGGAGACCGCATTCGAGCGCCCGGATTGGATGTTCAACATTCCACGCATGTACCCGCAGGAGGTCGAACTTTCCGCTGCGGATCAGGCGGAATACGAAGCGCTCGTGGACGAACACGACAATTTGTCAGACCTTACCGACAATGATGTCGTCGATGACAACGCTGATCGACGCATCGCTGAAATCGACAAGCCTTTGAACGAAATCTCTGCACAGAAGGAAATCTATCTGCCGGATGACATGGCGCGCAGCGGTGTCGTCATTTTCATCAACCGCTTCGGCAAACCGGAAATTGCGCTTGGTATCGTAAGGACAGAAGACGAAATCGAGGACGCTGAAGAGAATGAGGGCGATGAGGCAATTGAGGACGGCAAACCCGGAGGTGCAGTCGTCAACGCGCGCGGCGGGACCACTGAGGTTGAGGACAGCACTCCGAAATTCGCACATTCTCAGTCCCTGATCGAGGTTGCCGCCTTGCGGGTGGAACTGGCGAACAATCCGGAAGTGGCTCTGGCCGCCGTCGTTCACGCGATGCTGTTGCGGATCAGCTATAGTGGGTATGTGTCAGAGCAGAGCGTCCTGCAGCTGTCGCTCACCCATGAGCACATGGGCAAATGGGTCAAGCATCCGGAAGATTGCAAAGCCTCAGCCGCCTTCGAGAGCCTGCAGGAAAACTATGGGCATAAAATCCCCGGCAACCCGGCGGACCTGTTCGATTGGTGCCTTGAGCAGAGCCGCGATGAACTTCTGTCGCTGCCGGCCACGCCGTCAATGCGGTGGAGGTCAAATTCACCGACGGGCGGAATGGTATCGCACAAGCAAACCAGCTTGGCCGTGCTCTCAAAGTCAACATGAGCGACTGGTTTTGAAACGACCGCCGACAGCTATTTCAACCACGTCAATCGCCGGGGCATTGAGGAGGCGGTTCTTGAAGCACGCGGGCCGAAAGCGGCGCTTGCGGTTTCCTCGGCATCCAAGAAGGCCGAAGCCGTCTTGATCGCGGAGCGGAAGATCAAAGACTCGGGCTGGCTCCCGGCACCTGCCCGGATCGCAGACGATGCGAAGGCGGAAGCCGAAGCTGATCCACAGCCTATCCCGATGGCAGCGGAATAACCGCCGCAGCCACAAGCCGGCCGCGCTGTTTGTAGCGCGGCCGTTTCCGTCGCACGAAACCACTTTCGTCCATTTCGTTTCAATATCAAGCCCGGGCCACGACCGCCAGCAAAGTACTCGGCTGGCGGAACCAAGCAACCATCGTTGCTCATGACCTGATTGTGAGCCCCCCGTTGCCGTTGCAGGTGGCATGGAAAGCGCAACAAATGCGCCCTATCTCTTTGATAAGGCCCGTGGTGGTTACAACTGCCGTAATTGAGCAGCGCGAGCGGAATGGGAAGGAACCGATGATCTTTTCCGAACTCCAACAGCAGATCCGCGATCTCGCACGCGACTTTGCTCGCGAGCGCCTGGCCTCAGGCGCAGCTAGGCGGGACCGGGAGCACCTCTTCCCGCGCGAAGAATTGAAGGAGATGGGCGAACTTGGTTTGCTCGGCATGTTGGTACCGGAAGCTTACGGCGGGTCCGATGCTGGTGTTGTCGCTTATGCCATGGCACTTGAAGAGATTGCCGCAGGTGACGGATCGTGCTCAACGATTATGAGCGTGCATAGCTCTGTCGGCTGCGTGCCGATCCTGAAGTTCGGCACCGAGGAGCAGCGGCAGCATTTCCTGCCGCAACTTGCAAGCGGCGAATGGATTGGCGGCTTTGCGCTCACCGAGGCGCAGGCTGGCTCTGATGCCTCGAACCTGAAAACCCGTGCGCGGCGTGAGGGCGACCACTACGTGCTTGACGGCGCCAAGCAATTCATCACCTCGGGCAAGAACGGCCATGTTATCATCGTCTTTGCCGTCACCGATCCTGACGCCGGCAAGAAGGGCATCACTGCCTTCATCGTGCCGACGGATATGGCAGGCTATGAGGTACTCCGCGTTGAGAAAAAGCTCGGGCTACATTCCTCCGATACCTGCCAGGTCGCCTTCAACGGCATGCACATTCCGATAGAATTGAGGCTCGGGGCGGAGGGTGAGGGCTACCGCATCGCACTCGCCAATCTCGAGGGTGGGCGGATCGGCATTGCAGCACAGGCCGTCGGCATGGCCCGGGCTGCCTTCGAGGCTGCGCGCGACTACGCTCGCGAACGCACGGCATTCGGTAAGCCGATCATCGAGCATCAGGCCGTTGCATTCCGCCTTGCCGACATGGCGGTGCAGATCGAGGCGGCCCGGCAGCTCGTATTTCATGCCGCCACCTTGAGGGATGCCGGGTTGCCCTGCCTGTCCGAAGCCTCGATGGCGAAGCTCTTTGCCTCGGAGATGGCGGAGCGCGTCTGCTCCGACGCGATCCAGATACATGGAGGCTACGGCTACATGGCCGATTACCCTGTAGAGCGCATCTATCGCGATGTGCGCATCTGTCAAATCTATGAAGGAACGAGCGACGTGCAGCGTATGGTGATCGCCCGCAACCTGTGAGCACGAGATGCGAGCCTGCTCCTGGAGGAGAGGAGCATGGTCGACGCAGGAGGAAAAAATAGACATGGTGGATTCTTCTCATTTGGCCCTGCACGTCCCTGAACCCGCCGTTCGCCCGGGCGACGAGCCTGATTTTTCCAACGTCAACATCGCCAAGGCCGGTTCCGTGCCGCGGCCAGAAGTGGATGTCGCATCTGAGGAGATCCGTGATCTTGCCTATTCCATCATCCGCGTGCTGAACCGTGAGGGCGAGGCGGTCGGTCCCTGGGCTGGCATGCTCTCCGATGAGGAGTTGCTGACCGGCCTTCGCAACATGATGAAGCTGCGCGCATTCGACGCCCGCATGCTGATGGCGCAGCGGCAAGGCAAGACGTCCTTTTACATGCAGCATCTCGGCGAAGAAGCCGTTAGTTGTGCCTTCCGCAAAGCGCTCAAGAAGGGAGACATGAATTTTCCGACCTATCGTCAGGCAGGTCTTCTGATTGCCGACGGCTATCCGATGGTCGAGATGATGAATCAGATCTACTCGAACGAGAGTGATCCCCTGCACGGGCGGCAGCTACCGATCATGTATTCCTCCAAGGAGCACGGATTCTTCACCATCTCCGGCAACCTTGCTACTCAGTACGTGCAGGCAGTGGGCTGGGCCATGGCCTCGGCAATCAAGAATGACAGCCGCATTGCTGCAGGCTGGATTGGCGATGGCTCGACGGCGGAATCGGATTTCCATTCAGCGCTCGTCTTCGCCTCTACCTATAAGGCGCCCGTCATCCTCAACATCGTCAACAATCAGTGGGCGATCTCAACCTTCCAAGGCATCGCGCGCGGCGGCTCCGGCACATTCGCCGCGCGCGGCCTTGGCTTCGGCATTCCAGCGCTGCGAGTCGATGGAAACGACTATCTCGCTGTCCATGCTGTTGCGTGTTGGGCGGCCGAGCGTGCGCGGCGCAATCTCGGCCCGACTTTGATCGAATATGTGACCTATCGCGCCGGGGCGCATTCGACCTCGGACGATCCGAACGCCTATCGCCCCAAAACGGAATCGGAGGCCTGGCCACTTGGCGATCCCGTGCTGAGGCTAAAGAAACATTTGATCGTCAAGGGCTCATGGTCTGAGGAGAGGCATTTGCAGGCGGAAGCTGAAATCATGGACGAGGTGATCGAGGCGCAGCGCCAGGCAGAGCAGCACGGCACGCTGCGCGCCGGCGGCAAGCCTTCCGTGCGTGACATCTTCGAGGGTGTCTATGCCGAGATGCCGCCGCACATCAGCCGGCAGCGGCAGAAGGCGGGATGTTGAGAATGGCCAGAATGACAATGATTGAAGCTGTGCGCAGCGCCATGGATGTCTCGATGGCGCGGGACGACAATGTCGTCGTTTTCGGCGAGGATGTGGGCTATTTTGGCGGTGTTTTCCGCTGCACGCAGGGACTTCAGGCAAAATACGGCAAGACGCGCTGCTTCGACACGCCGATAAGCGAATCGGGAATCGTCGGCACGGCGATCGGCATGGCTGCGTATGGACTGAGGCCTTGTGTCGAAATCCAGTTCGCCGATTACATGTATCCGGCCTATGACCAGTTGACGCAGGAGGCGGCACGCATCCGCTACCGTTCCAACCGCGATTTTACCTGTCCGATCGTCGTGCGCATGCCGACAGGTGGTGGTATCTTCGGCGGTCAGACACACAGCCAGAGCCCGGAGGCGCTTTTCACCCATGTCTGCGGGTTGAAGGTGATCGTGCCATCCAATCCCTATGATGCAAAAGGCCTGCTGATTGCTGCGATAGAAGATCCCGATCCCGTGATGTTCCTGGAGCCGAAGCGGCTCTATAACGGTCCCTTCGACGGCCATCACGAGCGGCCGGTGAGGCCTTGGTCTAAACATGATCTCGGAGAGGTGCCCGAGAACCATTATAAAATCCCGATCGGCAAGGCCGAGATTAGGCGCGAAGGCTCGGCGGTGACCGTGGTCGCCTATGGCACGATGGTGCATGTGGCGCTCGCTGCGGCGGAGGATACCGGCATCGATGCCGAAGTGATCGATCTCAGGAGCCTGCTGCCGCTCGATCTGGATACGATCATCAATTCGGTCCGGAAGACCGGACGCTGTGTCGTCGTGCACGAGGCAACGCTGACTTCCGGCTTTGGCGCTGAGCTCGTCGCACTGGTGCAGGAACATTGCTTTTACCATCTGGAGGCGCCAGTCGTGCGCGTTGCCGGCTGGGACACGCCTTATCCGCACGCGCAGGAGTGGGATTATTTCCCGGGTCCGGGTCGTCTCGGCCGGGCGCTTGCCGAAGTCATGGGGGCCTGAGCCATGAGTGAATTTCTTATCGAGATGCCTGACGTGGGGGAGGGAGTGGCAGAGGCCGAGCTCGTCGAGTGGTTCGTGAAAGTAGGAGATCCTGTTCGCGAGGACATGGTGATTGCCGCCGTCATGACGGACAAAGCCACCGTAGAAATCCCGTCTCCCGTCAACGGTTTTGTCACTTGGCTTGCCGGCGAGGTCGGAGAGCGTATCGCTGTAAAAGCTCCGCTGGTGCGGATCGACATGGGTGGAGATGGCGGCGGAGCTCGGTTCGGCGAGGTCTCTGATGCGCCTGCCGAAGTGACGAAGGCGGAGATTCCGACGCCAGCTCCAACAGCGTCGGTTTCTCTGACATCGCAGTCCGAAAAGCCGCTTGCCGCTCCGCCGGTGCGGCTCTTCGCCAAGCAAAGCGGTGTCGATCTGGCAGAAGTTCAAGGCACCGGACCAGGCGGTCGTATCCTGCGGGAGGACATCGAGCAATTCCTGAGCCAAGGGGCCGCTCTTACAATGCCAAGGGGCGGCTATACCAAGAAGGCCGCGACCGAAGAGATTAAATTGTCTGGTCTGCGCCGGCGAATTGCGGAAAAAATGGCACTTTCCGCCTCGCGCATTCCACACATTACCTATGTGGAGGAGGTGGACATGACCTCGCTCGAGGAGTTGCGAACCATCATGAACGCTAACCGCAAGGCGGATCATCCGAAACTGACGGTTCTGCCTTTCCTGGTGCAGGCGGTTGTGAAAGCCATTTCCGACCATCCCAATGTCAATGCCACCTTTGACGATGATGCAGGCATCGTCACACGCTATGATGCCGTCCATATGGGTATCGCAACACAGGCGCCGGCCGGTTTGACCGTGCCTGTCGTGCGGCATGCGGAAGCACGCGACATTTGGGATTGCGCGGCCGAGATGAACCGGCTGGCAGAGGCGGCGCGATCCGGCACTGCAACACGTGAAGAGCTTTCCGGCTCGACGATCACCATCAGCTCGCTTGGGGCGCTCGGGGGCATCGTCTCCACGCCCATTATTAACTATCCGGAGGTGGCGATTATCGGCGTCAACAAGATCGCCACACGGCCCGTCTGGGACGGCATTCAGTTCGTGCCGCGCAAGATGATGAACCTCTCATCCAGCTTCGATCATCGCATCGTTGACGGGTGGAATGCGGCGATCTTCGTGCAACGCGTCCGCACACTACTTGAAACACCGGCGCTCATTTTCATCGAAGGCTGATATCATCGAAGAGTTCGAACCTTCTGTCGTATGCAGAGCCGTTATTTCTGCTTATCGGCGGGCTCAGCGCGACCCGAAGGCCGCGCTGTTCTCGAATTCGAAAAGGGATCATTTACCCCAGATCTTCTTGTATTGATCCTTATAGCCGTTGTCCGGATCAAACGTGTTCTTCGGGCCGCCATCCGACTGGATGTTGTCTGCCGTTACCACATGCAGCGGCGAGAGGTAACCGGACCATTTTTCACCGGCGAAGGCGCGATTGAGTTCATCGACGAGTTGCCAACCCTGGAGGTTCAGCGGTTCCGCCACCGTGACCTTCTGGAATTGACCGGCGCGGATGCGTTCATAGGCCGATTGCGAGCCGTCGCCGGCGGCGACATTGATCGGCGCATCGGTGCCGCTTTTACCGGCGGAAGCGAGCGACGGACCCATGAAGTCGAAATAGAGGTCGTTGATCGCCAGCGAATGAGTCCAGCTATCACCATATTTCTGCAGAAGCGAGGTGGTTAGCTGCGGCATACGCTGGGATGTCTCGGCGATGGGGGTGTCGACATATTCGAGCACCTTGCCGCCCAGCCGCTCGATCTCCTCTTTCATCTTATCCGCCTTGGCGATGGCGATCGCATAGGTAGAATCCGTGAAGATGATGACGCCCGGCTTACCCTTGGCATCGACGAAGGCCCAGTCGGCCGCCGCTTTCGAGACTTCCATCGCATCGGTGCTGACATTGGCGAAGAGGCCACTCTTGTCGTCGGGACCGATGACCGGGCCGGCATGCCAGGCGACCAACGGGATCTTGGCGGCCTTTGCCTGTTCCAGCGCGGGCGCCTGCTCGACGGCATCGAAGCCATCGATGATGATGCCGGCGGGTTGCAGCGCTATCGCCTGACCGAAGGCCGCCGTGCGTCCGCCGATGGAGCCTGCGCCATCGAGAACCTTTACCTGCCACCCGATGGCCTTTGCCGCTTCTTCGACGCCATTGCTGACGCCGAGAATGCCGCCATTTTTGAGGTCACCCGCCAATACGACGATGGTCTTGCCGGCCTGTGCCTTCGGGCCGGTGGTCGGGCCGTCCCATTTGGTGACTGGCGTTGCATATTTTTCGACGACGGCTTTCGCATCCGCCATCGGATCGGCATAGGCCTGGCCTGCGCACAGGATCAATAGACCAGTGGTCGCCTGCAGGAAAAATCTGCGTTTCATTTCGTCTCCTCCCTTTGAAAATTAGGTCAAGATGATCCTCAGTTGTCGGTCGCCTTCGCCGATAACTGGGGTTTTTGTGCCGGAGCCATTCGTCCGGCATGGCTGCGGCGACGCTGCGCATAACCGGCGATCCCGATGGCGACGAGCAGGGTCACGCCGTTGAAGAGCGGCTCAACATAGAATGAGCCCCCGAACTGCTGGATACCGGCAATGCCGACGGCCAGAATGATGACGCCGATCATGGTGCCCCAGACATTGACGCGGCCGGGTTTGATGGTCGTGGATCCGAGGAAAGCACCGACGAGGGCCGGCAGAAGATATTCCAACCCGACGCTGGCCTGACCGATGCGCAGTTTGGAAGCAAGCAGCACGCCGGCGATGGCAGCGAGCGTTCCCGACGTCACGAAGGCGCCGATGACGAAGCGGCGGACCGGGATACCGTTCAGAGCGGCCGCCTTCGGATTGGCACCGATGGCATAGATGTAACGGCCGATCGGCAGATATTCGAGCACGATCCACATGATGAAGGCGAGGCCGAGCACATAGATCCCGGTGATCGGAAGCCCAAAGACCATCGTGCCGTTGAGCGCATAAAAGCCCTGCGGGAGCATGCCGACGACCTGTCGTCCGCCGGTGTGCCACAAAGCGACGGCGTAGAGCACGGTACCGGTGCCGAGCGTTGCGATAAAGCTGTCGATCTTGGCGATTTCCACCAGCAGCCCGTTGAGGAAGCCGGTGAGGGCGCCCAGCAGGATGACGATCAGGACGGCCACCGGCCAGGGCAGGCCGAACATTGTCTGCAAGCTGATCGCCAGGACATGCCAGAGCACGATGCCGTAACCGATCGTCAGGTCGATGCGCCCTGCCGCCATCGGGATCATCGCAGCAAGCGATAGGATCGCGATGATCGTCTTGTCCGAGATGATCGAACGCACATTGAGCAGCGTCGGAAAGGTCTGCGGCAGCAGAATGGAAAACAGCAGGATCAGCAAGGCGGTGAGAATAACAAGGCCATAAACCGGCAGGAGGCGCTGAATTTTCTGGCCAAAGCTCATCCCCGCGAGCTCGCCGCTGGTGGGTTCGAGCGCATTGGATTCGATCGATTGCATGAGGTTCCTCCCTGATTCAGGCCGCTTCGGACGCGGATGCCGCGGCGATGACCGCCGGTGTTGTTAAGTCGGCGCCACTCAGTTCCCGCACGATTTGGCCGCGTGAGAACACCAGGGCGCGATGGCAGATATGAGCGATTTCTTCGAAGTCCGTGGAGACGACGAGCACAGCCAGCCCGTCTTCCACGGCTTCTGCGATCAGCTTGTAGATGTCCGCCTTGGCGCCGACATCCACGCCGGCTGTCGGATCTTCGGCGATCAACAGCTTCCGGCCCGTCGCGAGCCACCTTCCAACGACCACCTTCTGCTGATTGCCGCCGGACAAGGCTTCGATCGCAAGGTTCTGATCGTTGGGTCTAAGGCCGACACGGCTGCCGAGGGAATAGGCCATTTCGGCCTCGCGCTGCGGCGGCAGGAAGGACATCATACCCCTGCCGGATGCGCCGGGATTGAGAAAGGTATTTTCCCTCAGACTGAGGGACATGGCGACGGACTCTTCCGTTCGATCCCTGGCAATCAGTCCGATACCCGAGGCCATGGCTGCAACCGGGCTGGAAAGATCAGGGCTCGCACCGTTCAGCAGGACCGTTCCATTGGAGGGTTCGCAGCCGAAGAGGGCTCGCCCGATCAATTCCTGGCCCGCGCCTCTCAATCCGACAAGACCAAGGAGCTCTCCTTGGCGAATGTCGAAGGACACCGGTCCGGCGCCGCGGCAGCTAAGAGCTTTTACAGAGACGATGGCAGGGCCGGCGGTCTGGTCGGCCTTGACGAAGAACTGGTCTGCCTTGCGCCCGACGATCATTCGGATCAGCTCATCCGGCGAGGTGTCGGAAACCGGCTTTTGCCCGACCAGTTGGCCGTCACGAAGCACGGCGACGCGGTCGGCGATCCTGAAGATTTCGTCCAGCCGATGTGAGACATAGATCATCGCAACGCCGCGGTCCTTGAGCGGGCGAATGGCGGCAAACAGCTTCTCGACTTCATCGGCCGGCAAGCTCGCCGTCGGTTCATCGAGAACGAGAACATCCGCCTCGACGGCCAGCGCGCGAGCAATCGCCACGAGGGACTTTTCGGTTCGAGTCAGTTCCTGGATGCGCGTCGACGGATCGAAATCGCATCCGACGAGCTTTAAGGCTTCCGCCGTGCGGCGTTCGGTTGCTCGCCAGTCGATCAGCTTGCCTCGCAATGAATAGCCCTGCGCAAGACCAACATTTTCACCGACGGTCATCCATTCAATCAATCCGAGATCCTGATGGATGAAGGCAATCGGCTGGCGCTGGTTTGGCCGGGGCGGACGGTGATAATATGGCTTGCCGCGAAACAGGATCTGTCCGCCATCCGGCCTGTAGATGCCCGCCAACGTCTTGATGAGGGTCGACTTTCCCGCGCCATTCTCACCGAGAAGCGCCAGAATTTCTCCCGGCTTCAGATCCAGCGAAACATTCGACAATGCGCGCGTTCCACCAAATTCTTTGGTGATGTCGCAAAATTCGAGCAGCTTTCCGTGGTCCATCCTGCTCCTCCCAAAGTTCAGGTGAGAAGAGGCTATGTTATCGATAACATTCCGTCAAGAGGCTCGTTATTGCAAGTAAGGATTCTTGTCTGCTGAGACACTCGTGCCATGGTGTGCACGTCGGCGACGTCATGCGCGTGCTTCCCTTCCAACGTCTCTATGTTACTGCCTTCAATGACGCCGCTGGACGCTACGGGCGAAATTGCGCGGATTGCAAAATAGTCGAATAATTTGTATATTTTGTATAAGTCGAAGTGAGCGTGACGATGGAAAAATTCTCGACAGTGGAATTGTTGCGAGACATCAAGACGGTGACCATGGCGGCGGATCGCGAGCCGGTCGCAATCACGCAGCATCGTAAGCCAAGGTATGTTCTCATGACCTTCGACGAATTTGAAGCCCTGAAACGCCGAGGCGATCCGCGCAGGGTCTATGGACCGAACGAAGCCCCCGCAGACCTCGCGGCCATGATCGTTCCTGAGCTTGACCGACTAATAGACGAAGGGCGTGACGCCAATGGCTGATGTCCCGGCCATCGGTTCCGTGATCCGTTACCCCTATCTCTGGGCCTAGCAACGCGACAAGGGAGAAACGGAAGGACGAAAAGGCCGGCCCGTTTGCATGGTTCTTGCGATTCCCAAGGGCAATCAGACAAACCTTATCCTGTTAGCCATTTCTGGAACCCCGCCCCGCTCCGACCAGACAGCCTTGGAAATTCCGCAACTCGAATGCCGCCGCGCCGGCATTCGTGAGTGGAAAGATGCATGGATTACCGTATCGAAATTCAATCACGATCTGGCGGAAGTCTCATTCTACTACGATGCCAATGCGGAAGTCCTGGAATCGTTCAGCAAAGGATTTCTTGCGAAGATCGCCTCGGTCTTCAAGCCTTTTCTCGCAAGCCCGAATGCCAGAATAAGTCGTGCCGAGTGAAACGCCCCGGTAGGCGGAGACAATGAATTCCGGGCCGCGGAGGTGCTGCGTCGGGCCTTGATCGCATACCGTCGTGGGGAATGCAGCGCTCTCCGACAAAATCATAGTCAAGACATGCTTGCCCGAGCCGAACTACATGAGCGCAGCATTATTTAATGCTTAAAATACATTCCAGAAGTCACATTTTGACCGCTTCTATTATATTTTTTCTATCTTTCATTATTCCAATATTCGTGCCACGAAGGGAGGTCACTTTGACAGCAGATTTTCAGCGCTGCAGGGGAGCCGAAAAGCATAAGTGAATTCAAATGCATGTGGGCAAGCCCTCATTTTCTTGTGAAGCATGAAGGCGCGCGTGCCGGCGGGAGCATTGCTGATTGTAGGTAGTATATTGAACAGTGTCTCTGCCAAGGGTGCAGTCGCGCTTCGGTCAGCAGCCAGGGGCAATAAGAACCGATCCATCGCGTGCTTCTCGGACGTTGGCGTGACGCTGAAAGTGCTCTCCTGGGATCGGTCTTTCGGGGGAATTCATGAAGTACGTCAGTCATTCCGTCTTCAAGATCGTGGACGCCGATGCCGACGAGATGACGGAGCACTACGCAAGGACATTGTCGCCTGCGAAGGTCGAGCCGCTTCAGAGAGGCTCTTTGATCTCCGTGGAAGACCGGCATTACGCCGTAGGACGCTGCAGCGTCTGGAATGGCCGGTGCCATTCCGGAATGAGGGTCACGCTCTCCAGCGGCCCGGACGCATATGCTCTTTACCTTCCGTCATCAGGGATTATGGCGATCGACGCGGGCCGCAAGCAGCTCGTGTCCGAGCCTTCGGTGGGCCTTGTGGGTGACATGTCCCGCTTCGATAGACTGGTCCTTCATGAAGACCGCAGTCACATCGGCATCGCATTCGAAAAGTCCGCCATGATCCGTGAATTGAGCGAATTGCTTGATGCGCCGGCCGTCGGCGACATCGATTTCGCCGAAACCGTCGATCTGGCAACTGCAAACGGTTCGCGGATAATGGCACTGGGAAATCTCATTTGGAACTGCCTGGACGTCAGCGACGAGCATCAGCCCTCCTCGACCTTCGTCGAGCGTCTGTTGCAGGCGATGATGATCGCGCTGCTGGAGACTGTCCCAAATAACTATTCTACGCGGCTGGCAAAACCCAGCTCTCCCGCAATACCGAAGCGCTTGAAGAGAGCTATCGAATATATGCATGCCAACGTTTCGTCTCCAATGACTATCGCCGATGTAGCCGCGGCTGCGGAGACAAGCGTGCGCGCGCTGCAGGCCGCTTTTCAGCAGTTCAAGGACACCACGCCTCTAAATTATCTGCGGACAATTCGCCTGGAAGGCGTGCGCAAAACACTCTCAGATCCAGGTAACTCTCTGTCAGTAGCCGAAGTCGCGCGGAACTGGGGATTTTCCCATATGGGACGTTTTGCAGCGCTCTATCAGCACTCATACGGTGAGATGCCGTCCTATGCGGCGAAACTGCGTCGAGGCGCCAAGTAGGTGCCATCGGGACATTGCTGAGTCTATTGTTTGCACAGCGGCCGGCGTTGTGACGGCCATTCGGTTGGGGGCTCGCCGGCCCCTATGTTCGCATAACGCAAATATTATCCCGAATACGCAGGAAAACGGGATGCAAGATCATGGTATGGCGTAATCCCATTGAAGTTTGGCATCCGGCAAGGCAGTCATAGTCGTGGGACCTGCGATCATGACGACAGTAGTTCCCAGAGCAGCCCCCCGCCCATCGACTCCCCAGGTTCGATGGGCGGTCTTTTCGACCACCAGACTTTCGATTGAGCAAGCCTCCGCCGAAATGGAGTCAACATTTTCAACGTCGTAGGCAGTAAGCGGGAACTCAACAGCGCGGCGCAGCGACCAGTCTTATTCCCATCAACATAGCTGTGTCGTAAATCGCGAGGCACTGTCTGCCAGAAAGGGAGAACCGTCTATATGAGGCCCAATAAAAAGGATCCAAGCCCGATAGATGTCGAGGTAGGCAGACGCATCCGAATGCGCCGTCGCATACTGGGCATGAGCCAGACGACGCTCGCGGAAGGGCTTAATGTAACATTTCAGCAAGTTCAGAAATATGAAAAAGGTAAAAACCGGGTCGGCGCCAGCCGCCTGCAAAGCGTCGCGGATTGCCTCGACGTGCCGGTTTCGTTTTTCTTCGAGGGCGTCGCCGAGCCGCGAGAAACTAATGGGGAAGAAATTTTCGGCGCCGGGAATGACCTGGCCGGTTTCCTCGCCACGGGGGAGGGGATCGAACTGAACCGCGCATTTTCCAGGATTAAAGACCAGCGGACCAGGCTTAAAATCATAGGCTTGGTCAAGTCGCTGGTAGGTGCTTATAGCTGACGGCGGATAGCCAATCAGCCCTTGATGGCGTTCAGCATTTCCTCGCCGGTAATGATCCTTTCGACCTGGGCGATTGTCGTCTTTTTCGGATCGATGTCGTCTGCGACAACCCTTCCGCCCCGCATCACAATGATGCGGTCGACCACCTGAAACACATGGTGGATATTATGGGCGATGAAAATGCAGGAATGGCCGGTATCGCGCGCTTCGCGCACGAAACGCAGAACGCCCTGCGTTTCGGCAACGCCGAGATTGTTGGTGGGCTCATCCAGGATAATCAGATCGCTGTCAAACTGCATGGCGCGGGCGATTGCGACCGCTTGGCGCTCGCCTCCCGATAGCGCGGCGATCGCGGTCTCCGGCGGAATATCCTTGGTGATGCCGACCCGCTTCAATAGGTCTCGCGCAGACGCGTTCATTGCGGATTGATCCAGCCGGCCAAAAAAGCGGCTCCCCTTGATGGGCTCCCGCCCCAAAAAGAGATTTCGGGCGACCGACAACTGCGGGACAAGTGCGGAATCTTGGAAAATCGTTTCAATTCCATTCGCAATCGCCGCGGCGGTGTTTTTAAGTTCGACCTTTTTCCCTTTGATTATGATTTCCCCGCTCGTCAGCTGTACGGCGCCGGATAGAACCTTGATCAGGGTTGATTTGCCAGCGCCATTGTCGCCAAGCAATCCGACGACCTCCTGCGTTTTGATGGCAAGGCTGACGTCGCGCAGCGCGTGGATACGGCCGTAGAATTTATTGATTTTCTCCATCCGAACGAGGTCTTCGGCCATGGTCTACACTCCCGCGTTGTGCCGGCGTTCAAGCCATGAATGAAGCGCCATCATGCCAAGGATGATCGCTCCAATGAAAATGTTGTAGGCAAGCCCCGGTACCCCCACCATCACGATACCGTTTCGCATGATGCGCAGAATGAAGATGCCGAGCACCGTTCCGATGATTGTTCCCCGCCCGCCCGTCAGCACCGTTCCGCCAATGACGACCATCGCGATCACCTCGAGCTCGTAGCCCGTGCCGCTATTCGGATTTGCCGCCGATGTACGGATCGAGCTGATCACCCCGGCGAGCGAGGCCATGGCCGAAGATACCATGAACAAGTAGATCTTCGTCCGGCTAACATTGACGCCGCGAGCACGCGCCGCGTTGGGATTGCCGCCGGAAGCCTGTATCCAATTGCCGAATTTCGTTTGAGTGAGAACAATATGCGCGGCGAATGCTGCGAGCGCGAACCACAGCACCGACATGTACATTCGGAAAGTGCCGATAAAGAAGCTGCCAGCCACGACACTGGCGAACCAGTTATTGCTGGCTGTCCAGGTGTGCTGGGGAAAGCCGTCGGTAATATAGAGGGCCGTGCCCCGCACCACCAGCAGCATACCCAGTGTGACCAGGAAGGACGGGATATTCAGCTTTGTGACGAACCACCCGCTAACGAAGCCAATAACCAGGCTAAGCGCGAGTGTGACAAGGAAGGCGGCACCGAGCGGCATCAGATTGCCGTTGAACACAGTCCACATCAAAACGGCGGAAAAGCCGAACACCGATCCGACGGACAAATCGAATTCGCCTGCGGTCATCAGCAGGGTCATCGCCAAGGCGATGAGCCCGAGTTCGACAGTAAACGAGAGCGTGTTGCTGATGTTTGGAAGTGAGAGAAAGTCCGAATTGAATGACCAGAAGATCACAAGCTCAAGGACCAGCAGCACGAGCGGACCGAATTCGGGTTTCGAAACGAAGCGTTGAACAAGGGAATGTTGCATTGGTGCCCACCGATTGGGATGGGCCACCCGGTTTGAACCGGGTGGCGCAGCCAGTCACGACTTTCGACGACGTTATTTGCCCGAGAGAATTTTGTCGTAGATTTCGGCCTTGTCCTTTTCATAAAGAGCACCGGTGATGATGTTAAAGCCAGGCGGGATTTTGTTGGCCGCCATGGCTGCCATCGATAGAGCCATATAGCTGGTTGCCTGGGGATCCTGCCATTGGGCGGCATTCACGTAACCGGTTAGGACTTCCTGCGTCGTATCGGGCGAGTTGCCCCAGCCGACGACGGGGATTTCGCCCGGTTTTACGCCTACCTGATCAAACACCCGCTTGATGCTTCCGGTTACGAGGTCGCCAAGGCCGATGATTGCCTTGACCTTCGTGCGATTGGCCGTGAGGTAATCCGACATGCGGGTGATGATTTCAGCCTGGTCTAACGTGGAGTCCGTGATTTCCCAGGTGATGTTCAGCGGTTTGAAGACGCTGGATATTCCTTCTTCTTCCTGTACGCCGTAAGTCGCACCGGGAACCTCCACCGGCATCCAGACGAAGTCGCCGGATTTCACCAGTTTCTTGTCGACCAGATACTGCGCCCAGTTGTGGCCGAAGGTCTTGTTGTCGCCCCCGACATAGGCGTTGAAGCTTGCCTGCGGATCGGGGGTGTTGAAGTTGATGATCGGGATTTTGGCAGCGTTGGCTTCCTTGACAACTTGGACCAGGCTGCCCGGATCCGGGCTGGTGGTCACAATGCCGGCAGCCCCGGCCGAAATCGCAGCCCTTACGGCCTCCTGGTGCGCAGGAACATCGCCGTTGTGGAACGATGTGTTGACCTTGTTACCGGTGTCTTCCGCCCAAAGCTTGGCTCCGGCCAGGAAATAGGTCCAAACAGGATCCGCCGGAGAACCGTGCGATATCCAATAATAGGTTTTGCCCTGCGCGCATGCCGTCGAAATGAAGCCCGCCCCTGCGGCAATGAAAATCGCAGTGAGTAAGGTAATAGCTTTCCTTAGCATATGAAAACTCCTCCCTTGGTCCGGCCGGTCGACCGGACGGTTCAATCGCTGACCTCCCCAGTCAACATCAAAATGCTTCGCGTGCCGCGTCATTTTGACTTTTCAAAGCCAGCCGGAGGTTGAGGGAGATGTCAAGTGACTCCGCTCGAAATCTGAGCCGGCAGGGCAGCATGCGAGGCGACGGCGAACATGAAACGCAGCAAAGCACGCAATGACAGCATCACATCCCCTTGTAACGATAATGTCGTTACGCTAGACTTGGGTGAAAATAGGAATTTGCCATGTCCACGTCACACACCAGTAAAAATCCAGAGGCCAGTGTGCCACTGAATATCCGCATCAAGCCGGCAACGCGTAACCTGATTGACCGTGCGGCCGAGCTGCTTGGCAAGACGCGCACGGATTTCATGCTGGAAGCTTCCGAACGCCGCGCTGAAGAAGTGCTGCTCGACCGCACCATCTTTACGGTCAGTCCCGAACTTTATGCAGAGTACCTTGCCCGGCTCGATGCGCCCCCAAAGCCCAATGAGCATCTGAAACGCACCATGTTGACCAAAGCCCCATGGGATGAAGCGTGACGCTCAGCGCACCGGCACCATTGGCCGACAATCACGAGTTGGCAGAATTCAATTGCGGCCTTCCTCAACTCGATGACTGGCTGCGGCGCCGCGCTCGCGCCAATCAGGCAAGCGGCGCATCGCGCACCTTCGTGGCATGCGAGGGTAACCGCGTTATCGCCTATTATGCGCTCGCTTCAGGCGCCGTAAAGCAGCCGGAAGCACCAGGTCGTTTCCGACGCAACATGCCTGACCCGATTCCGGTTGCCGTCCTCGGCCGCCTTGCTATTGACCGGTCCTATCAGGGGCGCGGTATCGGCAGGGCATTGGTGCGCGACGCAGGGCTGCGCCTGCTCCATGCCGCTGAAATCATCGGTATCCGCAGCTTGCTGGTGCATGCGATTTCCGATGATGCGCGCGCCTTTTATGAGGCAGTCGGCTTCCTGCCTTCGCCGTTCGACCCCATGATACTGATGGTCGGGCTGCATGATCTGAACAGCGCGCTGAATTCCTGACATCCTTCCTGTTCGAAAGACCATCTCGAAAGTGTCACCGATGCGAGGATGCCGAGCGGCTTCGAGCGAACGCTGAGCGCGGGGCACCCTTTGGCGGGCGAGGGCGTCTACGCCTTCATACCAGCCTCTTCACGCCAAATCTTCGCGGCAGCCCACCGAGAGCATAGTCCGCTCCATCCCCAGGTGTAGCTCGATCAACAACAGCCTTCCCCATAGAGTCCGCGACGTGGCTCGTGAGCGACACATCCTTATCACGCAAAACAGGAGAGCATCATGTCGCAGGCAGAAACAAGACCTCGAATGGATGGTAAGCAAGAGACGAATATGAACCCCGCTTCACACCCCGGTAAAGCGGGGCCTGAAGAGTTGGTTCCGTCGCGCTACGCGGTGCGCGTGGGTGACATTGAGGTGCTGGTGGTCAGCGACGGCGTGCTGCCGCTGCCAACCGCGATGTTGGCACACAACGCCGATCCGGCCGTTCGCGCCGCCTGGCTGGATGACATGTTCCTGCCGCCTGACGCTATCGATTGGGCGTTGAACGTGGTCCTGGTTCGTAGCGGCGGGCAGACGATCCTCCTCGACGCCGGACTGGGTTTGGACCCGAACTTGAACTTGCCGCGGGCCGGGCAGTTGATCAGGCGGCTGGAGTCCGCCGGCATCGATCTTGGATCCGTGACCGACGTGGTGCTTACCCACATGCACATGGATCACATTGGCGGGCTGCTCGTCGAGGGGGTGAAGGAGCGGCTGCGTCCGGATTTGCGGATCCACGTGGCGGCTGCTGAGGTCAAATTCTGGGAGGCGCCCGATTTCTCCCGCGTCTCCATGCCGCCGGGCTTCCCGGACGCGCTCAGAGCGGCAGCCAAGCGGTTTGCGGAAGAATACCGCAGCCACCTGCGGCTGTTCGATGATGAATTCGAAGTGGCCCCGGGGGTGGTCGTCCATCGCACCGGCGGCCACACTCCAGGGCACAGCGTGATCCGAGTGACATCCGGCGGCGATCGGCTGATGTTTGCCGGTGATGCCGTGTTCGCGGTCGGGTTCGAGCACCCCGATTGGTACAATGGCTTCGAACACGACCCCGAAGAGGCCGCCCGCGTTCGGGTCCGTCTTTTGAGGGAGCTGGCGACGACCGGCGAACAACTCGTCGCCACCCACCTGCCGTTCCCCTCGGTCGGACGGGTCGCGATTGATGGCGATCATTTTCGCTGGGTACCAGCCTTCTGGGACTACTGACGCATCATCGGCGGCATTTAAAAGCTCAGACAGGCTTCACGTCAGGCCCGGCACTAGGTCGGGCCTGACACAATGCGATTAGCGGCAGACTCGCTCTTTTGTTACAACTCGGTGACCGTGGTGCCATCCCTTTTCCACCCTTGTAAAGCAGTGGTGGCGATGATGACGATAATACCAGTCATCGCGGTCTTGGTAATGATGGCGATGATGATAATAAGGACCGCCGCCATCCGTCGTCACGACTACCGAAGCAGCTTGCGATGGGAGAGTTGTGGCTGCAAGGGAAGCGAGGGCGATTGCAGACGCGATGAAGAACCTGTTCATGAGTTTCCTCCGGTTACTTTTACTATGTGACAACGTCCCTTAGCGACGTTGGTTCAAAGATAACTCCGGGGGAATGAACGACACCTGACGGTGGCGTTAATCTGAGCTTCATCGAAGCTATTCGCCATCAACCGCCCTTGACGGCGCCGGCGGTCAGGCCGGCAACGATCTGCTTCTGCGCAAATATCGTCAGCACCAGCACCGGCAGCGTCACGATTAGAGCCGCCGCGGCAAGCGGCCCCCAGCTTACCTGCTCGAACGACAGCATGTTGTAGACGGCGACCGGCAAGGTGCGCGTCTCGCGGCTGGCGAGCACGATGCCGAAGACGAAGTTGTTCCACGAGAAGATGACCGAGAGGATGAAGGCGACGACGATTCCCGGCTTGGCGATCGGCAGGGCGACAAGCCGAAAGATCTGCCACGGGGTTGCGCCGTCGATGGCGGCCGCTTCCTCGAGCTCCATTGGCGTTGTTTCGAAATAACCGATCATGATCCAGACGACGATCGGGACCGTCACGACCAGATGAATGATGATCTGCGGCCAAAGCGTTCCCAAGAGGTTCAGCCACTGGAAGAGCAGAAACAGCGGAATAAGGAAGGAAAGGCCGGGCGTCATTCGCGCGATCATGATGACGATCGCCGATTTTTCCGCCTTGAGGCGCGCAATGCCGTAGCCGGCGGGAACGCCGATCAGTAGCGCGAGCAAGGTCGCGGCGCCGGTCACCAGAATGGAGTTCCAGAAATAGAGGAAGAAATTGTTCTCCTCGAAAACCTTGACGTAGTTCGACCAGGCAAAGCGCTCTGGAATGAAGATCGGCGGATAGGCGCCATTATCGATCTCGTATTTCAACGAGAGCGAGATCATCCACAGGAAGAATAGGATGACGGGCGACACCATCACCAGCGCCACGAAGAAGAGACCGATCCGGTCGAGCGTCTTGCGTTTCATCGAAGTGTCTACCTATCCGACCAGTTCGCGCGCTGTCTCGCCATCAGCAGGACGAAGGAGAGCACGACGATGAGGATGAAGAAGATGACCGCCATGGCCGAGCCGTAGCCGATGTCGTAGTAGGCAAAGGCGGTGTTGTAGAGATAGATGTTGATCGTCTCGGAGGCAGTGCCCGGCCCTCCCTGCGTCATCGCATAGATGATGTCGAAGCTTTTGACCGCATCGATGCTGCGAATGATAACGGCGATCATCAGGAAGGGCGCGATCATCGGCAGCGTAAGATAGCGAAACTTCTGCCATGCATTTGCACCGTCGATCTCAGCGCTCTCGTAAGGTTCGCGCGGAACCGCTGCGAGGCCGCCGAGCACGATCAACATGACAAGCGGCGTCCACTGCCAGGTCTCGACCAGAACCAGCGACGGAATGACGCTGAATTGATTGTAGATCCATTCCTGCGGACCGATGCCGACGAAGGACAAAAGATAGTTCAGCACGCCGAGCTGCGGATGGAACATCATGGTCCAGACGAGCGCGATAGCGACAGGCGTCGCCATCATCGGCATGACGAAAATGCCGCGCAGAAAGCCGCGGAGAGGAAACTGCGCATCGAATATCAAAGCGGCAAGTGTGCCCAAGAACACCGGCGCGATGACGGAAAGCCCGGTATAGAGCACCGTGTGCCACAGCGCCTCCCAGAAGCGGGCGTCGGTTGCCAGGCGGACGTAATTGGCAAAGCCCGCAAAGCTTTGGGATTGCCCTAGCGTCCAGCTATTGATGCTCATCCATAGGGTGAAGACCCACGGAAAAACGATGACCGCGGCAATGACCACCAGGGCCGGAATGACGAAGGGCCAATAGTTGGGAGCAAGCCGATTTTTCGGCTTGCTCTTCGCCTTGGGGGTGGTCGCCGAAGTATCTTCGATGTGCACGGATGCCATTACCCCTCACTTCGGGCCAGCACCGGCTCGAACTGTGCGGTTGCAGTTTTCAGTTCGCTTTCCGGGTCTGCCCCGCCGATCATGTTGGTGAGCGCCACGCCGTAGATGTCGCGGAACTCGGTGACCGGTATGATGACCGGGAGGCCGAGCGCGGAGACCTTGCCGGAGCCGACCACGGCGTCGAGCCAGGCCCCAGGCATCTTGACGCCTTGACGGACCTTCTGATCCTCGAGAACGGACTGGCGGAACGGCACGCCGGCGCCAGCCTGCAGCAGCCGTGCACCCATGTCGTGCGAGACGACCCATTGGCAGAAGAGATAGGCCGCTTCCTTCTTCTGGCTCGCCGCCGTCACGCCGATACCGTCGCCGAAGGTGGCGGCCGCCTGTGCGGCGGGGCCCTTGGGAATGACGCTATAACCGACTTGACCGACGACGCGGGATTTTTCCGGATTTTCGATCGGCGGTGCAAAGCCGACGCCGTCGAACCACATGCCGATCTTGCCTTGTAGGAAGGCAGACTGAGACTCGGCCCAGTTGAAACCGGAGACGCCTGGAGGTGCAGCTTTGGTCATTAGGCGCTGATAGAGCTTGGCAGCCTCGATCGCCTCCGGCGACGTGGTGCGCAATTTGCCGTCCGGCGAAAGCGGCGTCATGCCGTAGCCCAGCATGAAGGCTGTCCAGACCGGCGTGTTGGCGTTCTTGAGGCCGCGGGCAACGAAGCCGTAGGTGTTGGTCGACTTGTCCGTGAGCGCTTCGGCGGCATTGGCCATTTCTTCGAAGGTCTGCGGGTATGTGAGGCCCTTCTTTTCGAAGAGGGCCTTGTTCCAATAGACGATCCAGTAATCCACCGAGAAGGGCAGGGAGCGCAGGACACCATTGGAATCCTTGGCGAACTTTAGGCCTGCCTCGGCAAAATCGCTTTCGACCAGCGACGGGTCCGTCAAGGACGGATCCTTCAGGAAGCCGCTGATGTCGGCGAGCCAGCCGCCCTTTTCGAACTGGCGCTTCTGCACGTGGTAGCTCAGATGCACGACGTCGAAGCTCGGTTTTCCGGAGCTGAGCTCGATTGTCGTCTTCTGGCGCTGCTGCTGTTCGGGCGTCGCCTCGGCATTCACCTTGATGCCTGTCAGCGCCTCGAACTCGCTGAGATATTTGAGGATGGTTTCGCTGCGCGGGCTTTTGACGAGGTTGACTTCCAGCGTTGTTCCTGAAAACCGCTTCCAGTCCACCGCTGCCGATGCCGTGCGCACGCCGAGCATGCTTGCCGCGCCCAAGGCTGCCGTTCCCGCCATAAAGTGGCGGCGTGTGGGATTGATGAATGACGATGACATGCTGATCCTCCTCCTTTGGCCGAAATCTCCTCATTTGCGGCCTGTTTCATTCAAATCTTCAATGCACGATCCCTTGCCCCGTTGATGTGCGAAACGAGAGATGCGACTGCATCCTCCGCGGATCGTCTTTCAATCGCCTCAAGTACTTGCAGGTGCTCGTTCATGACGGGCCCGACATGTCCGTTGATCCGAAAGCGGTCCTGGCTGATCAGCCGCATCTTGATCGAATTGACGCGATAGGCGTTCGAAATAATCGTGTTGCCGAGCGCGTCGATGAAGGCATCGTGCATGCCCCAGTCCACCGATTGCGCATGGACCTCAAGCTCCTGAGAGCCATCGCCCGCCTGGATGGCTGCGGCGATATCGCGATGCTGCTTCAAGAGTTTAGCGATCGTTTCGTCCGAAGCCGTATGGGTGAAGAGTGCAACGGCTTCCTTTTCCAGAAAGATGCGGAGCTGAAACGCCTCGCGGATCAGATTGAGATCGATATGGGCAATCTGGAGTCCGCGCTGCGGCACGGTCTTGATCAAGCCCTCGGCTTCGAGCCGGGGAATGAGTTCACGGATGGCGCCAAGCGGCAGGCCGGTGAGCTCCACAAGCCTGCGCTGCGAGACGAACTCGCCGGGCCGTACATCGCGAGCAAGCAGATGATGGGTAAAGCTTGCATAGGCTTTTTCCCGTAATGTCGGCTGCTCGTTCACACCGTCCATCCGTACCTCTCCGGTTCGCTTAAGCCGCCTTGGATCTGAAAAGTGCATTAAAGGCGCCGGCAAGATGAGTCTGCCCCTCGCCGGATATTGAAACGAGCGGCGGGCGAACCGCAAGCCAGATTTCATCCCCGGAGACGTGTGCTACCATGACTTTGACGGCCGCAGTCACCGGGAATTTCAGCAATTCCGGAACAAAATCCACGACGCGCGGATCATCCTTTCCCTCTTCCGCCATCAGCCGGACCTCGTTGGGCACGAAATTTGCCATGCCGGAAATCGCCCCCTGACCGCCCAAGCGGACGCCCCTGGCGAGATGGCGTTCGTCGCCGATCAGGATGATGAGATCGCCATGCGCCTTCAACAGCGCCTCCGTATATGGCCAATCGCCCGAGGAGTCCTTAACGCCGATGACGATGCCGGGAAAGGCGCTGCGTAGCCTGCTAATCAGCGCTACGGAGAGCGGCACCATGGTAATCGAAGGAATATTATAGACGATGATATCACGCGCTTTATCCGCCAGCCGGGCGAATACGGCGGAGAACCAGGCAAACAGTCCTTCGTCGCTGACGTTCTTGAAATAGAAAGGCGGTGCAAGCAGGATATTGCGAACGCCTTTCGTCAGCGCCGATCCCGCTTGTGCGGCGGCATCTTCGACGGAATCCGCCATCACGCCCACGATGATCTGCCTCGGCGTTATCCCTACTTCCAGGAAAGCGCCGAGCACCTCTTCACGCTCCTGCGTTCCGATGGAGGAGCCCTCGCCGGTGGTGCCGAAAAGCGTGACGCTCGAGCATCCAGACGCAAGGCATAGCTCTGCCTGTTTGATCATTGGGCCGATCGCGATATCGCCGCTGGTATCGAAGGGCGTCGTAAGCGCGACTGACAGACCGAATTTCCGAGACAAGTTCCGTTCCTCCAGATGAGCTGTCAGTATATACAGGCTAACATGTTAGTTGTATAGCCGGAATCGCACCCTGATATCGACTCCCTCCGGCCGGAGAAAGTCCTGCACGGGCGCATCATCTATAGGGGCGTTTCCAAAGGATGAGACGTCTCGTCTCCGAGGATAAGGCTGGCCGCGCCAATCAGGCCTGCGTGACGCCCGAGTTGCGCTGGAACGGTCGGTACGTCGCGATAGGCCGGCATGGCGCGCTCGCGGACCGTCGCCATAATGGTGTCGTGCAAAAGGTAGAAGCCGTGAGATATGCCGCCGCCCATCACCAGAATGTCCGGGGAGTAGAGGTGAAGCAAATTGGTGAAGCCGATCCCCAGCCAGCGAGCCTCCGCGTTCAGCAGTTCCAGCGCCAGCGCGTCGCCATTTCGCGCGGCATCGACAACGTGTCGCCCGGTCACTTCGCCATCGGCCGATAGGCTTCGCAGCATTGAGCCGTCGGATTGCCGGGTCCGCGCCGTTGCCCGCCTGCCAAGGGCTGTTCCGGAGGCAACAGCTTCGAAACAACCGATCGCACCGCAAAAGCATCGCTCGCCTTCGCTCGTGATCGTCATGTGACCGATTTCCGCAGCCAGGCCGCGCCTGCCATGCAAGGTCCGCCCATCGGCGATCACGCCGCCGCCAATGCCGGTCGATACGGTGACGAAGACCATCGATCGCGCGCCGCGGCCGGCGCCGTACCGCCATTCGCCAAGTGCCGCCGCGTTGGCGTCGTTTTCAAGCCGCACCGGCAGTTCGAACCGGCTGGAAAGAATGTCGGCAAGCGGCACCTCGTGCCATCCGGCAAGGGTGGGCGGGGCAATGACGATACCGGCCTCCGGATCGAGCGGGCCGGGGGCGCCGATCCCGATCCCGACCGGAGTGAGATCGGGCATTTCCGCTAGCGCGGCGGCCGCCAGCAACTCGATCTGCTGGATCACCGCAGCCGGTCCTCCCGCCGCATAGGTCGGTACGGCGGAAAATGACAGGAGGCTTCCCTCACTGTCCACCAGCGCAGCGCGGAGCTCCGTCCCACCGAGATCGAATGCGAGGGCAACTTTTTTCACGAAAGCCGGCTCTCCAATCCATGGAGCCAAGCCATCCGCTCGGCCAGGTTCTTGTCGCCGAAGGCCAGCGATCCGAGCACGACTGTTTGTGCTCCGGCCGCGCGCAACAGCGGCACGGTCTGCTCGCGAATGCCGCCATCGGCCGCCAGGATCACCTGATCCTCCCGGCCGGATTGTTTCAGCAGCGAGCGCGCTTCGAGCAGACGATCGCAGGCCTTTTCGGAAAGGCTTTGCCCTTTGACGCCGATCGATGTGCCAAGCAGGGTGACAAAGGCGACATGGTCGATGAACGGCCGCACGGCTGTAACGGGGGTCTCCAATCGCAGGACGACGCCGGCTTCGGCGCCGAGCTCCTTTGCCAGCGCAATGGCGCGCAAACCCGCTTCGCCGTTTTCGGCGTGAACGCTGATGAGATCCGCACCCGCTTCGATGAACTGACGCGTTTGCTCTTCGACGATTTCCGCCTCGACCATCAGATGAACATGGATCGGCCTAGCGGTTGCCTTTGCGATGCGCGCGACGAAATCCGGAAAGAAAAGGAATCCCGGCGTAAAGCGCGCATCGGCGACGTCGATGTGATGCAGGTCGGCATAGGGTTCTATGCGCTTAAGATCTGCTTCCATGTTGGCAAGATCGGCCGACCACAGCGAGAATTCGCCGAGCAGCCGGTTTCGGGGAAGCGCTGCGATGGCCGCCGGGCCTGAGAGGGTCTTGAGTGTCATGATGGGAAAAGGCTCCGGATCGTCTTGGATGCGAGAAAGGTAGCGATGGCATCTTGAACTTCGGCGAAATGCCGCGCCTTGTCGGCCGCCTTGGGAGTAACTTCGACAAGGCTCGCCTCGGTAATGGTATTGGCAAGAGTCTGCGCACAGGCCAGCGGATGGATCGCGTCCTGTTCGTTGCCGATAAGGAGGGTAGGGACTGCGAGGGCAGCAACCTTCTCCGGTGTCACCCCCGTACCGTCAGCCGCGATATCGGCCAGCACGGATGCAAAATCGACCGCATTCGGCCGGTCGAAATAGCTGAGCAGTGAGGCGAAGTTGTCGGGTGCGTTCGCGCGTATGTGCATGCCGATGTCGGAACCGGCGAAGCGCTCCCGGGCTTCCTCGATCGGATGCGATCGGAGCAAAGCCGCAACAAGGCGGACCGGCTCCAGATTGGCCGGCGCGGCGGCAAAGGCCCAGGCGGGACGGACGAGAACGAGCGCTGCGACGCGCTCCGGGTAGTGGTGAGCGAGGTAGAGGGCAATTGCTGCCCCCATGGAAATACCGCCGGCAACGAAGCGTTCGAATCCGCGATCTGTCGCGGCGGCCAGCACATCCTCGGCAAATATCCGAAGTGAAAAGGGCCTGATGTCGCCGAGCGACGAAGCACCATGTCCGCGGCACTCGATCGTGATGCGCCGCGCCTGTCCCTTTGGAAAGGTTTGCGCGACCTGCGCTTCATCGCCGCCGAGGCCGTGCTGAAAGAGGACCGGCAACCCTCGCCCGCTGTCGAAAACGGAAAGGCTGGCATCATCACGCATGAACGCCGCGCTTCCGTCCATCAGACCAATTCCCTGAGAAAGGCAGCGACGCTGGGGGCTTCGGCTGCCGAAAGTCCGTGCGTGACGAGCGGACCATCGAAACCGACAACTTTCAACCGTGCGACAAAATCGGGAAAATCGACGATACCTTGGCCGGCGGTAGCAAAGCGTCCGTCGGCATAACGATCCTTGGCATGTGCCATGGCGATGTGCCCGGCTGCGGTCTCGACCGCGCGTTCGACAATGGCGCGGGCTTCAAGCGGCGTTGTGCTTTCGAAAAGATTGGCCGGATCAAGGACGATGCGCAGCCTTCTCGATCCCATCTCTTCGATCAGCCGCTTGGCGTCTGAAGCCGATCGCACGATATTCGCCTGCTCCGGCTCGATGCCGAGATCGACGCCATGGTCCTCTGCCAGCGCCAGCGCTTTCGACATCTCTGCCGCCATGTCGGCCCAGGCGGAGGGATCAGCGTTGTCAGGATGATGCGCCCATTGATCACTGGGATGGCGCGTGCCGGTGCAGAGCGTGACGATCGGGATGGAAAGTGCCTCCGCCATCTCGATGATGACCGCGAGTTGGCGGAGACCTCTTTGCCGCACCGTCATGTCAGGGTGGGCCATATTGTAGGTTCCGGACAAGGCGGCAAGGGACACGCCCGTTGCGTGGACCGCCGCGCGGATCGCCGTCATGGCGGCTTCGGGCACGGCATCCGGCATGGGAGGCAGCCCGCAGCAGGCGAAATTGAACTGCGTGCAGGCATAGCCGCTGTGGCGCGCCGCCGACAGCACGTTCAAAGGATCGGTTCCTGGAAACGTCTTGGCGAATATCCCGACCTGCATCAGACGGCTCCCGTCACGGTCGCGAGTTCGACGCGCTCGCCAGTCTCCACGGACCGTGCGATCGCCACCATTGCGCGGATGGAGGCGATACCGTCCTCGACATCGGCGCCGCGCATTGGCGCGCCCTTCAGCGCTGTATCGGCAAGGCCTTCGAGCTGACGGCGGAAAAAATGCCCATCGGCACCGAGAGGTTTCCTGCTCGTTGCATCTTTCTCATGAAAGATTTCGACTTCGCTGGAGCGGAAGTACCAGGGATTAAAGGTCTTTGCGAGAACGGAGCCGTTTTCGCCGTAAAGCTGGAAACCCTCGTGCCAATCCATGCGGACGGCGACCGTTAGGTCGAGATGACCGAGGGCGCCATTGGCGAATTCGGTTTCCACGAACCAGCAATAGGCGCCTGCACGCTCGAGAAGGCGGGCGCGCACGGCGACGATATCGCCGCAGAAGAAGCGGGCGGTGTCGACCAGATGCGAACCATGCGCCAGCATGAAATATTGCCGGAGATCGGCTTTCGGATTGCCGGCCGGTTTTCGCGCAAGTTTGCTGGTAACCGGCAGTGGCTGCACGGCATCGGTGTTGGTGTAGCGGTGGGTGGAATCGCAATACCACGCCTTCAGCGCGAAGATCTGGCCGATGTCATTGTGAACGAAGTTGCGCGCGGCCTGAAGCGCTGGATCGAAACGCTTCATGTGCCCGACCTGCAGGATTTTGCCGGAGCGCCTGACGGCCTCGGTAAGCTGCTCCCCTTCCTCGACCGAAACGCCGATCGGCTTTTCGCAGAGCACATGCTTGCCGGCTTCAAGCGCCCTGATGGACATCGGCACATGATAGGCGTCCGAGGTGGCGACTATGACCGCTTCCAGATCGGGGTCGGCCAGCATCTGGTCGTAGTCGCCAAACATCTTCTGCGGCTCGTAGGTCGCTCCCATACGCGCAAGCAGATCGGGCGCCGCGTCACAGATTGCGTAGAGATCGGCATTTCGAGCCTTCACGCAGGATTCCAGATGCGCAAACTGGGCAATCGGGCCGCAGCCGAGGACCCCCACGCGAAGACGACGATTTTCCTTCTCAATCATGATGTTCTTCCTTAAGCGCCGTAGCTGCGCATCGTTTTGCGGTTCGCCTTTACGGCTGCGGCAGGGTCAGCCGCGGCCGTCTCGGATTCCTCTTCTAACACCAGCCATCCGATGAAGCGCGGTGCCTGTGAAACGAGGTCGATCACTGCGGCCGTATCGAGAACGCCTTTGCCGAGCATTGCCCATCGGCCGTGTGCGTCGACGTCTTTCAGGTGCAGATAGCGAATGCGATCCCGGTAGGTGCGCATCGTGTCGAGGATATCGTCATGTCCACGCAGGATATGGCCGGTGTCGGGAACCCAGCCGACCAGTGTGGGATCGAGCAATGCGAAGATCTGATCGTAGTCGGCTCGGTTGAACAGCAAGGTGTTGTGATGCGAACTCGGATGAACGGCGACCTCGACGCCGGATGCCTTGCCGAGCGCGCCGGCGCGATTGTAGAATTCGGCGGCGATGGCGAACTTGTCGTCGCGTGGCCCTTCGGAGACGATGGTGGCCGAGCCGATAGAGATGAGCGCGCCCGGAAATTGTGCGGCATAATCGATCCAGCGCTGCGCTGTCGCCAAATCTTTTTCCACCGCGTCGGCAACGGTGAAGCCGCTTTTTGAGCCGAAGGCGAAGGATATGAGCTGCAGCCCCTTATCCTCCAGAGCCCTGGCGAATTCGCCGGGCTTTGTACCGTAATAGCCGATCATCGTGTTGGTAATTTCGATGCCCGAGTAACCGCCGGCCGAAATCGCCGAGAGCAGGTCGTCCGGCGTTCCGGTCCAAGCGTCGCCGAGCATTTCCCATGTGAACGTCTGGCAGCCGACCTTCAAATCCTTGGTCATGTCATTATTCCTTGATTCCACCCTGCGTCAGGCCTTCGATAATGTGCCGTTGGAAGAAGAGGACCAAAACAATCAGTGGCACGGTGACGACCGCTGACGCGGCGGCGATGTCTCCCCAGGGCACGTAGTATTGGTTGGTGAAATTGGCGATGCCCACCGGAATGGTCTGGCTGTCGCTGTCCGAAGTGAAGGCGAGCGCGAACAGAAACTCGTTCCAGGCGGTGATGAACGCAAGCAGGCCCGTGGTCACGAGGCTTGGAAGGGACATCGGCAGGATGATATGCCAAAGCAGGCCGATCACCCCCACGCCATCCATGCGCGCGGCTTCGTCGATCTCCCGTGGCAGCGTTTCGAAATAGCCGAACAGAACCCAGGTCACGAGCGGCAGCCCAAGCGCCAGATAGGTGATTATCAGGGCTCGATAAGTATCCAGAAGGCCAAGATCGGACGCGATCAGATAGAGCGGTCCAACAAGCGCGATCTGCGGAAACATCGAGACCGACAGGATGACCATGAGAATTCCAAATCGCCCCTTCACATCGAGACGGGACAGCGCAAAGGCGGCAAGCGAACCGACGATCAGGCAGAGAGCCGTGGTCGCGAGCGATACGATAAGCGAGTTCAAGACATAATGGTGCAGGCCCTTTTCCACGAAGGCATTGTAATAATGCTCCAGCGTGAAGGGATGCGGGATGAGCGACGGCGTCCCTTCTGTCAGTGCCTTGTCAAGTTGGAACGACGTGGAGAACTGCCACAGGAACGGGCCCGCGGACCAGACGAGGATGAGAAGTGCGCCAACATAGATCGTGACACTCTGAACGATGGAGCGACTGCCGTTCATGTCGTCTTCCTTAGCTGCCTGACGAGGAAGAGACAGAACACCAGCGCAATCACGCCTTCGGTGATGAACATTGCGGTCGAAACGGCCGAACCGTAGCCGAACTGCAGTGTCGAGAAGAGCACTTTATAGGAGAGCGTCGAAAGCGTTTCCGTGGAATCGGCCGGACCGCCGCCTGTCAGCACATAGACCAGATCGAAAACGCGAAATGCATCCAGCGCCCTGAAAAGACCGGCGATCAGCAGGGTCGGCAGCAGCAGCGGCAGCCGGATATTCCAGAAGATCGTCCAGGCCCCGGCGCCGTCCATACGGGCGGCCTCGATCAACGATTTCGGAACGGTCTGAAGGCCGGTTAGCAGGAGCAATGCCATGAACGGCGTCGTTTTCCAGACATCGGCAAGGATAATCGTCGTCAGGGCGGTTTCGGGTGCGCCATACCAGTTCACATTCTGATCGATCAAACCGAGGTGGAGCAGGATGAAATTGATGATGCCGTGCTGTCCGTCGAACAGCCATCCGAACATTTTCGAGGTGACGACGGTTGGCATAGCCCAGGGAACGAGCATCGCCGCGCGGACGATACCGCGGCCGCTGAAATGCTCGCAAAGGATCAGTGCCATAGCCAGGCCGATCAGCGTCTCGAGCCCCGTCGAGGCGGCGGTGAACCAGATCGTATGCCACCAGGCATTCCAAAACGGCGGGTCCGCCAATAATTGCAGATAGTTGGCAAAGCCGACGAAATCATTGTCCTGCGTAATCAGGGAACGGTTGGTAAAGGAAAGATAGACACCATTGATGATCGGATAGAAGGAAACCGATCCGAGCGACATGAAGGCCGGCAACAGCAGGAGCCAAGGCCAGAGGGCGCTCGGAAGCGCCCCCATTGACCTTTGCATCCTGCTGTCGGCGGGGGCCGTCAATGTAGTGGCCATATCAGGCAACGATTTTGTTGATCTGATCGGCGGCAGCCTTGAGCTCAGCCTGGACATTGCCGCTGACCAGAGCCTTGGAAATGCTGGACTGCAGCGCCAGCGTCACCTTGGCATATTGCGGAGTGATCGGCCGGGGCGTGGCTCCGGTGAAGACGTTTTGAAGGCTTGCCATGAACGGCTGCTCGGCCTTCAGCTTCGCATTTTCGAAGATTGCGGGGCGCGAGGGCGCGAGGCCGAAATTTAGGGCAAGACGGGTCTGCGTTTCCGGAGATGACATCCAGGTCAGGAACTCGATCGCCGCTTCCCGCTTCTTGGAGTTGGCGTTGACGCCAAGCTGATAACCGCCGAGGCACGCCGCACTTTTGCTGCCGGCGAAATGGGGCAGCGGCGCAACGGCGACCTTGTCGACGACATGCGAGGCTTTCGGGTCCTGCGCGATCGGATAGACGTAGGACCAGTTGCGCATGAACATCGCTTCGCCCGAGGTGAAGGGCTGCCGGGAAGGCTCTTCATCCCACGAAAGAACGTTCTGCGGGCTGATCTCCGTCTTGTTGATCGTGTCGTAAAGGAACTGGATCGCCTCGACCGCGGCCTTCTCGCCGATTACAGACGATTTGCCGTCGGCTGCCAGGATGGAGCCGCCATTCGAGGTGATGACCTCAACAGCATCGCAGATGAGGACCTCTGCCTGCTTACCTTGCCAGAGATAGCCGAACTTGGCATCGCCAGCCTTCTGGGCAGCGGCCGCCATGGTTGCCATGTCGTCCCAGGTTTCTGGAACCTTGCCGCCATGCTTATCCACGAGGTCCTTGCGATAGTAGAACATGCCGGAATCGACAAACCATGGAAGTGCAGTCAGCTTTTCATTGTACGTGCAGGCAGCAACGGTTCCGGGAAAGTAATCGCCGCGCTTGTCCTTCGGGAAATATTCATCGAGCGGCAACGCCCAGCCTGCTGCGGCAAAGCCGGCGATCCAGATCACGTCCTGGCTGAAGACGTCGGGCGTTCCATTGCGGCGGGCCAATTGCTGGATCAGGCCCTGATAGACCTCGGTCGACGAACTCGGCGGTGGGAGTTCGATGAATTTGACCCTGATGCGGTCTTGCGACTCATTATAGGCCTTGACGAGATCGCCGATACCTTCCTTGCCGAAGAAACTTGCGCTGGCAAAGCTGATCTCGGTGCGATCGGCGGCTCGCGCAGTGCGCATTCCAAGACTTGATGCGACACCGAGGGTAGCCGCGCCCGCGGCTCCGAGCAGCAACTGGCGACGGTCGAGCATTACGGAACCTTCGGCCACATTCAAAGCGGCCGGCGCTTTCTTAAAATCGCTCATGTTTCCCTCCCAGGAAAAACTGGCGTCCTCCGAAATTCTCCGCGCCAGCATTGGCGTATGTTTGATAAAAATTTATCGCGCGTCAAGAAATAAGATGCTTTAAATCACTTTCGGCTGCATTGGGTCGGTTCGCCCATTGGGGCATATCGGTTGTCCGGTTCAGGGAGGATTCTTAAAAAATGAGCGGAAAAATGATGGAAAAACTTGGTGTTGGGGTCATCGGTTGTGGCAACATATCGATGACCTATCTCCGCAATGCCGCGCTGTTTGCCGGTATTGAACTGCGGGCCTGCGCCGATATATCGGCTGACGCTGCGGCTCTTCGCGCACGGGAATTCGGCATTCGCAGCGTAAGCGTCGATCAGCTACTTGTAGATCCCGAGGTCGATCTCGTTCTCAACCTGACTGTGCCTGCGGTGCATTTCGACGTCACCATGTCGGCGTTGTCCGCCGGCAAGCACGTCTTCACGGAAAAGCCGCTGACAACATCGGCTGCCGAGGGTCGGGTTTTGGTGGGCGAGGCGAAGAGCCGGGGGTTGCTGCTCGGCTCAGCGCCCGATACCTTCCTAGGCGCGGCAGGCCGGCGGGCGCGCCGCCTGATGGAGGAGGGTGCGATAGGCCGCCCCGTCACCGGCACCGCTTTCATGATGGGACGCGGCATGGAGCACTGGCACCCCAATCCGCAATTTTACTATCAGCCCGGCGGCGGTCCGGTTTTCGACATGGGACCCTATTACCTGACCATGATGGTGAATTTGCTCGGACCTGTGGTGCGCGTCATGGCGATGGCAACGAAAGGCCAGGACGAACGCCTCATAACCGCGGAAGGTCCTTTCCACAATACGCGGTTCAAGGTCGGCACGCCGACCAACGTTCTGTCGCTGCTCGAATTTCAATCCGGCGCGACCGTCAACTTCGGCGCATCCTGGGATGTCTTTCGCCATTCCAACCATCCGATCGAGTTGCACGGCACCGAAGGCTCGCTGCGCCTGCCCGATCCAGATACGTTCGGCGGCACGGTCTCTCTGTCGGAGCGAGGGGCCGAGTGGCGCAATTTCGAAAGCGATGGCGAACCTTACGGCGAACGAAACTGGCCGTTTGCCGCGCCGGACCGGGCAAATTACCGCATGCTCGGCGTTGCCGACTTGGCACGCGCACTTGCGGAAAACAGGCCGCCGCGCGCATCCGGGGAACTGGCTCTCCATGTGCTTGAGATCATGGAGGCTATTCTCGCCTCCGGCCAAAGCGGGCAGTCGGTCAGCGTCGGCGGCAGCTTGACGCGGCCGCCTCTTCTTGGCGAAGAAGAAGCGCGCAGTTTTCTCGCCTGATCGGCGGACGGAGGTGTGGTGTGACAGAATATCTCGACGAAGGTGCGCAATTCGTTCTCGATATCAGTAGGGCGGTGAAGGCTCGGCCGCTTGAAGACGGCACACCCGTGGAGGCCCGCATTGCCTATAGTGCCGGCAGCCCGGCGCTTCAGGGCGCGCGGGAGGCGGTTGCTTCCGTAGAAGATCGCCAGATGACCGGCCCGAACGGTCCGATCACCGTGCGCATCTACCGCGGCATCGGATCCCTTTCCAAGAATGGTCCGGGTCTTCTCTACCTTCATGGCGGCGGCTGGGTGATCGGCAATCTCGACTCGCATGACGAGATTTGCCGATGGTTCGCCAACCTCGCCAAATGCACCGTGGTCTGTCCGGACTATCGTCTGGCACCGGAGCACAAGTTTCCCGCCGGACTGATGGATTGCGCCGCGGCGCTGGAATTCATGGCCGAGGCTGCCGCGGATCTCGGCATCGATCCCAAACGCATCGCGGTTGTCGGCGACAGCGCAGGCGGTAATCTTGCGGCTGTGCTGGCTTTGATGGCGCGTTCAGGCGATGCCCCGCCAATTGCTGCGCAACTGCTCTTCTATCCCAATACGGATGCCAGCCAGACGGCCGACAGCTATCGCCGCTACGCCGAAGGCTTCGGTTTGACAGCGGCGACGATGAAATGGTTTCGCGACCATTACGTCCGCACGCCAGCCGATGTCGCGGATTGGAGGGTCTCACCCTTGCTGGCTGAAACTGTTGCCGCGGTAGCGCCGGCATTCATTGCCACGGCCGGACACGACATCCTCGTCGACGAAGGCACCGCCTATGCGCGGCGGCTGCAGGCGGGTGGGGTTCGGGTCGTGGCGCGCCTTTGGCCGGACCAGATACATGGTTTTGTGTCGATGGGAAGATTCATATCCGCCGCGCGGCAGGCGGTGGAGGAGGCGGTTACGGTGTGGCGGAGCTTTGAAGGGAGTCCCGATTAGAGACGGGCCGCTTCACGCCGATTGCCGCATGACCAGCATCCCGTCCAGCGAGACTTTGTCTGCGATCGTCTGAACCGGCGCGTCTGTATCTCCGAGAACCTTCAGCAGCGTGTCGACGCTGCGTGCCGTCATGGACGCAAAATCCTGCGCCATCGTCGTCAGCGGCGGACAGGTGTAGCGGCTCAATGGATGGTCGTCATGAGCCGCTATGCGCAGATCGTCGCCGTTCTTGCGTCCGACCTTCAGCCCATGGGCAAAAGCGGCAGCCATCACGCCGAAGGCAAGTCGGTCATTGGCGCAGAGGATAGTCTTGAATGACGGCTTCCCCGCTTTGAGCATCGCGTCCATTTGCTCGTAGCCGACGCGCTCGAAATCCCATGTATAGGCGGCAATGGACTTGATTACCTTGGGCGCATGGCCAGAAGCCTCCATCGTGGCGATATAACTCGCCAACCTCTCCGGGGAGTTATGATTGACGTGGGGAATGTCGAAATAGACCGGCGCCTCTCCTGATCGGCAGAGATATTCCACGATGGTCGAGACGCTCTGGTAATTATTGTTGCCGATGAATGGCGTGTTCCCCTCGATGTAGGTATCGAAATAGACGAGGGGAACATTCTGTGTGAGTTTTTCAAAGGCGCGCGGATCGGATTTCTGCCCGAGCGGGGCGGCGATCGCACCTGCCACCTTCAATGACAGCATGGTGCTGACGGCCTCGACCTCCAGTTCCGGCAGGCCGTGCGAGGAGATCACGATCGGCCAATAACCTTCATCCCGCAGCCGCAATTCCAGCCGGTTGACCATCTCGGTGTAAAAAGGGTCGGTGAGGGCCGGAACGAGAATGCCGACATTGCGGGTCCTCTTTCGATTGAGATTTCGAGCGTAAAGATTTGGCTGATAGTCCGACGCACGAAGCGCGGCTTCGATCTGCGCGCGCGTCGCCGGCTTCACGCTCGTCGGATCGTCAAAATATTTGGAAAGGGTTGGGCGAGAGACGCCGCAGGACTTTGCAAAGTCCTCCATAGTCTTATGCGTCAGCTTTTCCATCAAGAATCGACCATTTTCAAATCAGTGTACTCGCCAATGATGCGTCTGCGTGGAAGGACGCGCAACTGGTAAACGTAAATTCCAAGCAAGGTTTTTTGAGCTTTGTGTCACGCAAAAATATTGCACGCGAAAACATATAAATTAACGCGTAAATACAAGCCATAAGAAGCTGGCGGCGCGAGGCGTTGCCGAAGACCGTTCTCAACTTTTGTCGGCGGCGGATAGACGATCGAGAATGGCGTGGGCAGTATTTGCGTCCGTCACCAGAGCGTTGATCATGCCCGACCGCGCAGCGCCGATGATGCCGGGCGCCTTGGCAGGTGTTGCCGCAACCGCAATGCACAAGGGAATACGCCGCAATTGCTGCGGGTTGGCGGCAATCATACGCTCCTCGCCATCCCAATGAAGAATTTCGCCCGCCTCGGTAACATAGTGGCGCAGAACATCGCCGGCCGCATGGCTGAGCGCCTTTTCTCCGGGAAGGGCTGCCGTCGCTTCGGATGGATTGGCAACGTGCGTTAGGCCGACGCCGACGATCGCGGCATCCAGCTTGTTCCACAGCGACGTTACCTGCTGAACCGTGGGATCGGCGAGGAAAGCGTTGCGCAGCTCCGAAGATGAAATGTAAGGGGCGTGCAGGAAATGCGGAGTTCCGCCCATCTGCTCGGCGGCCTGACGCACGAACTCGTTGATTTGGAAATGCGGCGCTGCTTGCTGCATTCCCCCATTGAGGGCAACGGTTGCAATGCCCGGCAACTGTGGCAGGCCTGCAAAGGTAACTTCGCGAACAGCCCGTCCCCAGCCGATACCAAGCGTCGAACCCGATCGCAATCCAGCCTGCTGCAGCATTGTTCCGACCGGTGGGGCAAGCGCGCTGAGGATGTTTGACGATGGCGTTTCGATCACGACGGCGCTGCGTAACTCCAGGCCTTCAACAAGCGCCGCACCCAGATCCTCCGACGGGGAAAGATCGATCACCTCAATTCGAACGATCCCGGCCGAGCGCGCTTTCTGGAGCAGCCGCGAGACAGTAGCCGTTGATAATCCAAGCTTTTTAGCAATATCAACTTGCGACATATCGGATTGGTAATGCAGCTTCGCAACGGTATGCAGCAATGCACGGTTCGTTGCAGGCTCCTGGGACTGAGACGAATTCAGGTTGAAATTCCTTTCTGCAATGTGTTACACATTGGGCGCGTGAGGTGTTATCGCTCAAAATAGCCGGTTTCGCAACGATTATGCAGGCTCATGAGCGCTCTCCATGTTTTCGCTGCCATCCCTTCAAATTTTGGGATGGGACGCGCTTTCGCATCCGGTTTGGGGACGGGCTAAAGGGAGGATTAGATGTCGCGATTGACGACAGCCGAAATGCGAGGTTACCAGCAGATTTGCGGCCATGACGGAGCCATGATGGTTATCGCCTGCGATCAGCGCGGCGGCATGCGCAGCCTGCTCGCAAGCGATCCACAGGAACAAGCTGCTATCTCCGACAAGACCCTAGGCGACACGAAGGCTGATATCGCCATGTTCCTTGCTAGCAAGGCCTCGTGTGTTCTCGTCGATCCGATCTGTGCTGTTCCGGCATTGGTCGACGACCGGATTATCAGACGCGATACCGCACTTTTGATCGGCCTGGATGCCTCAGGTTGGGACACCTCGCCAGAAGGATATCGCCTTTCCAAGCTGGTTTCCGGCATTTCGGCCCGCCGTGTCCGTCAGCTCGGCGCCACTGGCGGCAAGATCATGGTCTATCTCCGCGCCGACCGCGATGACGCGAATAGCCACAACATCAAAATCCTGCGCCACTGCATCGAGGATTTCGCCCGCGAGGACCTGCTGTTGGTCGTCGAATTCCTGACATACAGGTTCGATGACGAAGATGAAGCGGATTATAAGGCGAAGTTGCCGTCGCTCGTCGTCGGCGGAAGCAAGATTTGCCTGGACTGCGGGGCGAAGGTTTTAAAGATTCCCTATCCTGGAACTGCCGAAGCCTGCGCGGAAGTCACAAAGGTTGCTGGGGATGTGCCTTGGGCGGTACTGTCGGCCGGTGTCGACCACTCGACGTTCCTGCAACAGGTGGAGGATGCCATGCGCAACGGCGCGTCCGGCGTCATCGCCGGTAGATCCTTATGGAAAGACTGCATCTCCCTCGATCGTTCTATCACGAGGGACCGGTTGGAAACGGTTGCTGTTCCGCGGCTACGTGAAATTCAAGCGGTGATATCAGCACATTTCAAAGGCATTAAGTCCGACCAGGGCCAGAAAGCAGATGTCTGAATTAGCCATTGGCGTCGACATTGGCGGCACGAATATTCGCACAGCTCTCGTCTCCAAGCGAGGCGAGATCCTCAAAAAGCTGTCGGAGCGGACACCGGCCGACCCGCGGCAGGTCTTCGAGCGCGTTGAGGCGATGGTAAAACAACTCGACACGGCTGATGTCGTTAGTCTTGGCGTCGGCATTCCCGGCCGTGTCGACATTACAAACCGTTCGGTCCTGTCCGGCGGCATCTTGAATTTGGCCGGCATGGACCTCGTCGATCAGTTGGAGACAAGTTTTGGCAAGAGGGTCGTCATCGAGAATGATTGCGGCATGGCCCTCATAGCCGAAATGAGTATCGGCGCTGCCAAGGGTTTTCAAAGCGTCGCGATGCTGACGATAGGGACCGGGATCGGTGGCGCGGTTGCCCAGGATGGGCGGATCTATCACGGCCATAGGACTGCAGGGCAGTTCGGTCACATCTGCGTTCGAGAGGATGGTCCGGAATGTGCGTGCGGCAGACGCGGTTGCGTCGAAACCTTCAGCTCGGGAACGGCGCTGCGCCGGCATATAAACGAAGCTGGGCTGTCGGCCGCATCCATTGCCGACATTTTTGAAATGGCGAAGAACGGAGATGCGCCGGCCAGGGCGGTGTTACACGCTTGGGCAGCACCCCTGCGTATAGCGCTTGACAACATAGCTGCTGCCATGGATCCGGAAGTCATCCTATTGGGAGGGGGCCTCGGCTCCGACGCTGTGCAAGCCCTCGCAGATCTTCCGGCCGTGGCGCCATGGTTTCGCCCGACGATCCTTCCGGCCAAACTCCGAGATGACGCAGGTGTCATCGGCGCTGGCCTGTCGGCGTTTTCAGGCACTTTCGGTTGCACAGAAAAGAATGTTGTGCTGGTCAACGGTGTGCCGGCGTCGGGCAAAAGCCATCTCGCCAAATTGCTATCGCAGCGCACCGGATGGCCGGTCCTTTCCCTCGATGGCATCAAGGATCCCTTCCTGCAGCACATTGGCGGCGTCGACCGAGAGTTCAATCGGACACTGGGGAAGGCAAGTTATCAGGCTATTTGGTCCGCAATTCGCGAGGCCCCCGCTGGGTCCACCTTTATTATCGACGCATGGTTCGGCTTTCAGCCCAAAACCGTGCTGGAAGCCTACATCAAAGGAGCTGGCGTCGATCGCGTCGCAGAACTTTGGTGCAAGGTCCCTGGCGCCGTGGCCGGGGACCGGTATGGCCGTCGCTTGAAAGACAGGCTGCCTGGTCATCCTGGGGCTGAATACATACCAGAACTGGTGGCGCTCGCGGATCGCGCCGAACCCATGCAATGCGGCCCATCGATGATCGTCGACCAAACGAAGGAACCGGATATGGACGACGTCACTGCCTGGATTTCGAAGGTATTTGGTCAGACATGAAAAATAGCCGCCTCCTAGGCGGCCGACAAAAGCTCGACCTGACTTGAAACCGCCGTGCGACATCTCGTCGGCGGCAGAGTCCGATGCTTTGCCAATCCCTCTGATTAATTAGGAATTTCAAATGGATAGTAGAAATTATTTACAGAAAAAAATTACTTGACGGCCCGCGGTAAGCCGCTGATTATCCATTGCGCCGGACAGGGGAGGTCTGGTTTCAAGAGGAGGAAATTATGGAGCGCCGTTCATTTCTCAAGGCCACGGCTGTGGCGACGCTTGCCACCGGTGTTTCGGCTGTCGCCGGAAGCGTCAAGGCACAAGACAAGAAATTTACCATTGCCCTCATTCCGGGTCTGACGACGGATGCCTTTTATATCACCATGCGCAAAGGCGCCGAAGCCGCCGCGAAGGCGGTGGGTGCTGAGCTCATGTTCCAAGGCGCATCCGACTTCAACCCAGTCACACAGGTTCCAGTTCTCGATGCCGTCATTGCCAAGAAACCGGATGCCATCCTCATTGCGCCGACCGATAAAGATCAGTTGATCCAGCCGCTGAAGAAAGCCGTCGATGCGGGTATCCCCGTCATCACCGTCGATACGTTCATCGGCACCGGTGTCTATCAAACCGGCAGTGGCGACGCCGATTTTCCGCTTTCTTACATTGCCTCCGACAACCTTCTCGGTGGGGCAATAGCGGCGCGGGCGCTTGCAAAGGCTGTCGGTGAAAAAGGCAAGGTCTACGTTTCAAACGTCAAACCCGGCATCTCGACGACGGACCAGCGCGAGCAGGGTTTCAAGGACGAGATGAAAAAATATCCGAACATCACCGTCCTGGAAACACAGTACAATGACGACGATGCCAACAAGGCCGCGTCGCAGCTTCAGGCCGTCTACGCCCGCAACTCAGACCTCGACGGCGTTTTCGGTGCCAATCTGTTTTCCGCTCTGGGCGCCGCAAACGGGGTACAGCAGGCGGGCCAGACGGGCAAGATCCGCGTCGTTGCCTTTGATGCACCGACGACAATCGTCGACAATATCAATTCCGGTTTGGTTGATCTCGCGATTGCACAGCATCCGGCGGAAATCGGCTACTTCGGCGTGATGGCAGCTTACGCCCATCTGACCGGCAACTCGATCCCGACCTCCATCGGCACCGGTTTCACCGTCATCGACAAGTCGAATGTCGCCGACAAGAACGTCGCGAAATTCATCTACTCCGACTGATCGGATGATGTCTGCGCCTCGCTCAAGGGCGAGGCGCATCCTTGACCATAGTAGAGGGACCAGTGGGGCGGTGTGTTTGCGTCCTCGCTCGAGTTCGGGTTGATTTATGAGCATCGACAATATCGAGGCCCGCGAGGCGGACCAACACGTGGCGCCTGAGGCGGACCACGGCGATCAAGCAAAAACCATCGTCAATCGCATCGCACAGTTGCGCGCATGGCTTTTCCTTGCTGCGTTGATCGTGATTTTCGAGATCTGGGCACGTGTCGATTTCGGCGGCACCTTTGTCGGCTCGGCCTTCAACTGGCAGTCGGTCGCCGTTTTTGCGGTGGCACCGCTTCTGCTCGCCATCGGTCAGACCTTCGTCATTATATCCGGTGGTATCGACCTTTCGACGGGCTTCATCATGGGTCTCGCTGCTGTTGTTGCCGCGCATGTCACCAACATGGTCGGCCTTTACATGCCGCTGCCTATCGCCATGGTCTTCGGCATACTCGTCGCAATGGCTGCCGCCACGGTGCCCGGCTGCATCAATGGCCTTCTGATTTCCCGTCTTAAGGTTCCGCCATTCATCGGCACGCTCGGCATGTTCGGCGTTGCGCGCGGGACCGCGTTTCTTCTTGCCGGCGGCACCACCGTGCCGGTCAAGAACTCCTATTTCGCCGAGCTCGGCAATGGCCGCTTCTACGGTGTTCCCTATCTCGTCATCGTCACCCTGGTCTTCGTAGTGATCATGCATTACCTGCTGAGCCAGACACGTTTCGGCCAGCATAATTATGCGATCGGCGCCAATGCACAGGCGGCACGGCGGGCCGGCATCGATATAAAATCCCATCTTTTGCGGCTCTACATGCTTTCGGCGATCTGCGCGGGTCTCGGCGGCGCGCTCTATGCCGCCCGCTTCACCGCCGGTGCGGCCCAGGCCGGCGAACCGCTGCTGCTCGACAGCGTGGCTGCAGTCGTCATCGGCGGCGCCAGCCTGTTTGGCGGTTCGGGCACGATCATCGGCACCATTGCGGGGGCGCTGGTCATTGCCGTCATACAGTACGGTTTGGTTTTCATGAATGTGGAGCCGTTCTGGCAGTTCATCGCCGTCGGTATCGTCATCATCATTTCGGTGCTCATCGACCAGGCGCAGCGCCGGTTCAGCGGAGCAAAACAGGATGAATAGCGCAGCGCCTCTTCTCGAAGTCCGGAATCTGTCGCGTTATTTCGGCGCCGTGCAGGCCTTGGACAATTGCTCCATGGTTGTTCACCCCGGCGAGGTCGTAGCGCTGGCAGGCGACAATGGCGCCGGCAAAACGACGATGATCAAGACAATCTCGGGCGTTTATCCGCCAACGGCCGGTGAAATCCTGATTGAGGGGCAGCCGGTCACCTTCTCCTCTCCGCAGGATGCGCGGGAAAAGGGAATAGAGACGATTTATCAGGATTTGGCGCTCGCCGACAATCTGACGATCGGCTCCAACATCTTCCTCGGGCGCGAACCGATGAAGAAGCTCTTCGGCTTCCTGCCCGTCATCGACCGCAAGGCGATGGCGGACGCTGCCCGCGCCACGATGGCGCAGCTCGATTTCCACGTGAAAAGGCTTGATGCTCCGGTCAGCAACTTCTCCGGCGGCCAGCGCCAAGCAGTCGCGATCGGGCGTGCCGTCTATTGGAATGCCCGTATTCTGATCATGGACGAGCCGACCGCAGCGCTCGGTGTGCCGGAACAGCGCAAGGTCGTGGCATTGATCAAATCACTGAAGGCACAGGGCCGCGGCGTCATCTTCATCTCGCACAATCTGCAGGATATTTTCGCCGTATCCGACCGCATCGTCGTCCTTCGCCGAGGTATCGTTGCGGGAGAGCGCAAGATCAGCGAAACGACACATGAGGAAGTCGTCAAGCTGATGATTGGCGGCTAATCAACGGAGATGCTTTTTATTTCTTGCCGACCCTATATTTAACTGAGGTCGTTCCGCTCGGCGCCGGCATGCCATCCGCCGGCCTATTCCGTTGGCGGCGAGCAGCATTGAGATCTAGGATCGATTCATCCTCGACGATCACAACCTTATGGCGGCGGTTCGGTTTTGAAGTTTTGATCTGGGCAGTCCCGGCATAGCGCGCAAGCACTTCTGCACCATCATGCGATGCTCGCGTTTGCTCCATCATTTCGCGTTCAGCGACAGCTTGCAGCCAGTGCTCTCGATCCTTGCCTTGGGGGCGCCCAGCTCGTTCCCACAGATCATAAGCGCGAGCGCTGATCCAATTTGTTCTTTCGTCCGTCATGGCCGATCCTCCCGAGCGTTCCTAACGTCGGCGCAAGCCCGGAGTTCCCGACCTGACAGCAAGCCGCATGACACTTATGATTGATCGCAGTCGCGGAGAACGCAACTGCAGCCACCAAAATATGTTCCAGTGGCAGAAAAAGCATAAAGCTTCATCTTGAAGTAGGTGGAGGATGAATATGAAGGTACTGATCGTAGAAGACGAGGCGATCGTTGCTCATCAGCTCAAGACGATAGCGGCCGATGCCGGTCTCGCCACCCTCGGTCCGGCTTCCACCGTGGAGCAAGCGCCCGCTTATGCCCCGAGAGCGGACATAGTCTTGATAGATGTCGGTCTCTCCGATGGGAAGAGCGGCCTGCAACTCGCGCGCAGACTGATCGACCGCCACCGTAAGACAACCAGCTTTGTCACCGCCTGTCCGAAGCGTTGAAGCACTGTTGAAACCTGAAGCCGACGATATCGGGAATATCGGTCACTCATTCTGAATGTTCGACAAGACCCCAGGAGACCGTCCAAGCGCCGATTTGACCGGTCGAGATGCTCCCTGATTGAAAGAATGTCTGTGCCTCGGCGGGAATTGCCGCGGCAACGGCCTTATCCGACAAATTGGCAACAAGACCAAGAGTTGCTTGGCCGAGCCGCCACGTAACCCGCAGCAACGGCCCATCCTCGTTGTGGACGGCGGAATGACCCTGCGCGTGCTTGAGAAGCGGCACGATCTTTTCGCGCCTGAGGGTTATCAGCCGCTCATAATACGCGTTGAGACCATTGTCGTTTTCCAGCTCGTCCCAAGGCAGCTTGGCGCTTCGAAACGTGGCCTCGCTGGTCGGGTCGGGCGCGTCCTCTGCATCGAAGCCCGGCAGGCGCGACAGTTCCTCCTTGCGGCCAAGTCTCACCTTGCTGTTCAGCTCCTCCCCGAGATCGCAAAAGAAGGGAAAGGGTGCGGTGGTCCCCCATTCCTCGCCCATGAACAACATCGGGATTTGCGGCGAGAGCAGATAAATCGCCGCTATTGCCTTCATGGCATCGATCGAATGAGACGCAACCATGCGGTCACCCATTGCCCGGTTGCCGATCTGGTCGTGGTTCTGGATGAATGAAATGAAGGCCGTTGGCGGCAGACCGGCGCTGGGCGATCCTCTGGATCGCCCTCGATAGCCCATATGTTCCCCTTGAAAGACGAAGCCCTCGGCAAGCGCCCGGCCGAGATGCGCTCCATAATCAGCATAATCCTGGTAGTAGCCAAAGGTCTCGCCGGTCGCCGCGACGTGAAACGCGTGGTGGATGTCGTCATTCCATTGAGCCGTGAAGTCCTGGGGCTTGCCATCAGGGTCGCGGGCCAAAAGATCTGAATTATTGTCCTCATTCTCAAGGATGAGATGAATGTGGCGTTCGGGAAACGCTTGCCTGACACTGTTTGCCAGCTCCTTGAGAATATGGCGATCACTGTCGTCCTTCATCGCGTGAACGGCATCGAACCGCAGTCCGTCCATGCGAAAGACACCTAACCAGTAGATCGCGTTTTCAATGACAAAATCGCGAACGCAGCGGCTACCCTCGCCATCATAGTTGAGGCCGTTGCCCCAAGGGCTTTTGTGCCGGTCATTGAAGATCGGAGCATAGAGCGGCAGGTAGTTTCCCTCCGGTCCAAAGTGGTTGTAGACGACATCAAGAAAGACGCAGATGCCGCGCTCATGGGCGGCATCAACGAGCATCTTCAGATCTTCGGGGCGGCCATAGCTGCTATCCGGCGCATAAGGTAGAACGCCGTCATAGCCCCAGTTGTATCGACCCGGAAAATCGCTGAGCGGCATGAGCTGTATCGCAGTGATCCCGAGCCGCTGCAGATGATCCAGCTTTTCGATGGCCGACAGAAAAGTGCCGGCTTCCGTAAAGGCTCCGACATGCAGCTCGTAAATGAAGATTTGCTCCCAAGGCCGGCCGTTCCAATGCTGCACGCGCCATTCGAACGCCTGATCGATCAATTCGCACGGGCCATGAACATCGTTAGGCTGGAAACGGGAGGCTGGATCCGGCACCTCTGTGCCGTCGGGAAGAATGAACTTATAAAGATCGCCCGGCCGTGCCTCGGCGACTTCGGCAACATGCCAACCGTCTTGCTGCGGTCGCATCTCCCACTCGCCGCGGCGCTCGATCCTGACTTTCAGGCGGTCCTGCAATGGCGCCCATAGCCGGAATGTGACGCTAAGCGCTTTGATATCGGGCCCGAAGGTGAAGCTGTCTTGCATATCGCCTCCATGTCAGTCGCTTCAAACTCTGCGGATTCTCCAACGCATCTTGTCGGCGAGTGTTCCTGCGCCGGAACAGATCTTGTTCGGCTCCGTTGATAGAAGCCATTCTTATGCAAGGGAAAGCCATGCGTGTTCCGACCTCCACCTACCGCCTGCAATTTCGCGGCGATCTTACATTCGAGCGGGCGAGCGAGCTTGTTCCTTATCTGAAAGACCTCGGCATCAGTTATCTCTACGCCTCGCCGATCTTCACCGCCACGAAGGGTTCGACGCACGGCTACGACGTCACCGATCCAAACGAGATCGATCCGACGATAGGCGGCCGAAAAGGGTTCGACACCTTGACGGCAACTTTGCAGAGAGCTGGGCTCGGCCTCATCATCGATATCGTTCCGAACCACATGGCCGCCTCGCTGGAAAACGTCTGGTGGCGCGATGTTCTGCGACACGGGCCGAAGAGCGTCTACGCAGGCTATTTCGACATCGACTGGAGCGAGAAGCTGACATTGCCGCAGCTTGGAAAGCCCGTCGAAGAAGCTCTCGCTGCTGGTGAGCTTCAACTGCGCTACGATGCCACCGAGGATCTGTTGCAATTGGCTTATTTCGACAATTGCTTCCCGCTTTCCGAAGACAGCGCCAGCTTTGTGATGGCGCAGACAGGAAGAAATGCGGAGCGACTGCAGGCTTTCTCGAGGGATGCAGCCAAGATGAATGAGCTGATCGAGAAGCAGTACTGGCAGTTGCTGTATTGGAAGGATGCCGCTCGGCACCTCAACTATCGCCGCTTCTTCGAGGTCGCAGGGCTGATCGGCATAAGGGTGGAAGACGAGCGGGTCTTTGAAGCGACCCATCGGCTGACGATCGAATTGGTCCGTTCCGGGCAAGTTCAAGGTTTGCGCATCGATCATATCGACGGGCTGGCGGATCCCAAAACCTACCTCGAACGGCTGCGGCGCGCGGTCGGTGCCGACACGTTCATCGTCGTCGAAAAGATCCTTGGTCCTGACGAGATCTTGCCGGCAAACTGGCCCGTGTCCGGAACCACCGGATACGAATTCATCTCCGCCATGCCAGACCTCTTCGTTGCAGGAGATGGCCTGCAAAAAATCGAAGCGGCGTACCAGATCGTCGACAACGAGCATGCCGATTTTCCGACTGGTTTGCGCAACGCGAAGCTCCTGATGAGCGAGCGTAATTTCGCAGGCGAGACAGCTCGTCTGAGCAAGCTCGCTCATTTGAGCTTTCCTGGGCTGACCGAATCGGAGATATCCTCGGCGCTTCGGGAGCTGTTGGCCGCATTTCCGGTCTATCGCACCTATGGCTACCGCGGGGGCCTGTCTGCGGAAGATGAAGCAGTCGTTCGTAACGCCGTCGATAAGGCGCGCACCAAATTACCGACAGTGGAGGCGCTGGATGCGATAGAAAGCCTGTTGCGTGGAGAAATCGCCGATGACCAGGCTGTGGAGTTCCGCGCGAGATTTCAGCAACTCAGCGGTCCGGTCATGGCAAAGTCTGTCGAAGACACGCTATTTTATCGGTACACGCCTCTTATCGCGATGAATGAGGTGGGTGGCGAACCCGCGATATTGCCGCGAGGCGTTGCGGCCTTCCACCAATCGATGGCGGGCCGAATGAAGCGCCAGCCTCATGGGCTTTCCGCCACGTCGACGCACGATACGAAACGCGGAGAAGACGCGCGTGCACGTCTCTACAGCCTTTCGCAGCACCCTGAGGTCTGGATCGAAGGTGTTGCGCGGTGGCGTGCTTTGAATGCGGCCTTTCGCACCGATCTTCCAGACGGACCGGCGCCGGAACCGAATGTCGAATGGATGTTGTATCAGGCGCTCGCCGGAATCTGGCCGGCCGATATTGAGCAAAGCGATAGGGATGAACTGAAAGATCGGTTCGCTGCCTATGTGCTGAAGGCGATGCGCGAGGCAAAGCTGCGAACCGATTGGATGGATGAAAAGCCCGCCTATGAAAAGGCGGTGGTGGATTATGCCCGCGCTTTGCTTTCGCCTCAAAACCAGGGCTTCATGAGCGACTTCGAAAAGACGATGCGGCCATTTATCAAGCTCGGCTACTTGAATAGTTTGTCTCAGGTGTTGATCAAGCTCACGGCCCCCGGCATTCCGGATATCTACCAGGGCGCCGAGGGTCTCGACTTCAGCATGGTCGATCCCGATAACAGACGGCCAATCGATCATCGGCCCGTCGGAACGTGGCAGAATCAATCGCCCTTCGAAGAGCCGTGGGCAATATCCCTGAAACGCCAGATCATCCGAACCGTCCTGCGCCACCGCAACAGCCATCCCGAACTCTTTCTCGAGGGCGGCTATCTGCCGCTTGAGGTCAAAGGAGAGCGGTCTGACAATCTCGTCGCCTTCGCGCGAACTCGCGAGAAAGAGGCGGCAATCACGATCGTCCCGCGGCTGGTCGATGCCGGCAGGACCGGATCTGATTACTGGCAGGGCACGGTCGTATCAATACCGCCACGGTTCGGCCGGCAAACGCGCGATCTGCTGACGGGTAAATCGCTGCCTACGGGCGATATTTCGGCAGCGCGGTTGTTTGAAGATCACCCCATCTCGTTTCTCGTCACGCCCGACTAGCTTGCCGGCTAATTCGCAGCCTTCATATCGCCGGAACAAAGCGTCACGTTGCGGTGTTTGTGGTTGCACCAACAAAGAGGCTTCCATGACACAGGACGGAAAACGATACGTAGCCGAACCGGGCGATTTCACGCGTCGGGGAGCCAACTATGACGGCGAGGGCGTCAATTTCGGGCTTTTCAGCGCCTATGCGGAGAAGGTTGAACTCTGTCTTTTCGACGAGACCGGAAAGCAGGAAATCGAGCGGATCGTCCTGCCGGAATTTACCAACGAGATCTGGCATGGCTATGTTCCAGGCCTGCAGCCCGGTGCTCTCTACGGCTATCGCGTCCATGGACCGTTTGATCCGGAGAGCGGGCATCGCTTCAACCCGAACAAGTTGCTCGTCGACCCATACGCCCGCGAGCTTGTGGGCAATGTGGCGTGGTCACAAGCGAATTTCGCCTACATTCTGGATGACGAACTGAAGGATCTATCTTTCGACGAGACGGATAGTGCGCCGGCGATGCCCAAGTGCCGCGTCGTCGATTTCAACGGGAAAGACAAGGCTTCAAGCCAAAAACCGTGCGTCCCTTGGTCGCGGACGATTTTCTACGAGTCTCACGTCAAGGGACTGACGATGCTGCATCCGGCGATTCCGGAGGAGCTACGCGGTACGTTTGATGGGCTCGGCCAAAGAGCGATCGTCGATTACGTTAAGAGCCTTGGCATTACCTCGATCGAGCTGCTTCCGATCCACTTTTTTCCCGACGACAGTCACCTGCTCGACAAGGGGCTCAGCAACTACTGGGGCTACAATACGCTCGCCTTTTTTGCCCCGGCTTCCCGCTACTACGGTCCGAGAGGTTTCGCAGGCTTCCGCGAAATGGTGCGCACCTTCCATGATGCCGGTATCGAGGTGATCCTGGACGTCGTCTACAACCATACGGCCGAAGGAAACGAGCTCGGCCCGACCCTGTCGTTCAAAGGCATCGACAATTTTTCCTATTATCGCACTATGCCCGACACGCCTCGCTATTACATCAACGACACGGGCACCGGTAACACCATCAATACGTCGCACCCTCGCGTACTGCAGATGGTGACGGATTCGCTTCGTTATTGGGCCGAAGAGATGGAGGTTGACGGCTTCCGCTTCGATCTCGGCACCATTCTCGGTCGGGAACCGCAGGGTTTTGACCAGCGCAGCGGCTTTTTCGATGCGGTTGGCCAAGATCCGGTCCTCTCCAAAATCAAGCTTATCGGCGAGCCGTGGGACATCGGCCCCGGCGGCTATCAGGTGGGCGGCTTTCCGCCGGGCTGGGCAGAGTGGAATGACAAATATCGTGATACGATCCGTGACTACTGGAATGGTACCCCGGGCACGACACGAGAGTTTGCCGCGCGCATCCTCGGCTCGGGCGATGTCTATGACCTGCGCGGGCGCCGACCATGGGCGAGCGTCAATTTCATTGCGGCCCACGACGGCTTTACCCTTAACGACCTCGTCTCCTACAACGACAAGCATAACGAGGCGAATGGCGAGAACAACGAGGACGGCCACAACGACAATCGCAGTTTCAACTATGGTGCGGAAGGGCCAACCGACGACGAAGGCATCGATGCGACGCGAGAGCGTCAGAAGCGGAATTTCCTGGCGACCCTGTTCCTCTCGCATGGGACACCGATGCTGCTTGCCGGCGACGAATTCGGCCGCAGCCAAATGGGCAACAACAACGGCTATTGCCAGGACAACGAACTTAGCTGGCTACATTGGCAAGACCCTTACGAGAGCGCCGAAGCCCTGCGCGCCTTCACCAAGCGGCTGATTGCCCTGCGACAGGATCATTCAATCTTCAGACGGGAGAATTGGCGCGACGGCTTGATCGTTACGTGGCTCAATCCCGGTGGTGGCGAATTTGCCGAAGAGCATTGGGATGACGAGGCAAGCACGACCATTGGACTGCGGCTGTCGCGCAACCAGCCCTTCGAGGAAGGGTGGGACGACGTGCTTCTCCTCTTCAATCCTCAGGACGAAGACGTCAGTTTCGACCTGCCGGATGACAGGCGCTGGATCTTGGAACTCACCACATCAGATCCGATGGCGACGGGAACTGAAGCAATCGCCGACAAGAGCTTGCAGCTTCAAGCGCGAAGCCTGGCGGTCTTGCGGCCGATCTGAATGGTGGCTTTGATGAGGCCGCCGTGCATGTCGTGCTGCGGCCTGCGCGATCTTCCCCTTCGCATTTGACGCCAGCAGGCGTCTGCGGGCCAACTTTTTCGGCTGGAAGAATAAAGAAACGCGAGGAACTTCGAGAGCTCTCCCTTGTTAGGCGCAATTCTTTGTCCAGCGAGGCTATCATGTATCATCACGTCAAGAAGCTTATGTACACTGTGCGGGTTGATGAACCAGATCCGAAATTCGGCAATATGCTGCTTGAGCAGTTCGGCGGCGCCAACGGGGAACTGGCGGCTGCGATGCAATATTCGATCCAGGGCCTCAATTGCGAGGATCCAGGCCGCAAAGATCTTTTGATGGATATCGGCACCGAGGAACTCAGTCATCTGGAGATCGTCGGCTGCTTGGCGCGCATGCATTTGAAGCCGATGAAGTCCGTCAGGGAGGAGGCCGAGGCCGATCCTTTGATTGCCATCGCCGGCGGCGGCGGCATAAATCTTTTCAACTCTATGGGTAATCCATGGACCGCGGATTACCTCAAGATTACCGGTGAACTCGACGTCGATCTGCGCAGCAACATTGCGGCGGAAGCCCGCGCCAAGATCGTCTATGAGCGGCTGATCAATTTCTGTCGCGATCCCGGCACCAAGGATGCTCTGCAGTTCCTGATGACCCGCGAAATCACCCACATGCGAGCTTTCTCACTTGCTCTGGAGAGCATGGGTAAGCCGCCGCTCAGTGTCGGCAGGATCGCACCCACGCCGAAACTCGTGGATCAGTTCTTCAACGATTCCACCGGAGAAGGAGACCATGGCGAAGTGGATACGAGGGGCCCGTGGAATGAAGGCGAACCTTGGAAATTTGTCGAGGCTCCGGCCTTCCAGGCCATGAAGCCGGCCAAGGACGGCGGAGCAGGCGTTCACGCGGAAAGTGCTCGTGTGGAAGGATCGGAGGCAATTCAGGAAGTGCTGGTAGACGAGCTACGGGATCTGCTGCATGCCGAAAAGCAGCTTCTCAAGGCCCTTCCCAACATGGAAAAGGCAGCGCGCTCCAGACAGTTGCAAACTCTGCTGAAAACTCACCTTCAGGAAACCGACGCCCAGGTGGAACGCCTCAACGAATGCCTGAAGATCCTCGGAGCACCTTCTCGAGCCAAGCCGTGCAAGGGCATGGCGGGTCTTGTCGAGGAAGGCGAGGAGGTCATGACCGAAGGCAAGAAGAAGGAAGATGCCCCTGCCGATCTCGCCCTGATCGGAGCCGCGCTTCGCGTCGAGCACTACGAGATCGCCGCCTATACGACAGCCAGGAATCTGGCTTTGCAGCTTTCGCAGCCGACCGTTGCTCAACTGCTCACGATTTCCTTAGGCGAGGAGCAGAATGCAGGGCAGTTGCTCGACCAAGTGGCGCAACCGCTTATGTCGGTCGCGCGCATGCCGCGGAGCGTCGCGTAATAAGTTTGTCCGGGTGCCGGCCTCATTGGCCGAGCGGAATGGCCGCGTGCTTGCTGGGCACGCGGCCCGCAATTCCCGATCAACTCCCACATCCATGCGATGTCATCCGACCCAGGGATCGAACAACTCAACGCCAAAACCTTCGAAATCTCTTATGTTGCGCGTTGCAAGAGTGAGATCGTAAGCAATCGCCGTGGCGGCGATCAGGCCGTCCATTGACGAGAGGCCGCGGCCGCTTCGCTTTGCAAGTCCCATCAGGTCGCCCCAAGCCGTGGCCACTGGTTCGGTCACAGGCAGGACACGTTGCTCGAAGCGCTGCGGCAGGTCCGTGGCTAGCCATTCCGCCAGCGTGTCGCGCTTCCGCCCGCTATCCATCAGTGCGACCCCACGCCGGATCTCGGCTATCGAGATGACGCTAATGAATGACCGATCCTCATCGAGGCTATCAAGCCATCGCAGGACATGTGCATCAGGTCGCGGCCTTGTCACCTCGGACAGGACATCGGTGTCTAAAAGAAGTCTCACAGCGAAAGATCACGTGGGTCGTCGCGTTGACGTTTTAGGTCCAGATCGGCGCCACGCAGGGGCGACTCCATCAGAAACTCGGCAAGCGTCCCCTTACGCGCAGTCTTGCGATGCCATTCCTCGGCGGAGACGACAACCACACTTGGCTTGCCGTTCCGCGTAATCGTCTGTGGCACCGCTTGCGCGCGTTCGATGACCTCGGAAAGTTTTGCCTTCGCGCTGGCGACGGTCCACGTTTCCTCGCTTGGTGAAGACGGCCGCATTGTTGCCTCATGACTAGAGTGACTATAATGACTATATAGACTCCCACCTCTCAACTGACAAGCGGTTTAGCGAAGGAAGACCCCAGTTGGAACTACGGCTCGGCGCATGCATTTCAAGTGAAGGATGTGCGTTCGATGTCTCTAAGAACCGTCCGCAACAGTTCAAAAATCCAGTGCTTGGGCATCCCGATTTTCAAACGCGGGGACATTCATGTTCAATGGAATGAAACTCGACATGATCGACGTCGGGACTGGCGCTCTGCGTGTTCGCTACGGAGGATACGGTCCGCCGCTGCTGCTTCTACATGGCCATCCCCGAACCCATATGACCTGGGGCCGGATCGCCGATTTTCTTTCCCCTCATTTCACAGTGGTATGCCCCGATCTCAGAGGTTTCGGCAAGTCGTTCCAACCTTTGGATACAAGCGACAGCCGTAACTCATCAAAGCGCGCCAAGGCTGGGGATTGCATCGAACTCATGAGAAGGCTGGGATATGACCGGTTTGCAGTCGCCGGGCACGATCGCGGAAGCTATGTGGCATTCCGCTTGGCGATGGATCATCCTGATGCCGTTACGAAGGTCGCAGTAATCGACAGCATTCCGATCATCGAACATTTGGAGAGGATCGATTGGCGCTTTGCGCGTGACTGGTACCACTGGTTTTTCTTTGCCCAGCCGGAGAAGCCCGAGAGGGCGATCAATGCTGATCCGACGGCCTGGTATAATGCGATCAAGCCTGATTTGATGGGTCGGGAGGCCTATGCCGATCTCATGACGGCGATCCACGATCCCGCTGTCGTCCATGGAATGGTGGAGGATTACCGGGCAGGGTTGACCGTCGATCGCCTGCACGAATTGCAAGACCGCGCCGAGGGCAGGCGGGTTGAATGCCCACTGCTTTGTCTGTGGTCGATACGCGACGATCTCGAAGACTTCTTTGGCGATCCCAGGGAAATTTGGCGCTCCTGGGCAGTGGACGTTCAAGGCCACGGCATCGACAGCGGCCACCATGTCGCGGAAGAGAACCCGGTAGATCTTGCGAATTCCCTTCTTCCTTTCTTTGAAAGCCGCTAAGCATTTTCTGCGGCTGCGTGATCAAGCTCGGGACAAACCGGCCGCGACGCAGGTTTTTGCGGCTCAATCCAGACATTTGGACCGCGGCATTGGCCGCCTGTTTCGTTGCCTCTCAAGCGGACGATTTACCAATCGTATCGGCGACCTCAGCGCCGCGACTTCCCATGGGAAGTGCAGGGCCGACCGTCGTGTCGACCGCCGTCTGATGCTCCAGTTCCGCATTGACTTCCGCCCCAACTAACAGGATCACGACGGACAGCCAGATCCAGATCAGAAAACCGATCAAGGCGCCAAGCGTGCCATAGGTCGCGTCGTAGTTTGCAAAATTCCTGAGATAGACAGAGAACAGCAAGGACATGGCGATCCAGCCAATGGTTGCCAGGGCAGCACCCCAGGTGAGCCATCGAACTTTCGCGGGTTCGCGGCTCGGACCGAACCGGTAGATTGCCGTTACCGCAATGATCATGAGGATCAACAGGATTGGCCAGCGCAGAATTAGCACGAGGTTCTCCTTCCACTGATCGAGCCAAAGAAGAGAGAGAAGCAGCGGCATGATGGCGACCGATCCGATGACCAAGATCGCCGCCAGTATTGCGCAGAGCGTGAAACAGAGCCCGACGAGATTGAGGCGGACCAGCCCGCGCTTTTCTGTTTCTTCATAAGCAATGTTCATCGCGTCGAAGATCGCCAATGTTCCGCTATGCGTGCTCCACAAGGCCACCCCCAAACCAAGAAGCAACGCAACACTCAGCGTCCCGCTTCGCCGCTGGACGAGATCGTTCAGTCGATCGGCGATCATGTCAAAGGCGCCGGGCGGCAGGAGGCCGGAGAGCGAGCGCAGATGCTCGCTTATGCTCGCGGGATCGGCAAAGAAGCCATAGAGCGAGACAAGTGCTGCAAGCGCCGGAAAGAGGGCAAGTAGAAGGTAAAAGGTCACGCCTGCCGCAACGAGCGAAATGCGATCGTCACTGATTTCGTGGACGACACGCCAGAACACATCGCGCAAGCCACGGGGCGGTATGTGCTCCGGAACGGCTGCACGTCGCCCCAGCTCCGGATGGAACTCGTGGTCAGCGGCATTTGCAGACGCGGTCTCGACATGTGCTCGCTTCCCCAATGCACGGGTCACAAGCAAGGCGGCAATCGCAAAGCTGCCAATTCGAAATAAGGAATGCGTGTGTTGCGGTCCGCCACCGTGGACACGTTTTCTCATCGGGCTACTCCGTCAGACTGCCCATCGCTTTGCGGTAACGCTTGACCCGACCAAAAGATGCGCCTGGGCGTCATGCGGTACCAAGCGGCGTTGACTGCGACGTCGCCGAAGGGATCACTGCGCGACGAGAGATCGTCAGTGTGGGGAAGAAAGATTGCGATCGCGATGTCATTTTTCAGCTTCGACGACGACGATCGATCTGTCGGCCGCATCGATCAGCGAATTGGCAATCCCTCCATAGGAAAGCCTTGTGCCCGCCTGCCGGCTGACGCCCAGTACAATCAGATTTGCGCGACGGCGCCTTGCGTTTCGCAATATGGCCAGCTCCGGCGATGTTCCTCGCTCAACCGCCTTGCGAATGTCGAGGCCATAATATGCGGCAATTTCGTCGACCCGTTTGAAGGCTTCGTCGTGACGATCGCTCATATCGCTGAGGCGGGGCATCCGGACAAGCTGCTGTGGATCGGTGACGTAGACGACCGCCATGTCACAGCCCCCCGCTTTTGCGATTGCCGCAGCGAACTCGACGGCGCGGGTGGAGCGTTCCGTCCCCGAGACGGGAACGAGGATGCGAAGCTCGTCGTCGTTTTCCGGTATCCACCCTCTGCTGAAGGTGATGGCTACGGTGCCCTGAAACGAAGATGTCATCTTTGTAAAACGCTCGTCGAGCCCTCCGGCATCGGCAACGGCCGGTTCCGCCCCGATGATCATCAGGTCGTGTCCTTGTTCGGCGCTCTCGGAAAGTGCTCGCTCTAAATCGCCGTTTTTCTTTCTTCCGGTGACGTGGACGTCTGCGGGTGTGGCAACATCGGTATCCGATTGCGCCACCGCTTTCGTGGCCGTTGCCCTGACTTGGTCCACAAATGCTTCGACTCCGTCTGCATTCGACGGCTCGCCGCTCGGCTCACGCCCTGTTTCATCGTCAATGCGCAGCACGGTTACAGGCATCTGCCGGATCGCGGCTAGCAATCCGGATATTCTGGAGGCCAAGTTGCCATTTCCGGAGCGATCGACCGCCAGCAATATGCGTTCAAATTTGGAGAGATAGCTCGCCTTTTCGAATTCCTCGCTCTTCAGCCGGTTCTGTTCCTCTGCCCGAACCGGCAGCCGCGCAAGCGCCCATCTCAAAGTCGGCGGCATGATCATCGTTGTGACGACGGCCATCGCCACAATGATGGAAAACAAGCGTTGATCAAGGACGCCGACGGAAAGTCCGATGGAAGCAACGATCACCTCGGTGGAACCCCTGGCGTTCATCCCGCAGCCAAGCGCAATGGCTTCCGAATTCGAGAAGCCTCCAAAACGGCCACCGAGGAATGCGCCGCCGAATTTCCCGATGCTGGCGATGACGATCAAGCCGCCCGCCAGCAATAAAATCTCTGAATTTTGCAGGACGGTGAGATCCGTCTGAAGACCGGTGAGGCCAAAGAATACCGGCATGAACAAAGCCGTCGTGAGCGCTCGAAGCTGCGTGTCTATTTGACGTGTCAGGATGGGCGATTGTCCGACGAGGATTCCGGCGACGAATGCGCCTAATACCGTATGAACGCCGATTAGATTGGTGATGATCGCCATGACGCCCATGATCGCGACAATGGCGCTGAGGACCGGCAGGTCGCTTTTAAATCGATCGTTCGTCCAGCGGATGATTTCGAACACAATACGTCGTCCGATCGTGAAACTTACGCCCATGAACGCAAGGGTGCCAATCACGCTCTTTGCAAGCGTCGGCAGCTCGACGGCTCCTTTTGCCGCAAGGGAGAAAGTGACCGAGATGATAACCCAGCCGACCGTGTCGTCGATGATGGCCGATGCGACGATCAGTTGGCCGATGTTCCTCCTCATGAAGTCCATTTCGCGTACGACCGACGCGACTATTTTCACCGACGAGATGGAAAGCGCCGTTCCGAGGAACAGTGAGGCGACAAGCCTTTTCTCCGGGTCAGGAAGCAGGTTGGCCGGAAGGAGTTCGCCAAGCGCAAAGCCCGCGACGAAAGGAACGGCGATGCCCGCGAACGAGACGCCAAATGCCGCGCGCCGCATCCGTCTCGCCAGCCCCAAATCGGTCTCCATGCCCGCCAGCAGAAGCAGAAACAGGATGCCTAGCTGCGCCACCGCATTGATCATACTCTTTTGCGCTTCGCCAGCTGGAAACAGCATGGCCTGAACATCAGGGAAAATTTCCCCGAGAACCGACGGACCAAGCAATACGCCGCCAATGATTTGGCCCATTATCGACGGCTGCCCGATGCGCACCATAAGTTCGCCGAGCAATCGCCCAACAATGACGAGGATGATAATTTGCGTCAGGAAAAGGCCCTCGGAGGGCGTGGCGGCCTTCTCTCCATTCGCCGCCAAAGCCGATGTCGCAACACCCGCGTAAAGCAGCAAGCCGATCAAAATCAGAGTCGGAGGGCGTTTTCCGAAATTAATTGATCTCATGAAGGCCTTGCTCACCGCGGATCGCCATGGGGCTCTTTCTCGTGCATGAGGCATGTCGCGAGTTAACGCAGCCCGTGAGGCGGAGTTCCTTGCGATGACTGCGCTCCGGACCTGGCGCCGATCAGCAGGTTCTAAAGTTCAGAAAAGCCTAGGATTTATTTAAAGAGCGAGCGCCAAGCCTGGCGGCTGCGCGATGATGAAACCCATCCTGCTAAACACCGGAGCCGGTTCTCTCACGCCAGCAGAGATCGAGCATTCGCCTTTGGCGCGGGTTCCCCGCATCCTTTCAGAATTGTATTTTGCATGCATTTTCATTGTGTACATAAAGTACACAATTGTTGACTTAAACGAAGGCGCGTGCCATGATCCCCATCATCAGGAAGAAGCGGACCGGAGTTTTCCCATGGCGAAGACCGTTAAGAGCAGCCTCTACGAAGACCTGAAGCGTCAAATCCTGACGATGGAGCTGGATCCGGATGCCGATCTCGATGAGGCAAGCCTCAGCACGCGTTATGGCCTTTCGCGCACCCCGGTTCGGGACATCTTCCGGCGTCTGGCGGGGGAGGGCTATATCGATATTCGCGAGAACCGTGGGGCACGCGTCATTCCGATGAACCACGCGACACTGCGGAATTTCTTCCTGGTGGCGCCGATGATTTACGCCGCGATCGGCCGGCTCGCGGTACAGAACTTCAAACAATCGCAGCTTACTGACCTCAAGCAGACGCAGGAGCGTTTTCGCCAAGCCAGCAAGGACATGGATGCGTTTACGATGGTTCTTGAGAACAACCGTTTCCATGAAATCTTCGGCGAGATGTCGGCGAACGATTATCTGCAGCCGAGCCTCGGCCGACTCCTGATCGATCACGCACGCATCGGGCACACGTTCTTCCGTCCGCGAAACCAGGACATGAGGCGCCGCCTGCAGGTGGCGGTAGAGCACCATGACAGCTTCATCGAGGCTTTAGGTGCTCAAGACGAAGACGCCGTCGTCGATCTGGTCTTCGAGCACTGGGAGCTGTCCCGCGAGAACATGGAAATGTTCATAGCACCACAAGGACTTAAGGCGGACGCGCTGATCGGCGGTCCGAGTGCGCAATCATTGGAGAAATCATCGTGAAGTTTGAAGGCATCTATACGCCTGCGGTGACGCCGCTGAGCCCGGATGGGCAGATAGACAGGAAGGGCTTTGCGGCGGTGCTGGAGTCGCTGATCGAGGCTGGCGTGCATGGCATCATCGTCGGCGGATCGACCGGCGAATATTACGCCCAGAGCTGCCAGGAGCGCTTCGATCTTGCCGCCTACGCCAAGGAGGTGATCGGCACCCGGCTGCCGCTCGTCATCGGCACCGGCGCGACGCGCACCGAAGATTCCGTGGAATACGCAAAGGCGGCAAAGGAGATCGGCGCCGATGCCATCCTGGTGTCGTCGCCGCCCTATGCACTGCCGACGGAGAAGGAAAACGCGGTTCATGCATTGACCGTCGATCGCGCGGCCAATCTGCCGATCATGCTCTACAACTATCCCGCCCGCATGGGTGTGATGATGGGTGAGGAATATTTCTCCCGCGTCGGCAAGTCCAAGAACGTTAAGGCGATCAAGGAAAGCTCCGGCGACATGGGCAACCTGCATCTGCTGGCACGGAAGTTTCCGCATATTGCGCTCTCCTGCGGCTGGGACGACCAGGCGCTGGAATTTTTTGCCTGGGGGGCCAAGAGCTGGGTCTGCGCCGGCTCCAACTTCCTGCCGCGCGAGCATGTCGCGCTCTATGAGGCCTGCGTCCTCGAAAGGAATTTCGACAAGGGCCGGGCGATCATGACCGCCATGTTACCGCTGATGGATTTCCTCGAATGCGGCAAGTTCGTGCAGTCGATCAAGCATGGCTGCGAGATTATGGGCCTGAAGGCCGGTCCGGTCCGCGCACCGCTGCGCGGCCTGACCACGGACGAAAAGCGAACCCTTGAGACCGTCGTTGCGACGCTGAAGCGCACGGTCGCCCAGATCACCGCGGGAGCCAACTATGCATGAACCCTTGACCGCAGCAGAATACAAGGCGATCGCCGCCGGCCTGCAGTTCCCGACGAATGCTTTCGTCGATGGGACGTTCCGCCCGGCCAATTCGGGCAAGACGTTCAAGACCACCAATCCGGCAACTGGCGATTTGCTAGCCGAGATCGCGGCCTGCGACGCCAGCGACGTCGACCATGCGGTCGCCAAGGCCAAGCAGGCCTTCTACGATGGCCGCTGGCGTCAGCGGACCCCGGGCGAGCGCAAAGAAGTGCTGCTGAAGTTCGCAAAGCTGCTGGAAGAGAACCGCCACGAGCTCGCCGTCCTGGAAAGCGTCGACAGCGGCAAGCCGGTCCGTGAGTGCCAGACCGTCGATGTCCCGGACACTATCCACACGATCCGCTGGCATGCCGAGCTTATCGACAAGCTCTATGACAATACGAATTCCGTTGGTCCCAATGCACTGGCGATGGTCGTTCGTGAACCGATCGGTGTGGTCGCATGCGTGCTGCCGTGGAACTTTCCGCTGCTGATGCTTGCCTGGAAAATCGCGCCGGCACTCGCCGCAGGCTGCTCGGTGATCGTCAAGCCCGCCCAGGAAACGACGCTGACGACATTGCGTGTCGCAGAGCTTGCCCATGAGGCCGGCATTCCGGCCGGTATCTTCAATGTCGTCACCGGCAGCGGTAGGGAGGTCGGCGAGCCGCTCGGCCTGCACATGGATGTCGACATGGTGGCCTTCACCGGCTCGACCCCGACCGGCCGTCGCTTCCTGCATTATTCTGCCGATTCCAACCTCAAGAAGGTCGTGCTCGAATGCGGCGGCAAGAACCCGGCCGTCGTGCTGGAAGACGCCGAAGACCTCGATCTCGTCGCCGAACAGGTGGTCAACGGCGCTTTCTGGAACATGGGCGAAAACTGCAGCGCCTCGTCGCGCCTCATCGTTCACGCCAGCATCAAGGACGAACTCCTCAAGCGAATTGGCGCCTATATGCGCGAATGGAAGACCGGCGACCCGCTCGACCCGGAAAACCGCATCGGTGCGCTGGTCAGCAAGAGCCATTTTGAAAAAGTGAGCTCGTTCCTAGATGACGTGAGGAGCGAGAAGCTTACGGTGGCATTTGGCGGCGAAACACAAAGCGGCGTCTTTATCGAACCCACGGTCGTCGACGGCGTCACACCCGCCAGCCGCCTCTTCAAGGAGGAGATCTTCGGGCCGATCCTGTCGGTTACGACATTCAATTCCCTCAGCGAAGCCATCACGCTTGCCAACGACACCAATTACGGCCTGACGGCGTCGGTCTATACGGGCAGCCTGCGCAATGCGATCCGCGTGTCGCGGGAGATCCGTGCGGGTCTCGTCACCGTCAACTGCTTCGGCGAAGGCGATGCCAGCACGCCGTTCGGCGGCTACAAGGAGTCCGGCTTCGGGGGCCGCGACAAGTCGATCTTTGCCCACGACAACTATTGCGAACTGAAGACCATCTGGATCGATGTTTCGGAACGCTCCGTGGATGAGGCCATCCGATGACCCGACATGTGATCAAGCGCTTGCCGATCGATACCGGCGTTTCGGGATGGGAGGCGATCAGCGAACGCGCCTATCCCGCTGTGGCGCTTGATCACGACGTCACCGCCGACTGGCTGATCATCGGCGCAGGATTTGCCGGGCTATCGGCGGCGCGGCGCCTCTCGCAGTTGCGGCCGCAGGACAAGATCGTTGTTCTTGAAGCTCGTGAACTCGCAAAGGGGCCAGCCGGCAGGAATTCCGGCTTCATGATCGATGTTCCCCATAATCTCTCATCCGGCGAGTACTCGGTTGCCGACGAGCAGTCCACCAAGGAAGAGATCAGACATAACCGTTTGGCGATTGCCTTTGCCGCTGATGTCGCGGCCGAGTATGGCCTATCCGGGGAAACATTCGATCCCTCGGGCAAGATAAACGCGGCCGCGTCGGACCGAGGCTTGGGGCTTAACGAGAACTACAGAAAGTCCCTCGAGAAGATTGGCGAAGACTATCGCGTCCTCGATGCCGATCAGATGCGGGAAATGACCGGCTCGCACTATTATCGAGGAGGGCTCTATACGCCAGGGGCCGTGATGATCCAGCCGGCGGATTATATCCGCGGCCTTGCGCGCGGCCTGCGATCGAAAGTCGGTCTCTACGAACATTCGCCGGTGCTGGAACTTTCGCGCGAAGGAAAGGTCTGGAAGGCCAGGTCAAACCGCGGCTCCGTGTCCGCACCGAAGGTCATTCTGGGTGTGAACGGCCATATTGAGAGCTTCGGCCACTTCCGCGGGCGGTTAATGCATATCTTCACCTACGCGTCCATGACCGCCGCCTTCTCCCAGAACGAGTTCGGAGGCGAGGTTTCCGGCGTTGACCGCTGGGCGCTGCTGCCGGCCGATCCGATGGGCGCGACCCTTCGCAAGATCACCACAAATGGACTGTCGCGGATCGTCGTCAGGACGCGGTTTACATACGATCCGAACCTCCGAGTGTCGGACAGGCGGGTTGCCGGCATAGCCGCCGAACAGCGCCGGTCATTCGATGCCCGCTTCCCCGGGCTGAAAGACCTGCCGATGGAATATAGCTGGGCCGGCGCGCTGTGCCTCAGCAGAAACCATGTGCCGGCATTTGGCGAGGTCGAAGAAGGGCTTTATTCCGCGTGCTGCGAAAATGGTCTTGGCACCGTCAAGAGCACGCTGGCCGGGATGATGGCTGCCGATCTGGCGGCTGGGGCCAATAGCCGTGAACTCGACCAATACAGAAACCAACCGGAGCCGAGCAAGCTGCCGCCCGAGCCGATCGCATGGCTCGGCGCGAATTCGGTCATCCGCTTTCAGGAGTTGCGTGCAGGCCGCGAGGGATGATCCGTCGCCGCGCAATAATGAGGATCGGGCCAAGCGCTGATCTTTAGAAGAATGGGAACGAGAACTAGGAGTAAGAATAATGAAGGCTTTGTGGAAGGCGCTTTGCGCCGCTGCGATGGTCGGAATGACCGTATTCTCCGCGCATGCGGAAGAGAAGAGCATTACCGTGGGCACGATGTCCTGGGAAGATCTGACGCCGATCACCGGGATCACCAAAAAAGTGCTTGAGGATGCCGGCTACACCGTAAAGGTCGTGCCGTTCTCCGAATGGGGCATTGCCTATGCAGCACTCAGCAAGGGCGATATCCAGATCCTCGCATCTCAGACCGACTATGTAGCGCAGGACTATTGGGAGAAAAACAAGAAGCGTCTTGAGAAGATCTCGCCTGTCTCGCACGGTCTGTACCAGGCGATCGCCGTACCGAACTATGTGACGATCGACTCGATGGATCAGTTGAACGACAATGCCGACAAGTTCGGCGGCAAAATCGTCGGCATCGAGCCGGGCTCGGGTTTGATGCGCGACGCTGCCAATGCCGTCAAGCAATACGGTCTCAAGCTGCAGCTCGTCGAAGGCAGCACTGCCGCCATGACCGCTGCGCTGAAGTCGGCGATCGACCGCAAGGAATGGGTCGCTGTCACGATCTGGGAACCGTCCTGGATGATGCAGAAATACCCGGTCAAGTTCCTCAAGGATCCGAAGGGTATCTTCCCGCCGCCGCAGAGCTACTACTGGATCGGCAAGAAGGGGTTTTCCGAGGAACACCCCCATGCCCGCGAAGTCATCGCCAGCGTCTATGTGCCGCTTGCCGATATCACCGCGATCAATGGCGCAGTCAGCGACGGAAAGACGATGGATGACGCCGTCAAAGCCTGGATCGAAAGCCATGCCGACCTCCTGAAGCGCTGGGAGAATATCAAGAGCGAATGATGTGAACGGCGGGTCGCCGTTTGGCGGCCCGCATCTCTCAACGAGCACAAACAGGTCGGCAATGGACTGACCCTCGGGGAACGCAATGAACACTGTCGTGAATAACGCCAACGAAATCCTGGTCGATTGCCGGAGCGTCTGGAAGATATTCGGCGCCCGTGCTCCGGCTGCCGTGAAAGCCGTTTCAGAGCGCGGCCTTTCCAAAAAGCAGGTCCTGGACGAATTCAACTGCGTCGTCGGTGTCGCCGATGCCAGCCTCCAGGTCCGCCGCGGCGAGATCTTCTGCATCATGGGGCTCTCCGGAAGCGGCAAATCAACCTTGGTTCGCCTCCTTAACCGGCTTATCGAGCCGAGCCTTGGCAATATCGCAATCAAGGGCAAGGAGATTGCCCGGCTCAATGCTGCGGAACTGCGCGACATGCGTGCGCGGAACATCGGCATGGTCTTTCAAAGCGTGGCCCTGCTCCCCAATCGCACGGTCCTCGAAAATGCCGCATTCGGCTTGGAAGTCCGGGGCGTGCGAAAGGACGAGCGCAACAAAACGGCGCGCACGGCGCTCGACAAGGTCGGCCTTTCCGACTGGACGTCGCGATATCCTTCGGAACTGTCAGGCGGCATGCAGCAACGTGTCGGCCTTGCCCGTGCATTGGCCGCCGATCCCGAGATCATTCTCATGGATGAGCCGTTCAGCGCGCTTGATCCGCTCATTCGCCGCCAGTTGCAGGACGAGTTCCGGCAGCTTACGAAATCGCTCGGCAAGTCCGCGGTATTCATCACGCATGACCTTGAAGAGGCGATCCGTATTGGTGACCGGATCGCCATCATGAAGGACGGCGTCATCGTCCAGGTCGGAACCGCAGAAGAGATCGTCACGAAGCCCGCCGACGCTTATGTCGCCGATTTCGTCGCGGGCATATCCAGGGTTCATCTCGTCAAGGCGCATTCGATGATGCAGCCGATCGCAGAATATACGAGCCTGCAGCCACAGCATGACGTGAATACGCTCCTCAAAACCACTCCGGAAGCCGATATCGGCGAGCTCATCGATCTCACGATGAAATCGGAGCGTGATGCTTTGGCCGTCGTCGATAATGGTTCCATCGTCGGCGTGGTCACGACCCGCGGGCTGCTTCGCGGTGTCGCCGGATCCCCAGAGCAACCACATGTGACAGCCTGAGAGGACGGACGCAAATGGACATCTCGGTCATTGCGGATACATTCGATGCCTGGACCGACGACGCACTAGGCTGGATCAGCGACAACGGCGACTGGCTGTTCGACCCACTAAGGGCGGCTCTGGAGGGAACTTACAACGGCGTTCTCTGGCTCCTTCAACTGCCGCCTTTTTATGTCATTGCGATTATCGGAGCGCTGCTCGGTTGGCGGCTGATCAACCTCGGATCCGGTCTTCTCGCCGGCCTGGCTCTCTTCTTCTGTGCGGTCATGGGTCTTTGGAACGAAACCATGAGCACCCTTGCTCTCGTCACCACCGCCACGATCTTCGCCTTGATGATCGGAATCCCGCTGGGGATTGTCGCCGGGTTTTTGCAGTGGTTTGACAGGTTTCTGGAGCCGATCCTCGATCTCATCCAGACGCTGCCTCCCTATATCTACCTTCTTCCTGCCATTGCGCTTCTTGGCTTTGGCCCCGCAACCGCGCTGGTTGCGACCTTCGTCGTCGCAGCGCCCCCTGCCATTCGCTTGACGTCGCTCGGCATCCGTATGACGCCGCCCGCATTTATCGAACTCGGCCAGGCAAGCGGTCTGACCCCATGGCAGATGTTTACGAAAATCCGGCTGCCGTTTGCAATTCCAAGCGTGATGGCAGGCGTTAACCAGAGCTTGATGATGGCATTCGGCATGGTGGTGATCGCCGGCATCGTCGGTTCCGGCGGCCTCGGCGAAACCATCTACGGCGCGGTGCGCACGCTCGACATGGCGACGTCGATCAACGCTGCGATCGCGATCGTCATTCTAACCATGGTGCTCGACAGATTGACACAGAGTGCGGCCCGCCGCACCAAGGTAGGTGCAAGATGAACCTCGACCTCCTTCGGTTCTCACCCGGTCTATATTTTGCTCCTGCCGTCGACTGGCTGAACACCAACTTCCATCCGGTCTTCGACGCCGTTACCAAGCTAGTCGAGGCAGTGCTTGGCGCTTTGGAATCGGCGCTGCTCTACCCGCCTCCCTATGCGTTCATTGTCGCTGCAGGCCTTATCGTCGCCTTCGCGATCAACATCAGAGCTGCTGTAGTAACAGCCGTCGCTCTTGCCTTCTGCCTTGTGGCGGGGCTTTGGGCTGCGTCTATGCAGACACTCGCACTGGTAACGGTGGCGGTCGCTATTTCGGTGTTGATTGCCTTTCCTCTCGGCGTCCTTGCTTCGCGCCGCAAAGGCTTCGAGGTCGCCATAAGGCCGGTGCTCGACATCATGCAAACGGTACCGCCGTGGGTTTATCTCATCCCGGCTGTCATGATCTTCAGTCTCGGCCGCGTGCCGGCGATCATCGCCACGATCATCTATGGCGTGCCGCCGATGCTTCGTCTGACGACGCTGGCATTCAATCAGGTGCCGAGGGATCTTCTCGAACTCGGCCAGGCAACCGGCGCACCGCCGCGTGCGATCCTGCTCAAGATCGAAATACCGTCTGCAATGCCCACCCTGCTTGTCGGCCTCAACCAGTGCATTCTGCTTTCACTGGCGATGGTCGTCCTTGCCGGGCTTGTCGGGGCCGGTGGGTTGGGTGCCGAGGTGACCCGAGGCCTGACCCGAATGGAAATGGGTCTTGGCCTGCGCGCCGGGCTCGCCATCGTTGCCATCGCGATCCTGCTCGACAGGCTTTCAAAAGGTGCGCTTCAGGGACGCGCACGTTCACCGGCCAAGAGCGCCTAAGCGGAAAGACTTTGAGAATGCGTCACAGCTTCTTCTGCATCGACTCCCACACCTGCGGAAATCCCGTGCGGCTTGTTGCCGGCGGCGGGCCGCTTCTGGCGCACGCACCAATGGGCGAGCGGCGCGAGATGTTCCTTCGAGATCATGATTGGGTCCGCAAGGCGCTCATGTTCGAGCCGAGGGGACATGACATCATGTCCGGCGCGATCATATATCCGGCCTATCGCGACGATTGCGACATTGCAGTCCTATTCATCGAAGTCAGCGGTTGTCTGCCGATGTGCGGGGCGGGCACCATCGGGCTCGTGACCGCCGCGATCGAGGAAGGCCTAGTCAAACCGCGTGAACCCGGAAAGCTCTCGATCGAAACCCCTGCCGGGAGAGTCGACGTTACCTTTGAAACCAGTGGAAACCATGTCGATTCCGTCCGGCTCTTCAATGTTCCGAGCTATCTTCACGAAGCGGACGTTGAAGTGAACGTACCTGGCATGGGACGTCTGCGCGTCGATATTTCTTATGGCGGCAACTACTATGCCGTCGTGGAGCCGCAGGAAAACTGGAGCGGTCTCGACGGGATGAGTGCCGCTGACATCGTCGGCTGCAGCCAGAGACTCAGGGAGGCTCTTGCAGATATATGCGATCCGATCCATCCGGATGATCCCCGTATTCGCGGGGTCCATCACGCGATATGGTGCGATCGCCCGGTCAACGATGTCTCCGATGGCCGCTGCGCAGTCTTCTACGGCGAAAAGGCCATCGATCGGTCGCCGGGCGGCACCGGCACGTCGGCGCGGATGGCGCAATTGCATGCAAAGGGACATCTGGCCGTCGGATCGAAATATCGTCATGAAAGCCTGATCGGAACCATTTTCGAAGGCCGGATCGAAGCGGACGTTAACATCGGCGCTTATCAGGGCATCCTTCCGAGCGTCGGAGGCTGGGCGCGCGTTATCGGCCACAACACGATTTTTGTCGACGATCGCGATCCGCTCGCATACGGCTTCCAGATCCGATAAAGTCTTCGTGGTCTTCAGAAGCGGCAGGGGGGGATAGAAAGATGCCTGAGAAATATCGGCCGGACGATGACGCCAGCACGTCCGCCAGCCGTCTCAAGGTAGGATTCATCCTGGCGCGGTCGTTCACATTGTCCGCCTTCGCGCTCTTCGTGGATACGTTGCGGCTCGCAAGCGACAAACAGGATCGTTCCGGAAGGGTCCTTGCGGACTGGCAGGTGCTCGGCAGCACGCGGCACCTCATCACCTCAAGCTGCGGCGTCCAGGTTGCCCCGACGTCGGACCTCGTCGATCCGTCGAGGTTCGACTACATTGTGGTTGTCGGCGGCCTTTTGACCGTCGAAAACCCTGTCGACGAGGCGACCTACGCATACCTCAAGCAAGCGGACGCCAAGAAGGTGCCGCTGATCGGCGTGTGCACCGGGTCGTTCATTCTCGCCGCGGCGGACCTGATGAAGCGGCACGAATCCTGTGTAAGCTGGTTGCATTACGAGGGATTTCGGGAGCGCTTTCCTGATCTCAAGGTCCGTTCCGACCGACTGTTCAATCTCGATCGCCAGCGGGGATCCTGCGCAGGCGGCAGCAGCGCCGCCGACCTAGCGGCATTGCTCGTCAGGAAATACATCAGCCGTGACGCGGAGCGAAATGCGCTGGAGGTCCTTCAGATCGAGAAGGCCCGAACGACCGCGGATATACAGCCCCGTCGTCCATTGTACGAAGACTATGACGATGCCCGCGTAAAGGCGGCGATGATCGCAATGGAACAGTTCGTAGATGGTAGCCTGCCGATCCCCAAGCTGGCTGCCAAGGTCGGTTTGTCACGGCGGCAACTGGAGAGAATCTTCCTCGAAAAAACGGGAATGTCTCCTGCCAAAGCTTATAACCGTGTCCGCATGGAGCGAGCAAAGTCGATCCTTGCACGCTCGAAGGCGCCTCTTATCGAGGTGGCGCTGGATGTCGGCTTCGAAAACACGTCGCAGTTCACAAGAACATTCAAGCGCACTTTCGGGCAGACGCCGTCGCAACATCGGGCTGCGGTTTCGAGACCCCGCTAATCGAGCCCTGTTTCCGGCACGCATGCGAGGCTTGAGTTGGAGCGCCGCGGCAAACGGCTTGGCGGCGGAAATTGCATTGGCAACCAGAAGGGCTTCAACGCGGATACCGGCCCCTAAGGCGATACTCCGATAAAGAGCGCAAGGGCGTTCATCGCTATGGCAGCGGCTAGCAGGACTGCAAATATCTGCGGGCTGTATCCCATGTTTGCCGCCAATCACATATTGCCATGGTCAATGAAATGGGGGCTGCTGTCGAGAGCGTCGGCACTCCAACTGCGAGCGGCCGCAAATGTTCTTATTGCGCTCCACTATTTCCGTCCAAAGGTGAACCTTGACCGATGGTTCCACGCCTATTGCTGCATCTGCATCATCTGCTCCATAGGCACGGGCTGCATGTTCTCGTGCAGGTGATCCATGATCCAGATTGATCCGATGACGATAAGGAAGACCACCAGAACGCCGAAGACCAGCGCCAGCACATTGTTGGTGTTGTCCGGACCGGTGGTGATGTGGAGGAAGAACACCAGATGCACGCCCATCTGCGCAATGGCGAGCACGAGCAGAGCCACGGGAATAGCCGGGGCATAGATGAGATTGGAGCCGGCGACAAGGAAGGCGGCGACCGTGAGAACGATGGAGAATCCAAGGCCCAGATTCGCGTTGCGGATCCAATGGCCGCTGTCCTCGAGGGGTTCGTCGCCCGGGGAATGATCTTCCCGATGGTCCATGATGCCGGTGCGCAGGTGCGGATCCGATTCAAAGTTGCTCATGCGCCGGCTCCCATCAGATAGACGATTGTGAAAATACCGATCCAGACGATGTCTAGGGCGTGCCAGAAGAGGTTGAAGCAGATCAGCCGGTGCATGATTTCCCTGCGGAAGCCCTTGACCTGGATCTGTGCCATCATCGTCGCGAGCCAGAGGCCGCCGAGGGTGACGTGCAGTCCGTGCAGTCCGACCAGGCCGAAGAACGACGTCAGCATCCCGCTCCGCTGCGGGGTAAATCCCTTGTTGGCCAGTTCGACGAATTCCTGCAGCTCGAGAAGGACGAATATCAGCCCCAGTAGCCCGGTGACCGCCAACCAGATCTGGGTCCGCCACAGGTTCCTGGCGTTGGCGGCGGCGAACGACAGCATGCAGGTATAGCTGGACAGCAGCAGCATGGCGGTCTCGAGGGCGACCCTGCGGATATCGACGATTTGTTCGATCGTCGGGCCGCCTGCGGTTGCTCCCCGCTGCACCGCGAAGGCCGCGAAAAAGCAGGAGAACAAGACGATATCGCTGAGCAGATAGATCCAAAAGCCATAACCCACGATGATCCGTTTGTGGGCCGGTCCGGTCGTGCCATGTCCGGCGCCTTCGACAGGTTCTTCAGCTCCATGGGCTCGATGGCCGAGCCGGTGAGGGTCTTCACGAATGCGTCTGACAGCTTCGACGCTGGCTGGTAATCCTGTGTCTGTCATGACAGCGCCCCCTGCTGGGAAACGCGCTGAAGGAGCGCTTCGCGCGCAGCCCGCCGGGCGCGTTCGGCCTGCGCCACCTCATCCGCCGGTACTTCGAATTCGTGAACGTCACGCCAGGCGAACACGACGAATCCCACGAAGGCGGCGACCAAAGCCACGATGGCGAGCCACCAGATGTACCAGATCATCGCAAAGCCGAAGACCGTGGCAAAAAACGCCGTGTAAATGCCGACGGAGCTGTTGAGGGGCATTTCGATCGGTTCATACTTTGGTTCGGGAGACAACTGCTGGGTTTCCACGGCCCGCAGCTTGATGCCCCAATAGGCTTCCTCACCTTCAACATTCGGCGTGACGGCAAAATTGAAGAATGGAGGCGGTGAGGGAGTCGCCCACTCCAGGGAACGGCCGTCCCACGGATCGCCCGAAACGTCGCGCAGCTTCTCGCGGTCGCGGATGCTGACGACGAGCTGCACAATCTGCGAGATCATTCCCAGGATAAGAATGGCGATACCGACAACGGAGACGTATAGCCAAGGTGCCCACTCAGGGAAGTTGATGTGCTGCAGGCGCCGTGTCATGCCGTCCAAACCCAATATGTAGAGGGGCGTGAACGTCACCCAGAAGCCGATGAAAGCGAGCCAGAAAGCGACCTTGCCCCAGCCCGCGTGCAACCGAAATCCGAAAGCCTTTGGAAACCAGAACTCCAGACCTGCAAAGACCCCGAACACGACCCCGCCTACGATGACATTGTGGAAATGCGCCACCAGGAACATCGAGTTGTGGGTCAGGAAGTCGGCCGGCGGGACCGCCAGCAGAACGCCCGTCAGGCCTCCGATGATGAACGTGAAGATGAAGCCCATGGACCACAGCATCGGGACTTCGAAGCGCACACGGCCGCCATACATGGTGAAGATCCAGTTGTAGATCTTCACCCCGGTCCCGACGGCGATGATACTTGAAGAGATTCCGAAGAAAGTATTGACAGCAGCGCCCGCGCCCATGGTGAAGAAGTGGTGCAGCCATACCATCATCGAGACAACGCAGATGAAGAGGGTGGCCGCGACCATCGATCGGTAGCCGAACAGCGGCTTGCCGGAGAAGGTCGAGAAGATCTCGGAAAAGATGCCGAAGGCCGGCAGGACGAGGATGTAGACTTCAGGGTGTCCCCAAGCCCAGATCAGATTCACGAACATCATTGGATTTCCATCCGCGGTGTTCGTGAAGTAGTGCCAGCCGGCATAGCGATCCAGAGTCAGCATGGCGAGTGTAGCGGTCAACACCGGAAAAGCGGCGACGATCAGCAGACTTGCCGCGAGAGCGGTCCAGCAGAAGACCGGCATACGCAAATAGCTCATGCCGCGACACCGCATTTTCAACACCGTGGTGACGATGTTGATCCCGGTGATCAAAGTGCCGACCCCGGAAATTTGCACGGCCCAGAGGTAATAGTCGACGCCGACGCCGGGCGTGTAGGTCGTTTCGCTGAGCGGCGGGTAGGGCAACCATCCGGTGCGGGCGAATTCGCCGACGAAGAGCGACACATTGACGAGAAGAGCGCCGCTTGCAGTCAGCCAGAAACCGACCGAGTTGAAGGTCGGGAAAGCCACGTCGCGGACGCCGAGCTGCAGCGGCACAAGGAAGTTCATGAAACCGAGCACCAGTGGCATGGCGCCGAACAGGATCATGATCGTGCCGTGGGCGGAAAAGATCTGGTTGTAGTGCTCGGGCGGCAGATAGCCGGGCGCGTTGATTGCCACCGCCTGCTGGGTACGCATCATGATGGCGTCGGCGAAGCCACGGATCAGCATCACGATGCCCAACAGGCAGTACATGACGCCGATCCGCTTGTGATCGACGCTGGTGATCCACTCCCGCCAGAGATACGGCCACCAGCCTTTTACGGTGATCAGGATCAGCACCCCGATGCCAACGAGGATCACGACGAAAGAGGTGATCAACGGAATAGGCTGAGACAAGGGGATTGCCGAAAGGCTGAGCTTGCCGAACATGATCAATCCTTTCCGCCGGTGAAAACTTCACGTCCCGCATGCCCGGGCGCTTCGGGCTCCGGTCCCGGTCCCGGCGGGATCTTCTGGGTGGCGATGGCATTGAAAAGCTGGGGATCCGTGGCTCGATAGGTCGAGGGCGGCACGCGCTGGGTCTGCTGCATCAGGTTGGTATAGGCGGCCTGGTCGAGCGTCGCGCCGGAACTGCGGACGCTATCCACCCAATTCTTGAAGTCCGCATCCGGCACGCTTTTCACCTGGAACTGCATGTCGGAGAAGCCGTCGCCGGAGAACTGGGCTGACGTGCCCCAGAGCTCCGCCGGAGCGTCGGCCTGCAGGTGCAATTGCGAAACCATGCCCGGCATGGCGTAGATCATCGAGCCAAGGCGCGGCACGAAGAAGACATTGAAGACGCTCGCCGAAGTGATGGAAAAATGGACCGGCGTCCCTGCCGGCATCACGAGCTGGTTGACCGTTGCAATCCCCTCATGCGGGTATATGAACAGCCATTTCCAGTCGAGCGATACGACCTGTACCTCGATGGGTGCGGTCTTGGACGGCAAGGGCTTGAACGGATCGAGCTGGTAGGAGCCGATCCAGATCAGACCGCTGATGAACATGATGGTCAGGATTGGAATGGACCAGACGACGGCTTCGATCCGCCCGGAATAGGACCAATAAGGCAGGTATTCCGCCGTGGTATTCGCTGCTCGATAGCGCCATGCCATCCAGAAGGCGAGTATGATAGTCGGGATGACGATGGCCAGCATCACCGCAGTGGCGTTGATCAGGATTTGAGCATCTCCCTCGCCAACGGGGCCGACCGGGTTTAAGACCCCCGAACAGGAGGCAAGACCGAGGCTGAACAAGCCCAGGATCGAGCCGCGGCAAGCGCGCGCCAGCGCACATTTCGGCACTTGCAAGCCATCCATCGCGAGCGTCCTTCCTTTGGCGGCCTCAAACCTCGCAAGTTTAACTTTGTTCCGGAGCCGGCTCTCGCAGTTACGACATCATAAAGATTCGAGTGGCGGTTGAGCATAAACTGCGCCAGCGTCGATGTTCGACCGGTGCGCTTCTTACATTTGAGAACTTTGCGTACAAACAATTGGACGCCTGGGTGCGCCTGATATTCGTCATGGAGCCTCATGCGTGAGGCCAGAGCTTCAGTACCGAAAGACTTGGGCTCACTACCAAGTCTGTCTTTTCCGACTTAGGTTGTATAACGGATCGGAGACTAGTCTGCAACGGAAGGCCATGACATGGCCGTCCGAAATCCTGACAGTCGGAGTCAATCACGACCAGGCTACGAACGTGAGCGCCATATCTAGATATACCGCTTACATATGGACTATTTATTCAAATCCTGCGCCATCTGCAGATGGTGTTCCAGAGCAGGCTGCGTGCTTGCCGCCCAGGTCTTTAAATCGGCATTCTTGCCGCTGTTGCCATACCGTTTGAAGAGATCGACAGCCTCCTTGTGGGCCGACACCTGCTCCGAATGATATTGTTTGGTGAAGTCGGCTCCCTGAAGGCCCTTGAGTTTAACGAGCATCTTCTGCTGAGAGGAAGACATGGTCGTTGGAAGGCGCGCTTTTACCTTGCCGCTCGTTACCAGCTGCTTCAGTTGGTTCGTGGTTTTCTGATGGTCGGTGATCATCTGCTGTGCGAATGATTTTGTCGCGTCATCGGCGCGTTCGAGCGCAAGCTGACTGGATTGAATTTCGAACATGTCGCTTGTTGCTGCCTTATTGACGAAATCCTGAGTTTTCGGGGCCGGCGAATTGGCGCCGCTTTTTTCCGTGGTCGATTGAGCGAGAACAGGCGCTGCAAACAGCAAAGCGGCGGCGGTGATGGCAATCTTTTTCATGATGCTCTCCTGTGGTTGCAATTTCGAACCTGTAGCCACGGAGAATGTTCCAAGCCCGTGCGGCAGTGCGGTGACGATGTGGGCAGAATGCTTCAGCGATAATATGCTTCATTCCTAAAGTGTGATAGTTTTGCTACAGTTTTTCGACGGTGCCGACCTATATCCGGTTCCATAACAAAACCGAGGATACACCGATGCATAAGCTACTCATCTCCACCGCGATTGCCAGTATCGTCAGCTTCAGTGCGGCGTCGGCCGCCGATGTTGTCACACAGGCACCGGAAGCGCCTGCCGTTGAAACGCCGGTCGGTTTCACTTGGACAGGTCCATATGCGGGTATTCGCGGCGGCGGCAACTGGGTCAATGGTGATTTCAGCATTCCCGGCGCAAGCGGGTCTGAAGATCTGAGCGGCGGCCTGGTTGGGGGCTTCATCGGCTACAATTGGCAATTTGAGAATAATGTTGTGCTCGGCCTGGAAGGGGACCTGAATTACAACTGGAACAAAGATACCATTGCACCTGGCGTCGAGGTCGGAACGGACATCGATGGCTCGGTCCGCGCCCGTCTTGGCTATGCCTTCGACCGTGCTTTGATCTATGCGACAGGCGGCTGGGAAGCGACCCGGGGATTTGTCGATACGGGCAGCAAAGACACCAAGACCTTCAACGGTTGGACGGTTGGTGCCGGCGTTGACTATGCCTTCACCGATCGGGTCTTCGGCCGCCTGGAATACCGCTACACCGACTTCGGGAGCAAGGATATCAGCGGCGTGAACGTCGATCTCAAGCAGAACGCCGTGATCGTCGGGCTTGGTGTGAAATTCTGGTGATCGCTTCGCCGTACAGCATCGGGTAGCCGCAAGCCGGGCTACTCCAGCTCTTGAGCTGTTAATGATTGGTGCGGACCGCCAGTTACGACCGTCGTCTGATTGTCCGCAAGGACATCTGCGACCTTATGACTGTGTCGGCTTGATATTATCCGTGCGCACTTGCCCCGCCAGAATGCCGCGGCGCAAGTCGTGCCGGCCGTGCTCGAGTTCCACCACCGTATAGAGCTTTTCGCTGCGGAATGCGCTGGCATTCGCCGTACTGACGTCCTCGGCCGGCGCTGAATCGACCTCCATATAGTCCAATTCACGCGCCGCCGCGACGATGCGCGCATCCCCGGCAGTACGGGCGGCCACTACGATCTCCCCATGCGAGGGTGCGTTTTGCCAATTGGGGTCGTCGGGCGCTGCGATCGGGACCAGGCGATAAACGTTAAGCGGTTCACCGACCGTCGATGCGCCCTTCAGCTGGGCATCCTCCATCTGAGCCTGGCTTTCGACTGACCGGCCGAAAGTCGTGCTGCTGGTGGCGTTGTTAGGGTCGGTTCCCCCTGATTTGACAACATTGGACATGGTTCCATCCTCTTCGCATCTGCAGCGCAGGCAGTCGGCGCTCATTGGCACGCAGCGGCGACTGTGGCTTAATTTAACCGTTGCTTCATCCGGGGAGGCAAGCGAGCTGAGCCTGTCGGCGTCTCACCGCCCTTGCGCCGGAGCCAGTATCTCGATGTGTCAACAACGGCGGAGATACAGCATCTGTTCCACTGGCGAAGGCGGCCGTTTTCGAAGCTTTGGCAAAGCCGATCGCGGGCACGGCGCCGATAGGCCCGCATGCGCGATGATTGATGACGTCAAGCCAGCCTCTGGTGAACTTATCTGGAAATCATTCATGAGCTTTCTGCACGCCTGCCGAGTTATCGCTCGAGATGGAACATTTCTCCGCGCGAAAAGTTCGAGGCCGCGTCTTTGATCTGCGCACGCGTTTGCGATCTGCACATTGCGATCCGGATGAAGGGGAGGAGAGGGAACATGCGCGTTTTTGGAAAGTTGATTGCGCTGGCCTCGGTGCCGCTGGCGATCGTTGCTGTAGCTGGGGTCGGCGTCGGTGCCCTTTCGGACCCACTACCGCCCGACGCAACGTATCGACCGCTTCCAACACTGCCGTTTTCCGAAGCACGGAAAATCGATGAAGCGCAAAAACCGGCGGTTATGCAGCGCCAGGCCGATCTTCTGCAGAGGCGCTACGACCTTTCGGATCGACCGATGGGCGGCGTGATGATGTCCGGAGGCATGAAACCGGTTCAGGATGGTGTGCGGGTCAAATTGCCGGAGGGCGTCACATGGGACGGGCTGGCTGCAATGACACCGGCCGATATCAAATCCAAGGGATTGTTGCCGGAGGGCTTTATGCCCTTGCCGCATGTGAAGCAGGCGACCGGCGGGCAGGTTTTCCCAAACCGGGAGATCGATGAAATTCACGCGCAGGAGATGAGGGATCTGCGCCGTTTCGACGTCGACTTCGATTTGCCGGACAATCTGACGCCCGAGTTCCCGCCGCCCATTTTCCTTACGACCCATCCCGAGCTTGGCGATGTCTCGCGGGGACAATTGCTGACGATCAAGAACTTCTACGAACTGATGAACGGCATCATCACGCCGGTGCAGATGGAAGGGCTGCGGCTCTTACTGACGCCGTTTCCGCAGGAAGAGTTCAATCAGACGGAAGACAGGAAGGTCGCGGACCAAAGCATGGGCGTTGCCTGTCTCGACTGTCACGCCAACTTCCATACCAATGCCGCCTTCCATCTGACTCCCGATGTACGGCCGCAGGCAGATCGCTTCCGGCTTGACACGACAAGCCTGCGCGGGCTGTTCAACCAGCAGATCCATGGTTCCAAGCGCTCATTGCGTTCCGTCGAGGACTTCACGCAATTCGAACAAAGGACCGCCTATTTCAACGGCGATCATGTCAGCGCCACGCGCAAGGGTGCCAATCTTCCGGACCGCACCAATCAGGTCGCCATGATGGCGCAGATGCAGAACATCATCGATTTTCCGCCCGCGCCTAAACTTGATCCGTTTGGCAAGCTGGATCCCGCCGTCGCGACACCTCGCGAGCTCGCGGGCGAGCGCATCTTCATGGGCAAGGGGCGCTGCGCCGAATGCCATATCCCTCAAACGGCATTCATGGACAACAACATGCACGACCTGAAGCTTGAACGCTTCTACGCCGTCGGCAAGACCGTCAATGATTTCGTTGCTCTTCCGGACGGTCCGATCAAGACCTTTACGCTGCGGGGCATCAAGGACTCGCCGCCATACCTGCACGATGGCCGGCTGATGACGCTTGCCGACACCGTCGAGTTCTTCAATCTCGTGCTCGGCGTCAAGCTTGATCAGCAGGAGAAGGACGATCTCGTCGCATATATGCTGACGCTTTAGCTGGAACCGTGGAGAAAGCCATGAACCGCCATGTCGTTACGTTGGCCGCCTTGATCTCATGCGGCTGCCCTGCACTTGCTCAGATCGGAAATCCTGCGGGAATGGGCGCAGATACGAGAATGACCGAGCCCGGCGTTCCGGCACCGCATCAGACCAACAATCAGGATCGTCTTTTTGCCCAGTTGGCGGCCGCGGGCGGCTTGGCCGAGGTCGAATTTGGACAGATGGCTGTGGCCAAGGCAAAGGACGATGCCGTCAAAGAGTTTGCCAATATGATGGTCAGAGATCATACCGACGCCAATGGCAAGCTCAAGGCGCTTTCTGACGACGCGAAAATCCCACTGCCGGACGAGTTGGATCCCGACCATGCCGCCGCGCGCGACCGATTGGAGAAGCTGAGCGACAGGTCCTATGACGTCGCCTACATCAAGACGCAGATCGTCGATCATCAAAAGATGGCGCAATTGTTGGCATGGGAAATATCGATGGGAGAGGACGCCGAGATGCAGCGCTTCGCGGCTGCCACGCTTCCGATCGTTCTCCATCACCTTCACCGCGCACAGGAAATCCAGGCGGCGCTGACCGGCGCTGCCATGAGGTGATCAACGGCTTTGCCGTCCCATGGGTCGCATGCTGTCGACGCCTCGCTCGCGGTCGATCCATCCCATGACCGGCGTGACAGCTATGCCGTGGATGGCAACGGAGATCAGGATAATCAGAAAAACCGTATCCCAGACCACCTCGATCTGGTCGAATGAAGCCTTTCCGGAAGCATAGGCAAGATAATATATCGAGCCGAGGCCCCTGACGCCAAAGATCGAGACGATCGCCTTTTCCGCACGCGGCTGCACGGCACCAATCAGGCTGATCCATCCCGACATCGGCCTGACGACAGCCAAGGTCAGCACGGCAACGGCAACGATCCGCCAATCGACGTGCGACAGCAGCGACCCTTCGGCAATAACGGAGCCGAAACAGACAAGCAGGAGCATCATCAGCAACCGCTCGAGTTGCTCTCCGAAATCATGAAGCTCGCCATGGAAGCTGCTGTGTCTTTCAACGCTGCGCAAAGTGAGCGCCGTTACGAAAACAGCGACGAAGCCATAGCCGTGAACGAGTTCCGTTGCGGAATAGGCAAGACATGTGAAGGCGAGCGCAGCCAATCCATCTCCGGTCTTGGCAATGCGTCCCGCCTTTGGCACCTTGAAAGTCAGGTATCCAAGGATCCGACCGACAATCCAGCCCATGCCGATCCCTGCAGCCAGCTTCCAGAGCACGTCGACGGCGAGCCAGTGCCAGATCCATCCGGCACCGGAGTCGGAAGCCGATTGGGAGGCAATGGCGATGGCGGCCATGACGAAGGGAAAGCTCAGGCCGTCGTTCAAACCTGCTTCGGATGTCAGGGCAAATCTGATGTCATCTTCCTCGCCCGTTTGCGGCGGGCCAACCTGAACATCGGCGGCGAGCACCGGGTCCGTGGGCGCGAGTGCTGCCCCCAGCAGAAGCGCCGAAGCTGCTCCCAGTCCGAGAAGGCTCCATCCAAGCAGGCTAATTGCGAAGATCGAAAGCGGCATGGCGATGCCGAGAAGCCGCCAGGTGATTGCCCATCTTACCCAGCCTAACGGTCTGTCGATCTTCAATCCCGCACCCATGAGGGCCACGATCACGACGAATTCGGAGAGATGCTCCGCCAGCGCCCTGCTCTCGAGCGGGTTCATGCGGGGCAGCGGCGTGAATGGCGACCATGCAAGAAGTATCCCGATCGCGACGCAGCAGATCGGAAACGAGAGCGGCCTGCGCCTAAGGACCATCGGCAGCCATGCCGTCAGCAGCACGACGATGCCGAATATGAAGAGCGTAACGACATAGCTATTCATGTCGGCTACTTCTGGCGCGATTGCGGTAGATCGGCGCCGGCGGAAATCTGATGTCCCTGACGCTTGGCTGCGACGGCTTCGTAAAGTGTCCTAGCGGCGTTGCGAACTTCTTCCTGGATTGCCTGATCTTTTTCGTAGGCCACATGGCTCGTCGCATAGGGCTCCCAGTAGCCAATGTAGCGATCGATCTCGGCAAGCGGGCCGGCCGGGACGAGTTCCATCGATTTCAGCCAATCGGCAAGACTTCTGCGCACGTTCTCAGCGCCTTCCGTGTCCCCGTGGACGATCACGGAAAACAATCGGCCTGCCAGATGCCGAGGATAGGCCCAGCCTTTCATTTCCAGTTCTTTAGCCTCCTTGGCGTGCTTGCCGTGAGTGCTTGTGGGATCCGGGTTGCCGCCATCGGCGCAGACGAGCCGGTCCATCATCAGCTTCAAGGGGGAGGAGGTCTGGTACCAGTGAACCGGCGTGATGATCATGACGCCATGCGCCTCGACCCACATCGGATAGATATCGTTCATCCAGTCGTGGATCTGGCCGAGCGAATAGTTGGGATAACAGGAACAAGGCCAATGACAGAGGGCTGCCGCAGTCGAAAAGCAGGCCTTGCACGGATGGATCTGTCGACCATATTCGGAAGCCAAGCGGCTGAGATCGAGCATCTCGATGTTGGCGCGGGGCTGCAGTTCGAGGACCGCCTTTGCGGTTTCCATCAGCCGGTAGCTTTTGGACACCTCGCCCGGGCAGGTGTGTTCGCTGCGCGAGGAGCCGTTGATAAGGAGGAGGCGGACCGGGCCGTTCGGGTCATCATGCCGCTGCTGCGCATTGCCGACGGCCTCCCGCGCCGCCAGCCAGTCCACCGCCAGATCATAGCTGGGATCGGCGAAGCCGGGGCCGGCCTTTCTGGTCTTCGGGCTCTTTCTTGAATGTGCGTAGGCGTCCCAAGCAGCGGATGCGAGTTTCCAAAGCTCGACCTGTAGCTGGCCGTAAGCGGGGCCCTGAAATTGGTTCAGGAAGCGTCGCTTGAACTCGTCTTCGCTCAATCTCGGGCTGGGGCTACCCTTGCGAGGTTCGAGATCAGAGGCGGAAACGAACTTAGTGGGGGACATGGGAACTCCTCAGGTAGTGATTTGCTGAACGCTTCGGCAAACACAGCGTTCCAGGAGATGCCCGACTTCGATGCCAAGATCGGAAGACGCAGTGGGAATTCAGCCTCGTTATGGCGCGTAAAATCGCATGCACGGTGGGGAACAAACGAAGCGACCGGATGTTCGGTGCACGGCGAGCTCGTCCCTCGAATCGCCAACGCGCCGCTCCATCAAGCGGCCGTCAGAGAGCCGCCGTTGACCTCGCGCCCTTTCCACTCAATCAACGGCGACTCTCTATAAAGCGCGGCAGGGAATACGCCATGCGCCTTATTCCAACGTTCCCTGCCGCGTCTGGCGGCAATGTGTGAAAAAGTTATCCATGCTTCTTCAACCGTTGTCAGAAAAGCGGGGCGCGCGTTGTCTGTCGATCTAGCCATCGTGCGCCTCAATCAAAACCCGCTGCACCCCCAGGGATGCAGCTCCCTTGAGGAAGTGAAATGGCCTACACGCAAACCGATCTTGATATGGCCGAGCGCCATATCGCGGAAGGTGAGCAGCACATTTCGGACCAGGAGATAATCATTACCAAGCTCCGCATCAGGCATCTCGACACGGAAGTAGCCGAAGAAGTGTTGGCAGCTTTCAACGAAATGCTGCGGGTCCATCGCCATCACCGGGATTTAATCGCCGCAAGCCTGGAAGGCGATCATTAGCCTTCGACCGGCAGCACCGTGAAGCGATGAGCTGGCGAAGAAGCCGCTGCCGATGCACCATCCGTATGTCGCGTCAGCCTAACTTAGCGAACGGAAAACCTCATTTCGGCAGTTTATGAAGCGCGCTACCTTTATGCGCAGCAATATGATCGGTTTTATCGCTCTTGATCTCATACTGCGGATCGTCGGCGGAGGCGTGATGCGTGTGGCCCTTATAATCGAAATCGCGGGTGTGAATCTTGGTGATCGTTCCGCTTACGCGACCCGTCTCGGAATTCCAGCTCACATGATCGCCAACCTTGAATGTTTTTCCCATCGCGCTCGGCTTCCGTATCGAATTCGTTCACGCCGTTAACGCGACCTCATTTGCTTTGTTCACTCAGCATGAAAGCTGCGACCGACGGTGCGGGATGGCCCCGTTAAAGAGCATGCAGCGTGAACTGCAGATAAGCGGCGAGGCTGACAGCCGAAAGTCCGACTATGATGACGGGATGCGGGAGACCCTTGCTGATGGTCGCAAGTGCCAGACCGAGCAGGACAATCATTCCTCCCAGCAGAAATCCTTTATCGGCGATCGAGAGGGCGAGGGCGGACACGCTAACGGCAGCGGCGACAATCGTTACCGGCATCTGGTTTTGAAGACGCTCGGTTCGGCTCGTGAACGTGAGCAGGAACCTGTTCCAGCTCAGTCCAAGAGAAATGCTCAAAAGCAGGGAGGGGAGAATATGCCACATGAAATATCGCCTCTTCTGGTGTCGAGCCTAGAGAAGCAATCCATGTGCCAATGGCGAGAAACGCCTGTTTGCAAAGGTAAATGGGATGCCGCGATGTATCACTGCCTGTTTGAAGGTCTACCTGCCTTTATGTTCGGCATTCCAATCGAAGTGATAGCCGGCATCAAAGCTCATCGGTATCGCACTGCCGTTTGCGTGACCACCACATCCATGGGGATGTCGTGAGCAAGGGGATGAATGGTGTCGATCTTCTGGGACTCGAAGCCGACGCCGATGGCAAGGGGCTTGCGGTTGAGAAAAGCCAATGTTCTATCGAAAAAGCCGCCCCCGTAACCAAGCCGGAAGCATCCTGCGTCGAAGCCGACGAGCGGCGCTATGACGATGTCCGGAACAGCTTCCGTGCCGTCCGCCGGCACCGGGATGTTCCAAACTCCACGTTCAAGCCGTTCGCCCATTTTCCACGATCGGAACCGCAGGGGCTCCGCTTTCGCGACCACCACAGGCAACAGGCAAATGGCGCCACGAGCCGTCAAGCACGCCATCCATCCCCTGAGATCGGGTTCCCCTAAAAATGGCCAGAACAGGCTTATGTGTTTACCGGCAACGTCGGTGACGATCCGGTCAAGATGGCTTGCAATCGCGCGCGTATAGTCTTCGCGATCGGCCACCGGCAATGACTTGCGCTCATCGATCAGCCTTTGCCGTTGTATCTTTCGCCAGGCAAAGACATCTGCCTTTGTCGCAAAGCGCGGCGAAATGCCACTATAAGCGGGATCGACCTCGTGCAGCATACATGCCGGTGAGGCGTATTCATGGGGTGCTTCGTTCATCTCTGATCGATCGGACCCTGTCATCCGCTCTTTACCCCTTTCGTTTGATGGATTGAGGTGAAAACCCGCTTGAGCCGCGGCAATGATTTTTATATAGGGAACGATATGGTAATTTAATTCCTGAATCGAGATCTTTTTGGACCTTTCATCGATCGAGATATTCCTCGCCGTCGCCGGCGACCGCAGCGTAACGAAGGCGGCCAAAGCCGTCGGCCGCGCGCCGTCGAATGTAACGACACGGATTCAGCAGTTGGAGGATTGTCTTGGTGTCCTGCTCTTTAGCCGCGACGGCAAGAAGATGACGCTAACGCGAGAAGGCGAGACGTTTCTGGTCTATGCCAATCGCCTAGCGGCGCTGGCGCTCGAAGCCCGGCAAGCTGTCAGACCTCTGCGGCCTTCGGGCACATTGCGCGTTGGAACCATGGAGAGCACGGCGGCGAGCCGATTGCCGGCAGCGCTGACCCAATTCAATCAGATATGGCCCGATGTGTCGCTTCATCTGACATTGGGTGCATCGCGTGAGCTCACCCGGGACGTTCTTGGCGAGGTATTGGACTGCGCGTTGATCGCCCGTCCGCCCCGCACGATGCTTGACGAAGATGCGGATTTTAATGCCGAACTTGAGCGGCTGGAGGTAGAACCCGTCTTTGTCGAGGATCTGTTGCTCGTCTTGCCGTCGGGGCATCCGCCCATTCAATCCGCCGCCGACTTGCGGGTCGGGTCGCTGGCCGCCCTGGAACCCGGATGCACCTATCGAAAGATTGCCGAAAACTGGGCACGAAAATCGAGTGGCTTGCAGACAACGGAACTTGGCTCCTACCATGCGATCCTTGCCAGCGTGGCGACCGGGAGCGCGGCGGGTGTCATGCCGAAATCGGTTCTCGATCTCATGCATTGGCCCGCGAGTTCTCCGACCCATCAACTGGGATCAGTCGACACGATCCTCATCTATCGCAGGAATGATCGGCCAACCGCGTTCGAAGCGTTCCACGAGCTCCTCAGCGCCGCAAAGAGCCGGGATATAAGGTTGGTGACAAACTAGCCGGCGCGCCTTTTCCACTCACAACCATTCTTTCATAAAACTGGTTTTATCATGCAGCATCCTGACTCCCGCAAGATGGGACCGAGCCGCTTCCGCTTGTTTTCGCCGATTCTTGCCGGGGCGACCTTGCGCGAACGATTGATGGCTTGTCTTGGTGCCTTGATTGGCATCGGCCTTACCGGCGTCATCAGCGGCTATCTTTTCGGACAAGGACCCCATCTTCCGCTGATCGTCGCGCCGATGGGCGCATCCGCGGTGCTTCTTTTCGCGGTACCGTCCAGTCCGCTTGCCCAGCCATGGTCGATCATTGGCGGCAATACCATTTCCGCCATGATGGGAATCATCGCAGCCTATCTCATTCATGATCCGATTATCGCAATTGGGGTCGGCGTCTCGCTTGCAATTGGCGCCATGTCCTTCACCCGATGCCTCCATCCGCCAGGCGGCGCCGCAGCCTTGACTGCTGTTCTCGGCGGACCGGTCGTTGCGGGCTGGGGTTTCTTCTTTCCGTTCGTCCCGGTGGCCTTGAATTCCTGCATACTTGTGGGCCTCGGGCTGCTGTTTCATAAATTTTCCAAGCGCAACTATCCGCATGTCGTCGCAAAGCCGGCGGAGAATACCCATCAGACGCGTGATCTTCCGTCTGTCTTGCGTGTGGGCTTCCGGGAAGAAGATGTCGATGCCGCTCTCGCAGCGCTCGACGAGACCTTCGACATCGATCGGGCGGATCTCAGCCGCTTGCTGCGGCAGGTCGAACTGCAGGCAGCGGTGCGGTCGCATGGGGATATAAGCTGTGCCGATATCATGTCGCGCGACGTCATCGCTATCGGCGAGGGCGCCGAGCCAGATCATGCACGGCATCTTCTTCTGAAGCACAATATCCGCACGCTGCCGGTCAAGGACCCGAAAGGTCGGCTGGTCGGTACAATCGGTTTGCGCGAACTCTCCGAAAGCATTGGCAGCATCGCGGGCGCGATATCGAAGCCGGCCGTGGCAGACGCAGCCGATCCCGCACTATCCCTATTGCCCGTTCTGACCGATGGACGCACGCATGCGGTGATTGTCGTGGACGCCGACCACCGTGTTCTTGGCCTGATATCGCAGACCGACCTTCTGAGCGCTATGGCGCGTCTCCTGCCGAGCAAAAGTGCAACGCCATTGGTCGCCTGAGGCATGGCATGACGACCACGCCTTTCTGCAGATAGTGGGGAAGGGCAATTCGTCTCTCGATGCGGCCGCAGAATGTGCGTTGCAGCAAAAAAACACGAAATGCGTTGCGTCGCGCAAAAAGTCCGCTTGACCAATTCGATTTCGGCGCCATTTGAGCCCACAGCTTTTTCGTGACCTCGCACGGCTCGCGCCGGCGGGAAGCAGATGGAGTTGTAACATCGCAAATGAATCGGATGAAAGCTTGAGACCTCCGTCGTCCTGGGAAACGGGAAGCGCTGTTCTCGAGTCGGACGAAATCGTCTTCGAGCACCTGAGCGAGAACCGGTCTGGCGCGGCGCTGAAAGGGGCGTTCTGGTCGGCGTTGGACACGCTGATACCGACGGCGTTAAACAGCCTCGTCTTCATCGTCACGTCGCGATATCTGCTGCCGCAGGATTTTGGCCTGGTGGCGCTGGCCTTCAGTATCGTGAGCTTTGCCGCCGGTCTTGGGCCGACCGCATTTGGCGAAGCGTTGATCCAACAGAAGACCATTCGACAGAGCCACCTCGATACTGTGTTCTGGCTGTCGTTCGCATCGGCCGCAATCCTTTACATCATCCTTTTCGTAGGATCCCCCTACATCGCGCAGGCCCTAGGCCATAAAGAAATCGTCGGCCTGCTGATGATTGTCGGCTTGAAGATTTTCTTCGACATGATGATCGTCGTTCCCAACGCCCTTATCGGCCGCACGATGTCCTTTCATCTTGCCGCCGTCCGCACCGCAATCGCCACCGTCGTATCCGGCCTGGTGTGTCTGGCGTTGATTTTTGCCGGTTTCGGCCTCTGGGCGCTGGCGATCGCGCAGATCGCGGCGCCTGTCGCAGCATGCGCGGCCGCCTTCTGGGGCGCAGGTTGGCTGCCGGGGCTGCGGATCAGGTGGAGCAGTCTTCGCGAACTGCTGCACTACGGCGTATTTGCGTCCGGCAATCGTTTCCTTCAGTCCATGAGCCTTGATCAGCTCATCATAGGCACGCTCGTCAGCCCGGCCGCGCTCGGCATCTATAATTTCGCCCGTCGGCTTTTCGAAATGATCAACAACGTCGTTGCCGGGGGTCTGACCTCGGTCACGCACGTTCTGCTGTCGTCGCTGCAGCACGATCAGAACAAGGTCCGTGAGGCATTCCTCATGGCAACGTTTGGCTGCTCGCTTGTGTCGTTTCCGGCATTCATGGGTCTTGCCGCCGTGGCCGACGACGCCATTCCGCTGATTTTCGGACAACACTGGGCGGCTGCGATCTGGCCGGTGCGGTTCTTCTGCGTCATCGGATTGATGAGCGGAATAGGCGTTGTCCAGGCATCTTTGATTACCAGCCAGGGCAGGTCGGACTGGTGGTTCTACTACCAGCTCGTTCGAAACATCGTCACGATCGTCACCGTGCTGCTGCTTTATCCATATGGCGTCACCACCATCGTCTTCGCGCTGATGCTCGAAGTGCTGCTGCTTTGGCCCGTGACGCTTTGGATGGTTTCCCGCCTTATTGCGCTCAGCGTCGGAAACTATTTTGCCCAGTTTCTAAGACCTATTGCTGCCTATGTCGGAATGCTGGCTGCGGTGCTCGGCGCTTCGGCATTGCTGCAGGCCTGGACCCCCGCCGCGCGCCTGGCGATCGAAATCCTAATCGGCGCAATCGTCTACACAGGCCTGATCTTCACCCTTTGCCGGGAGCGAGCTCTTTTCCTGGTAAAGACAATGCTCCGGCGGCGCCACAGTTAGCCATCATGAACCTGCGTTCGGCACCGCGGCCGAGCGAATGAACCGATTGTCCATTCCAATGCCCCTGCCGGATGCGCCAGGGCTGATGTGACCGCAAAAGAGGGAATTATGCCACTCGTTACGTTCATCATTCCGGTTCGACACCAGGCCAATGCGAAGGATTGGCCGGCCCTGAAGGAGCGCTTGTCCCAGACCATGGCCTCGATTGCCGGCCAATCCAATCCTGACTGGAGTGCCGTGATCGTTGCAAACGAAGGCGCGGACCTGCCGGATCTGCCGCCGCAATTTTCCGTTGCGCGCGTGACATTTCCGCCGAACCAGCTCCATGATTTGGATAGCGCAGACAGAGAGCAGGTCTACGACGCGTTCCGCCTGGACAAGGGGCGCCGCGTACTGAGCGGCATGCTTTCGGCCCGGGACGCACGGTTTTTCATGATCGTGGACGACGACGATTTCGTCAGCGCCAACATCGTCAGTTACGTTGCCAAACATCCCCAAGCGAACGGCTGGAAGATCGACAAGGGCTATCTTTGGAACGAAGGCGGCCGACTGCTCATGCATTACGATGATTTCGCAAATTATTGCGGCACATCGTTGATCATAAAGTCGCGTCTCTATGATCTCCCGGCGACACTCGAGGCTGCCGATGTGGATTATGTGAAGTCAATGCTGGGCAGCCATGTTCGTATCGGAAACATATTGGCTGACCGCGGCACGCCGCTCGAGGCGCTGCCGTTTCGCGGCGCCATCTACAGGGTTGGGCACAGCGGCGCGCACAGCAAGTCTTCTAGTCTCCTTTCGACCTATTTCTTCAATACCAGTGCGCTTCGGCGACCTCGTCAGCTTCTTCGCAATCTCAGGCGCGTTCGTCCGCTCGATCGCGGCCTGCGCAGCGAATTTTTCGGTGCCGCCGGCGCCAACAACGCGAAATGGTGACCGGCGGTGGAGGTATCCGATTTATCAGCGACGGGAGAGGGCGCTAAGTCCATCTCAGCGCAGCGGCCGCGGCGCCCGGTTCAGGGGCGAACGAGCCACCGATATGCATCGCTTGACGCGATGCGCGGCCTGGCGGCATTTGCGGTCGTTGTCTATCATCTTCAACGACCCGATGCGCCTTTGGCCTATGTCGCGGTTGATTTCTTCTTCGTTCTCAGCGGCTTCGTCATTGCAAGGGCTTATAGTGAAAAGCTCGCAGGCGGCATGCCGCTGGCAGCCTTTATGAAAGCTCGCTACGCCCGCCTCTATCCCTTGTTCATACTCGGGACCTTCTACGGATTGGTGCAACTGCTGGCCCATTGGAAATCGTCGGGCGACACCATCGGCGATCTGTTCGCAAGCTTGATCTCGACCCTGTTCATGCTGCCATCCCCGAGCTTTCTGACGAGATCCGCGACGGATTTGTGGCCGTTATATCCTTTGAACGGGCCCGCCTGGTCGCTGTTCTGGGAGCTGCTCGTCAATCTGGTATTCGCCCTGATGCTTTTCCGGATGAAAACGCGATATCTGGCTCTTTTCGCTGCTGTTTCACTTGGTTGTCTCGTCGCATCCGTAGTCCGGCACGGGTCCCTCGACCTCGGCTGGGAATGGCGCTCGGTCGACGGCGGTCTTGCTCGCGTCTTTTTCTCCTTTACCGTCGGCATGATCATATTCAGGGTTCAGAAGGACAGGCCGCCCACGAGTACCTATTTTGCGATCCTGCCGATCCTCTTGATTTTCGTTTTGTTATTCCTGCCGACCTATTCGCTCAAATTTGCACTGCTGTTCTGCGTCGTCATTTCGCCGCTTATCGTCCTTGCGGGCACGTTTTTGGAAATTCCGAAGAAGCTTCAGCCGCTTGGTATCTTTCTCGGTTATCTCTCCTATCCGATCTATATGTGTCATCGGGGCTTTACGGAGATATATGCGCACTTCGTCAATAGCGATCATGTGCCCCCGTTGGTCTACATCGGAGGCTTCTTACTATTGATTTCAGTGATATCGCTTTTGTCGGCGCAGCTTGTCTCCATCGTGCCGAGATTTGCGTTTGCCGCGAAGATGCGCGCGCCGTAGATGTCGGATATTGACGTGCTTCTGGCGAGCCTTTCATCGGAAGGGAGCGGTTGCCCGGACTATCCGATTTTTGTCAGGCTGAAGGCGAGATCCGACAGCAGATCCTTTTCGGCTTCCAGGCCGACCGACACCCTCAGCAATCCTTCGCTGATGCCGGCGGCGCGGCGCGCCTCTTCGCCCATGCCGACATGGGTCATGCTGGCCGGATGGGCGACGAGGCTTTCGACGCCGCCCAAGGATTCGGCGAGGGTGAAGACCGTCAGCCCTGCCACGAAGCGGCGTACCGCTTCGATCCCTCCGTTGAGCTCAAAGCTCAACATGGCGCCGAAGCCGAGTTGCTGCCGTGTTGCAAGTTCATGGCCGGGATGGCTGGTCAGCCCGGGATAATGGACGACACTGACCTCCGGACGCTCCGCGAGGAAACGAGCGACGGCTGCGGCGGTGGTCTGCTGCCGTTCGAGGCGCGCAAAAAGGCTGCGGATGCCGCGAAGGGTAAGATAGGAATCGAACGGCGATCCCGTCACACCGAGCATGTTCGCCCAGCCTTTCAGATCCTCGATGTCCTTCGAATGTGCCGCAACGACTGCGCCGCCGACGACATCGGAATGTCCATTGAGATATTTCGTGGTCGAATGGATGACGACGTCGGCACCAAGCGCAATGGGTCGCTGCAGAGCGGGTGACAGGAAGGTGTTGTCGACCACCAGCCGCGCTCCCGCGGATTTTACGTGCCGGGAAATGGCCTGGATATCGACGACGCGCATGAGCGGGTTGCTCGGCGTCTCGACCAAGACCAGGGAAGCGCCGCGCTTCAAGGCTGAGGTCAACACTTCATCGTTGTTTTGATCGACAAATTCCACGTCGAAATGGCCCTTGTCTCTTAGGGCGCCAAGCAGTCGGTAAGTGCCGCCATAGCAATCATGCGGCGCGATCACCCGGTCTCCCGGCTTCAGCAGACTGAGGACAAGATTGACAGCGGCCATTCCGGATGAGGTCACAACAGCCCCGGCACCGGCTTCCAGCTTCGCCAATGTATCGGCGAGGAGATCGCGTGTCGGATTGGAGGTTCTGGAATATTCGTAGGCCTGCGGGTGTTCGAATTCTCGAAACGCGAAGTTGCTCGACAGATAGAGCGGTGGGTTCACGGCGCCGAAGGCAGCATCGCTTGCGATCCCGTTTACGGCTGCGATCGTTCTGAAGTCCTTGATCATCGACATATATGCCTTTTGGATTGGGGCAGGTCTCGGTGAGATGCGCGGATTGAAGGGCAAACGGCGCTTTCCACGCTTGATTTTCGAACGATTGGAGCCGCTCGCGGGCGTCAACTATAATTTCTGTTTTAAGAATGACAATAAAAGATCGTTCTCCATTTCGTTTTGATATATGGCTGCGTCTATTGGTGAAGGGATGAAGCAAATGTTTGTCGAGCGGGCGCAGAACGGGGATTTTATCGTTGATTCCCTTGAGATCGCCGATCGGTTCGGTTTGTCGCTCGCGGAGTTTCGCCGCCATATGCAGCGCGGCTCTGTCACCTCTTCGGTAGAGGTTGGTACCGAAGATCACGAGGGAACGAAGCGCCTTTCCCTGCGACTGGGTAACCGCATATGGCGCGCAATTTTGGATGATGAAAATAAAGTGCGGCACGAGGAGATGACATTTCTCGGCAGGCCGCATGTGAACCCCAAGTCCTGATCTGCCACCCTCTTGCGACGCCTCGGGCAATCAGCCCGGCAAATTACCGAGTGATTTCGCCTGGCGGTGACGCGGAAGGTTTCCCGCCATGTATGGTGCGGAGCGCTGTAACCACACGATCGGCCATATCAGCGCAGCGCGCTCCATCGAAGGGAAAGAGGGCCGAGAATGCTCCGGAAAACTGCTTTTCAATCGAGAGCCGCATCATCTTGCGGGCGCGGTGCAGCCGCGTCTTGGTCGTCTCCGGCTTGATGCCGAGGAGGGATGCCGTCTCCTCCGTGCTGAAACCTTCCACGTCGCGCAGAATGAAGACCGTGCGGAACTCGTCCGGCAGGGCATCGACCGCGTGTTCCAGCAGGTGCCTCGTCTGATTTCGAGCCAGTTCAGCCTCCGGATCGGCTGACGCCAGCGAGGAGGGGAAGTATAACAAACCGCCGCCGGACGTCTTGCTCTGCATGTCGATCTCCTCAAGCCCGGTAAAATCGCGCCGTCGATGCATCCGGGCCAACGCTTCGTTGAGCGCAATCCTCGTCAACCAGGTTGATAATTTTGAACTCCCGCGGAAGGCCGACAGATTGATGAAGGCCTGCACATAGGTTGCCTGCACCACGTCCTCCGCCTCCGTATCATTGCCGACGATAGCGCGCGCCGTTCTGAAAAGGCGCTGATTGTTGCGCTGGACAATGACCCTGATGGCATCCTCATCGCCCGCTGTGGCGCGAGCGATGAGTTCGGCTTCCGAATAGGAAGAGGGATCCGGCTGATGTCGCTTGGTTGCGGCGGGCGCGGCTATCATCTCGGCTCCTCTCGTTCCTCACGGCTGCACATTCAGTTCTCCCGTCATCGTCGGATGAAAACGGCAGTAGAATTTCACGGCTCCCGCGCGTTCGATCGTCATCTTCTTTTGCGACTTGGGTGGCAGGTCGACGTCGAAACTGGCATCGCGCGCGGTGGCCGTATGGCGGAATATATCATCGTTCCGCCAGACGATCACGTCGCCGACGTGCAGCGCCGCAGGCAGGGAGCCGAATTTCATATTCGCGATGGCGATTTGATATTCGGCTGGTTTTGCCACCGTGCTGACCGTCATCGCCAGCAACCCCGCGACAACCGCGAGCGCATGCCTTCTATTCATCGCGCTCATTGCCGTTTTATTTCATCGTCGCGGCAAGATGTTCCGCATGCATTTGATGTTCCTTGAAGAGAGTAAGGCCGGTCTCCAGCAACGACTTGAGTTCGGCGTTCTTTGCCGACGGAATCAGTTGTTTGGCGAGCGCGTTGTTGACCGTCTTGTGATAGGCGACCTCATTTTCGATATAGGCTTTGTCGAAGGCCTTGCCGTTCAAGGCATCGAGCTTGGTGAGTTCCTTGCTGGCTTGCGCACTCAGCGACTTGCTGACGTCGTTGTCCTCAGGGGTGACCTTGAGTTTCTTGACCAGCGCCAATGCCTGCTCGTTCACGCTTTTGTGGTCGCGCTCCATGGTCTTGGCGAATTCGACTACCTCCGGATTCTTGCTCTTTTTCAACGCCTGCTCAGCGGCCGTTACGTCGATCTGCCCGGCGGTGTAGGCGATATGAGCGATTTGCGGATCGGTGATTTTTGTCTCGGCGGCCATTGCTGCAGTGCCGGCGAGGCCGAGCAAGAAGGTCGCGGTAAGAATATGCTTAAACATGATTTTCTCCCGTTCGTTGGTGATCCGGAGCGAATATCGGAGGCAACGCCATCCTTCGATCCGTTGGTCCCGTGTCGGAACTGGCCATTGGATGGAGTTGAGAGAAAAAGGTTCCCAAGAAAATATCGGCTCGTCGGAAATCGCGGCGGGTTGTCCATTTTGGACGCCATCTAGATCACAACCACTTCGCCAGAATGATAGAATTCTATCACCGGATGTTTGAAGGAAGAAGTGTCTGCCCGACCCAAATCAGGTGCCGCTGCCTTCCGCCGGTTGCTTCCAGGCTGATTTCTAGGCCCGATCAATGGTGGCGACGCTGACGCCGGAGGCTTTGGCGAGGTCGGAGATGGTGGGGCGGCGCATGGTGGGTCCTGAGGTATTCCATCATCAATGAGATGGAGGATTGATGGAATATGATAGATTCCATCATTGCCGCATTGAGGCAAGCGAAAACTCGACCTATCCTCTTGCTCATCAGAGGCGGCGCGCCCTTGCGCATCGCGGGAGGCAGGAATGACCGAGACCATCAAACGCGAYTAYAGCCTGCTCGGGCCGAGCGGCCGGCAGGCCGTYGAAACCGGSCTGGCGGCGGCCGAGTGGTATCATAGCGAGATYGCCCGCAAGGAGATGAAGGCGCTGATGCAGCGCTCCGATGACGCCGCCATCCGCGACACGATCATCTGGCTCGGCAGCATGGCGGTCTTGGCCGGCCTCGGCATCACTTTCTGGGGCTCCTGGCTCTGCGTCCCCTTCTTTTTGGCTTACGGCGTGCTTTACGGCTCGGCCTCCGACAGCCGCTGGCATGAATGCGGSCACGGCACGGCGTTCAAGACCCGCTGGATGAACGATGCGGTCTACCAGATCGCCTGCTTCATGATCATGCGCAATCCGGTGACCTGGCGCTGGAGCCATACCCGCCACCACACCGACACCGTCATCGTCGGCCGCGATCCGGAGATCGCCGTCATGCGGCCGCCGGATCTTTTGCGGCTGATCCTGAACTTCTTCGGCATCATCGATGTCTTTTATGCGATGCTCGACATGATCCGTAATGCCTTCGGCATCGTCAGCGCCGCTGAAAAAGACCTTYATTCCCGAGCAGGAGCAGCCGAAGGCGATCCGCATYGCCCGCATCTGGCTGGCGATCTATGTCGTAACCTTKGCSGCYGCTTTTTATATGGGTTCGCTGCTGCCGCTGGTGCTGATCGGCCTGCCGMGGCTCTACGGCGCCTGGCATCATGTTTTGACCGGCCTTTTGCAGCATGGCGGGCTTGCCGACAATGTCATCGACCACCGGCTGAACAGCCGCACGGTRCTGATGAACCCGGTCAGCCGCTTCATCTATTGGAACATGAACTACCATGTCGAGCACCACATGTTCCCGATGGTGCCCTATCATGCGCTGCCGAAGCTGCATGCGATGATCAAACACGATCTGCCGAAGCCGAACCCCTCCATCTGGTCGGGCTACCGCGAAATGATCCCGGCCTTCCTGCGGCAGTTGCGCAACGAGGATTATTTCCTGAAGCGGGAATTGCCATCAACGGCGCGGCCCTATCGAGAGGAATTCCACAATACGCTGGCTGAAGCGGCGCAATGACAGCAGGCAAGAACAGCAAACAATAACAACAGCCAGGAACGGCACATACAACGGCATATACAGGGAGGCAGGAATGAGCGGCAACTGGATCGAAGTCTGCGCGGCGGATGCGATCGACGAGGAGGACGTCATGCGCTTCGACCACGGCGGCAGAACCTTCGCCGTCTATCGCAGTCCGGAAGACGACTATTTTGCCACCGACGGCCTTTGCACGCATGAGCAGGTCCATCTTGCCGACGGGCTGGTGATGGACAACATCATCGAATGTCCCAAGCACAACGGCCGCTTCGACTACAGAACCGGCGAGGCCAAGGGCGCTCCGGTCTGCATCAATCTCAAAACCTATCCGGTCAAGGTCGAAGACGGCACCGTGTTTATTGCACTTTGAGGGAAAAGCCATGCTGCATTTTGTCATTATCGGAGCAGGAGAGTGCGGCGCCCGCGCCGCCTTTGCGCTCAGGGAGAAGGGCTTCGACGGCGCCATCACTCTGATCGGAGCGGAGGCGGTTGCGCCCTATGAACGTCCGCCGCTGTCGAAGGAGAGCCTTGCCCTCGCCCATGAGCCGAAGTTCGTGGCCGCCCTGGAACATTACGCCGATCAGCGCATCGACCTACGGCTCGCCACGCATGCAACCGACATCGATCCGGCCGGCAAAGTCGTCACACTCTCAGACGGGCAAAAGCTCAGCTACGACAAATTGCTGCTCGCGACCGGTGCATCCGCGCGCGGTTTTCCGGGTATTCCAGGAACCAGCGAGCGCATTCGGATGCTCCGCACCCACGCCGACGCTTCGGCCCTGCGGGCAGCGCTTCTCCCCGGTCGACATATTGCCATTGTTGGCGGCGGCTTTATCGGTCTCGAGCTCGCGGCGACGGCGCGCAAACTCGGCGCCGACGTCACCGTGATCGAGGGCCTGCCGCGTGTCCTAAAGCGGGGCGTACCGGAGGCGGTGGCAGAGGTGATAACGCAACGTCATCGGAGCGAAGGCGTCGCCATTCGCTGCGGCGAAACCATTGCGGCAGTGGAAGATGGCGCGGCCGGTGCGATTGTCCGCCTGGCAAGCGGCGAGGCAATCTCCGCTGATCTCGTGCTCATCGGCATCGGTGCTCAGCCGAATGTCGCGCTTGCCGAAAAAACAGGCCTTGCACTCGACAATGGCATTGCCGTCAACGAGCGGCTGGAAACCTCCGCAGCCGATATCTACGCCGCCGGCGATTGCTGTTCCTTTCCGGTGGCGCTTTATGGCGGGCGGCGGGTTCGCCTGGAATCCTGGCGCAACGCGCAGGAACAGGGAACATTGGCCGCGGCCAATCTGCTGGGCGAAGGCAACAGCATCTCCGCCGTGCCGTGGTTCTGGTCCGATCAATATGATCTGACGCTGCAGATTGCCGGCCTGGCGGACGGCGCTGCGACGATGCTCCGGCGTGACCTTGGCGAGGAGGCATTCATCCTCTTCCATCTCGATGAGACCGGCCGCTTGCTTGCAGCCAGCGGGATCGGTCGCGGCAATGCCGTCGCTCGCGACATCCGTCTGGCCGAAATGCTGATAGCAGCCCGCGCTCATCCCGATCCGGAAGCGCTGACGGCGAGTAACGTCAAACTCAAATCGCTTCTTGCTGCCTGACGAGCCCTTACCCAAGGAGTTTCCAATGAAAAAACACAATCGTGCAACGGTCGCCGATCTCCTGGCACTCAAGGGACAGCGGCAGCTCACCATGTTGCGCGTGACCTCGCTGGAAGAAGCTGAAGCAGCGGAAAAGGCCGGTATCGATATGCTGTCCGTGCCGCCGGCGCTGCTCGGGCCTGCATTCCGTGAGGCGGCCCCGAGCCCCTTTGCCATTCCTGGGCTCGAATATGGCGATTACGTTTCGGCGGAAGAATATATGCGGGAAGCGTTTAAGGCGCTGAAGGCCGGCGGGGATGCCGTTTATTGCGCCGCCGGGCTGCAAACGATCCGGCGGATGCGGGACGAAGGCATTCCGGTCTGTGGCCATGTCGGCCTCATTCCGTCCAAGGCCACTTGGACGGGCGGTTTCCGCGCCGTCGGTAAGACCGCTGCAAGCGCCTTCGAAATCTGGCGCCAGACCAAGGCGCTTGAAGAGGCGGGCGCCTTCGCCGCGGAGATCGAAGTCGTGCCTGGCGATGTCGCCGCCGCGATCAGCAGGGTGACGTCGATGCTGATGATTTCCATGGGCGCTGGAAGCGGATGCGATGCTCAATACCTGTTTGCCGACGACGTGCTTGGCAGCAATCGTGGGCACCGGCCGCGTCATGCCAAGGTGTATCGCGATTTTGCGGCCGAATATGACCGGCTGCAGAATGAGCGCACCGCCGCGTTCCGGGAATTTGCCGAGGAAGTCCGCTCGGGCGTCTATCCGGCAAAAGGGCACCTCGTCGTGATCGACGAGGGGGAACTGCAGACGTTTCTCCGGCTGCTTGCCGAAGGCGGTCGATAGGCATCGCCGAGCGGCGTTTCATGATGTTCAATCGGGCGATATAAGATGAAACAATATGTTCTACGGGTATCCTGCCAATCGACGCGCGGGATCGTTGCGGCGATAGCGAATTATCTGGCCGATCAAGGCTGCAACATCGTTGATTCCAGCCAGTTCGACGATCTCGATACCGGCAAGTTCTTCATGCGGGTCTCCTTCATCTCCGAGGAAGGGATCAACCAGCAGAAGCTGGTCGAAGGCTTCAAGCCGGTCGCCGACAAATTCGAGATGGATGCCGAGATTTATGATGCCCAGAAGCGCATGAAGG
>NZ_JARWGH010000014.1:0-118627 GCF_036528765.1 Rhizobium sp. BR 362 | reverse complement strand
CCCGTGAAGCGGGTGGTTGATTACAACGTGAAGATCCGGGTGAAGCCGGACGGTTCGGGCGTCGAGCTTGCGAATGTGAAGATGTCGATGAACCCGTTCGACGAGATTTCGGTCGAAGAAGCGCTGCGGCTGAAGGAAGCCGGCAAGGCCGAGGAAGTGGTGGTCGTGTCGATCGGCCCGGCCAAGGCGGAGGAGACGCTGCGCACGGCGCTTGCCATGGGGGCGGACCGCGCCATCCTGGTCGAAACCGACGATCAGGTCGAACCGCTCGCCGTCGCCAAGATCCTCAAAGGCGTCGCCGATGCCGAACAGCCGGGCCTGATCATCGTCGGCAAGCAGGCGATCGATGACGATTGCAATCAGACCGGCCAGATGCTGGCGGCATTGCTCGGTGCCGCGCAGGCGACCTTCGCCTCGAAGATCGAGATCGGCGAGGGAAAAGCCCAGGTCACCCGTGAGGTCGACGGCGGCCTGCAGACCATCGAGGTCAAACTTCCGGCGGTGGTGACGACAGACCTTCGCCTCAACGAGCCGCGTTATGCCTCGCTGCCGAACATCATGAAGGCAAAGAAGAAGCCGCTCGACAAGAAGGCACCGGCCGATTTCGGCGTCGATACGACACCGCGCCTGAAGGTGCTGAAGACCGAAGAGCCGTCCGGCCGCAAGGCCGGCGTCAAGGTCAAGTCGGTCGCCGAGCTGGTCGAAAAGCTCAAGACCGAAGCCGGCGTGCTCTGATAGGAAAGGGAGAACTTCACCATGGCCATTCTTCTTCTGGCTGATCACGACAATCAAACCCTTTCCGACCAGACCGCCAAGGCGCTGACGGCGGCCTCAAAGATCGGAGGCGACGTGCATRTKCTSGTYGCMGGCAAARMCGCCAAGGGCGCTGCCGATGCCGCCGCCAAGCTTTTAGGMGTTTCCAAGGTGCTGCTGGCCGAAAGCGACGAGCTTGCCAACAATCTYGCCGAGCCGCTTGCCGATCTCATCGTCTCGCTGKCGGCAGGCTACGACACCATCCTTTCCGCCGCCACCTCGGTCGGCAAGAATGTCATGCCGCGTGTGGCAGCCCTCCTCGATGTCGCCCAGGTCTCGGAAATCATCGAGGTCGTGTCATCCGATACCTTCAAGCGGCCGATCTATGCCGGCAATGCCATCCAGACGGTGCAGGCAAGCGATGCCAGACGCGTCATCACCGTGCGCACCGCCTCTTTCGCTTCTGCTGCTGAAGGCGGCGCTGCCACTGTCGAAGCGATCCCGGCGGTCGCCAATCCCGGTCTTTCGACCTTCGTCGCCGATGCACTGTCGACGTCCGATCGTCCGGAACTGACCTCGGCGAAGATCATCATCTCGGGTGGGCGCGCACTCGGATCGGCGGAAAAGTTCAGGCAAGTCATCCTGCCGGTTGCCGACAAGCTCGGTGCTGCCGTCGGTGCAAGCCGTGCTGCCGTCGATGCCGGTTATGCTCCGAACGACTGGCAGGTCGGCCAGACCGGCAAGGTGGTGGCACCGCAGCTCTATATTGCCTGCGGCATTTCCGGGGCGATCCAGCATCTCGCCGGCATGAAGGACAGCAAAGTCATCGTCGCCATCAACAAGGACGAGGAGGCACCGATCTTCCAGATCGCCGACTACGGCCTCGTCGCCGATCTCTTCGAGGCACTGCCGGAACTCGAAAAGGCGCTGTGATCGCGCCGATCAATCTCTTTCGCAGTTGCGAAAGACTGGAAAATTGTCCTTTATAGAGCTATCAATCTTGCCGGGCTAGAAATAGTCCGGCAAATTTGTGATGAAAAGCATGGCGCGCCAGCAAGAACGCGCCGCCGGGGAGTTGGCAATGAGTTCGCTGAAGACGATCGGTATTATCGGCGCGGGCCAGATGGGCTGCGGTATTGCCCACGTATCCGCCTTGGCCGGCTACAAGGTTCACATCTACGATCTGTCGCAGGATCGTATCGAGAGCGGCCTCGCCACCATCAACGGCAACCTTGCCCGCCACGTGGCCTCCGGCAAGATGAGCGATGAAGATCGCAAGGCGGCGTTGTCGCGCATCACCGGTTCCGCCGATCTCAACGACCTCGCCCACGTCGATCTCGCCATCGAGGCCGCGACCGAGGACGAAAGCGTCAAGCGCAAGATCTACGCCCAGGTCTGTCCGATCCTGAAGCCCGAGGCCATCCTCGCCACCAACACGTCGTCGCTGTCGATCACCCGCCTCGCATCCGCGACCGACCGGCCCGAATGCTTCATGGGCATCCACTTCATGAACCCGGTGCCGGTGATGAAGCTGGTCGAGCTGGTGCGCGGCATCGCCACCGAGGAATCGACCTTCTCCGCGGCCAAGGAATACGTCACCTCGCTGGAAAAGACGATTACGGTGGCCGAAGACTTCCCGGCCTTCATCGTCAACCGCATTCTGCTGCCGATGATCAACGAGGCGATCTATACGCTTTACGAAGGCGTCGGCACCGTCGATGCCATCGACACCGCCATGCGCCTCGGCGCCAACCATCCGATGGGCCCGCTGCAGCTCGCCGATTTCATCGGGCTGGACACCTGCCTGTCGATCATGCAGGTGCTGCATGACGGTCTGGCCGACTCCAAGTATCGCCCCTGCCCGCTGTTGGTGAAATATGTCGAAGCCGGCTGGCTCGGCCGCAAATCCGGCCGCGGCTTCTACGATTACCGCGGCGAAACGCCGGTTCCGACACGATAGTCTTATGGCAGCCTCGGGGCCGACCCTTGTGGTTCGAGGCCCTGGCGCCGTTGCTACGCTCTGTCGCCAGCGCACCTCACCATGAGGGCGGAACAAAGCCACTGCCAATCAACCGGATCATGCGGCGAATGGCGGAAGTTTCAACGAGCGGAACAGGTTAGCCCTCACCCAGAGGTGGGAGCGTAGCGACCCTCGAAGGGCGAGGGCGGATGATAAGACACCAAGATTGCTCAAATCCCCGCCGCCGCCTTCACCAGATGCTTCGCATCGTCGCTGTCCCACGCCGCCGGCCCGTTCATGGCCGAGATGAGGCAGCCCTTGCCGTCGATCAGCAGCGTCACCGGAAGACCGAAAGCCAGCCCCTGCTTCTTCAGTGTATTGAAGACTCCCATAGTGCTGTCACGGTAATAGCCGAGCTTGTCGATGCCGTAATCCGTGCGGAACGCCTTCGGCTTTTCATCGTCGCCCGTGTCGATATTGACCGCGACGACTTCGAACTTGTCGTTGCCCATGCTTTTCTGCAGCGCGTTCAGCGCCGGCATTTCCTCACGGCACGGCACGCACCATGTCGCCCAGACATTGAGCAGCAAGGTCTTGCCGGAGAAACTGCCGACCGATAGCGGCTGTCCGTCCTGGCCCTTGAAGGCAACGTTCTGCAGCGAGATCGGCGTCGGCGGCGCGGCCATCGCGGCGACCTGCCCCTTGGTAAAGGGCGACAGAGCAGCAACGCGACCCTTTGCCGACTCGCATTGTCCGGCCGAGGCCGTTTCACCAACGCCATTGCCATACCCCGCCTCCTTCACGTATACCGCTGCCGCGCCGGCAATAACCCCAGCGACGGCGGCAAGCAGAACGAGTTTCACGGACGGCAGACCGAACGGCTTCTTTGCTGTCATTACATTCTCCAGGTAGGCATCTCATGGCTGACGGCACGGACACCAAATCCTCCAACCAGATGTGGGGCGGACGTTTCGCCTCCGGCCCCGCGGCGATCATGGAGGAGATAAATGCCTCGATCGATTTCGACAAGAAGCTGTTTGCACAGGATATCCGCGGCTCAATCGCGCATGCCGGCATGCTTGCCCATCAAGGCATCATTTCAACCGAGGATAAAGACAAGATCGTTCACGGCCTGAACACGATCCTGTCAGAGATCGAGAGCGGCAATTTCGAGTTCTCCCGCCGACTCGAAGACATTCACATGAATGTCGAGGCGCGGCTTGCGACCCTGATCGGCCCTGCTGCCGGACGTCTTCACACAGCCCGTTCGCGCAACGACCAGGTGGCGCTCGATTTCCGCCTCTGGGTCAAGGAAGAGCTGCAGAAATGTGAGCAGGCGCTGACGGAGCTTATGTCAGCCTTCCTCGACCGCGCCGAGGAACACGCCGATAGCGTCATGCCCGGCTTCACCCATCTGCAGACGGCGCAGCCCGTCACCTTCGGCCATCATTGCATGGCCTATGTCGAAATGTTCGGCCGCGACCGTTCGCGCGTGCGCCACGCCATCGAGCATATGGACGAATCGCCGATCGGCGCCGCAGCCCTTGCCGGCACCGGTTTCCCGATCGACCGCCACATGACGGCCAAGGCTCTCGGCTTCCGCGAGCCGACCCGCAATTCGATCGACACGGTCTCCGACCGCGATTTCGCCCTCGAATTCCTGTCGATCGCCGCCATCGCCGGTATGCACCTGTCACGACTCGCCGAGGAGATCGTCATCTGGTCGACGCCGCAGTTCGGCTTCGTGCGCCTCTCGGATGCCTTCTCGACCGGCTCCTCCATCATGCCGCAGAAGAAGAACCCGGATGCGGCCGAGCTCGTTCGCGCCAAGACCGGACGCATCAACGGCTCACTGGTGGCGCTCCTGACGATCATGAAGGGTCTGCCGCTCGCCTATTCCAAGGACATGCAGGAAGACAAGGAACAGGTGTTCGACGCCGCCGAAAGCCTGGAACTGGCGATCGCCGCCATGACCGGCATGGTACGCGACATGACGATCAATACTGCCCGCATGAAGGCGGCCGCCGGCTCCGGCTATTCGACCGCGACCGATCTTGCCGACTGGCTGGTGCGCGAGGCAGGCCTGCCCTTCCGCGACGCCCATCACGTCACCGGCCGGGCTGTCGCCCTTGCCGAGAGCAAGTCCTGCGATCTCGCCGAACTGTCGCTCGAAGAGCTGCAGGCGATCCATCCAGCGATCACGGCCAAGATCTTCGACGTCCTGACCGTCGAAGCCTCGGTTGCCAGCCGCAAGAGCTATGGTGGCACGGCGCCGTCGGAAGTGCGCAAGCAGATCGCCTTCTGGCGCGCTCGCAACTGAGAAAATCGCCGAAAATCACAATCAACAATCAGGGTGCACAAGGCTCGGAAACTTCGCTATGAAGGACTGCTTCCGCGTTTGCCGCCCAAGAGGATTTCGATGCAGATCAACATGCCGCAGATCATCCGCCTGACCGTCGTGCTTTCGGTCATCGGCCTTGCCGTCGTCGGATGTGGCCGCAAAGGGGATCTCGATCCGCCAAGCGCAGCAGCGACCAAGGGCGGCGACGTCAACAAGCCGACGAAACAGCCGGGCACCGAGGACAAGAAGTTCCTCCTCGATCCGCTTCTCTAAACAGGTCTCGACCGTGAACCATTTTCAGTATCGCGACGGCATTCTCTACGCCGAGGACGTTCCCGTTCCCGAGATCGCCAAGGCTGTCGGCACGCCCTTCTACATCTATTCGACGGCAACGCTCGAGCGTCACTATCGCGTCTTCTCCGAAGCATTCGGCGATGTCGACGCCATGGTCTGCTATGCGATGAAGGCCAATTCCAACCAGGCGGTGCTGAAGACGCTCGGCCGGCTCGGCGCCGGCGTCGACGTCGTTTCCGTCGGCGAACTGCATCGCGCCCTGGCCGCAGGCATTCCGGCAAGCCGCATCATGTTCTCCGGCGTCGGCAAGACGGCTGGAGAAATGGATGTGGCGCTCGAAGCGGGCATCTATTGCTTCAACGTCGAATCCGAGCCGGAGCTGGAAGTGCTGAACCAGCGCGCCGTCCGCGCCGGCAAGATCGCGCCTGTCTCCTTCCGCATCAATCCCGACGTCGATGCCCGCACCCATGCGAAGATTTCGACCGGCAAGAAGGAAAACAAGTTCGGCATCTCCTGGGAGCGTGCCCGCGCCGTCTACGGCCGCGCCGCCAATCTGCCGGGCATCAAAGTCACCGGCATCGACATGCATATCGGCAGCCAGATCACCGAGCTGCAGCCCTTCGAAGACGCCTTCAAGCTGCTGCGCGATCTCGTCGAGACGCTGCGCGGCGACGGTCACGATATTCATCATGTCGATATCGGCGGTGGCCTCGGTATTCCCTATCGCGACGACAACGATCCGCCGCCGGTGCCGGAAGCCTATGCCCATATCGTCAAGAACCAGTTGAGCGGCTTGAACTGCAAGATCGTCACCGAGCCCGGCCGCCTGATCGTCGGCAATGCCGGTATCCTGGTGACCGAGGTGATCTACGTGAAGGACGGCGGCCACAAGACCTTCGTCATTGTCGACGGCGCGATGAACGATCTGATCCGCCCGACACTTTACGAGGCCTATCACGAAATTCGCGCTGTCGAGATCACCGCCGCCAATGCCCCGCGCATCAAGGCCGATGTCGTCGGCCCGGTCTGCGAAACTGGCGACTATTTGGCGCTCGATCGGGAAATGGCGATGCCGAAGCCCGGCGATCTTCTGGCCATCAGCTCCGGCGGCGCTTACGGCGCGGTACAGGCCGGCACCTATAACAGCCGGCTTCTGGTGCCCGAAGTGCTGGTCAAGGGCAGCGATTTCCACGTCATTCGCCCACGCAAGACCTATGAAGAGCTGATCGGGCTCGATTCGATCCCGCCCTGGTTCGACGCGTAATTCGAAAATCCAAGCCGATTTCGGTGGGATTCACGCGCCTTGCCCAACCAAGCCGCTCAATCACGTTTCGGCGAAATCCGATGAAAAAGCGGCCTTTACTGCCGCTTGCCCTCGTCTTCGCCACAAAGAATGTTATCTTCCTGTAAAAGGCGTCTCGCCGGGCGCCGTGATTGCGGGCCCATGCGACGCCCCACCATCTCGAACGGAGAGATAGCCATCAACGTCAGATCGGGGAGAAAACCGGACCGATGACCAGCCCCAGCAACCTCAAGAAGGGCGCGCTCGCCACCCGTCCGGCGCTGGCGCGGCTGGTTGCGGTCAAGCGTCTCTTCGCGCGGCTGGTATTGGCCTCTGAGCAGATCTTGCCCCTGCTCCTGGTGCCGCTTTCGATCCTGGCTCTGTTCGTCTCGGCAGCATGGTTCGGCATTTTCCGCATCGCGCCCGATGCACTGCGCTTCGTCCTGCTTGCCGTTTTCGCCATCGCCTTCGCCATTTCCGTTGTTCCCTTCCGCCGCCTGCGCTGGCCGACGGTCGCTGAAGCCGACCGGATGCTGGAGGAGCGCAATGGCCTCGCCCACCAGCCGGTTACCGTGCAGGAGGACGAGCCGGCTTTCGACACGCCCTTTGCCCGGGCGCTGTGGCGGGAGCATCAAGCGCGCATGGCCGCGCGGATCGCCGCCCTGGACGCCGGCCTGCCCCGCCCCGATATCGCCCGTTACGACCGTTTCGCGCTCCGCACCATTCCGGCGCTGCTGCTGGTGACGGCCTTCAGCTTTTCCATGTCCAACAGCGGCGGCTCGCTGACGGATGCGTTCACCGCTCCGGCCGTGACCTCTGTTAATCCGGACGTGCGCGTCGACGCCTGGGTGACGCCGCCCTATTACACCGGTGAAGCCCCCGTCTACCTCACGGGCAGTGCCGCCAACACGGGTGACAGCGTCAACATCCCGCAATTCTCGGAACTCACCGTGCGCGTCACCGGCGCTTCGACGGATGAGAAAGTCCTTTTCCAGACCGCCGGCAGCGACACCGGTGCCGAGATCCCCGAGCAGGCCGCGGATGCCGGCAAGCAGCCGCCCGTTGCCGGCAACGCCGCCACGCCTCCGGCTGCGCAGCCGGTGTCGAATAGTGCCGCCGCCCCGGCTGTTGTCGACGCCATGACCGCCCGCACCCATGTATTGAAGCTCGAAAAGGGCGGCAAGCTCACCGTCAACGGCAAATCCTGGTCTTTCAAAGTGGTCACCGATAAGCCGCCGGAAATCGCATTCGACGGCATTCCGCATGCAACACCCAACGGCGCGCTCGAAATCGGCTTCAAGGTCAAGGACGATTACGGCGTCGAGGAGGCCCATGCCGAAATCGTACCTGTCGATACCGATCCCATGGCCACGCCGCTTTACGGTCTGCCGGAATACAAGCTGGAGATATCGCGTCGCGACCGGCGTAACGGCAAGGGATTGGCGAGCCATGACCTGACGCAGGATCCGCTTGCCGGCAAGCAAGTGCGCGTCAGCCTCGTCGCTCGCGACGGCGCTGGCCAGACGGGCCGCAGCGCACCCTATGAAATGACCCTCCCCTCGCGCAATTTCAGTGAGCCGCTCGCCGCCGCCGTTGCCGAGGAGCGCCAGGTTTTCGCGCTGGACACCCGCAAGATGCCCGAAGCGATCGAACTCAATCAGTCGCTGACGATCCGTCCGAATGAGACGATCCCGGATCTTGGCAACTATCTGCTGCTCGAATCGGCGCTGACACGCATGAAAATCGCGCGCGGCGATGCCGCCCTGAAGGATACTGCCGACTACCTCTGGCAGATCGCGCTCGGCATGGAAGACGCGCAACTGACCGATGCGGAAAAAGCCCTGCGAGACGCCCAGCAGAAGCTATCCGAGGCCCTGCAGCGTAATGCATCCGACGCCGAGATCAAGAAGCTGACGGACGAACTGCGCAAGGCGATGAACGACTATATGAGGGAGCTCGCCGAGCGCATGAAGAACATGCCGGCGCAGCCGAACCAGAAGTCGGCGAATATCCTGCGCCAACAGGATCTGCAGCGGATGATGGACCAGATCGAAAATCTCGCCCGCTCCGGCAATCGCGAAGCGGCGCAGCAGATGCTCTCCGAACTGCAGCAGATGATGAACAGCCTGCAGGCCGGAAGACCGCAGCGCGGCCAGAACCAGCAGCAGAACGAAGCCAACGACAAGATGCGCCAGCAGATGGACAAGCTCGGCCGCATCCTGCGCGACCAGCAGAAGCTGATGGAGCAGACCTTCAAGCTCGATCAGGCGATGCGCGACCGCATGCAGCGCGGCGATCCCAATGAGGATGGCGACGATGCGCTGAACCAACCTATGCCCGATCTGAACGATCCGACACAGCCGAACATGGGGCAGCCGGATATGGGCCAACAGGATCGGCAGCAAGGCCAGGACCAGCAGGGCCAGAAGCAGCAGGGCGGCAATCAGACGGATAACATGACCGCCGATCAACTGCGTGATGCCCTGAAGCAATTGCGCAAGCAGCAGGATGAACTCGGCAAGCAGCTCGGCGAGCTGCAGAAGGACCTCGGCTCCATGGGCATGAAGCCGAACCAGAATTACGGCAAGGCCCAACAGGAAATGAAGGGCGCCTCCGGCGACCTCGCCCAGGGCAATGGCGAAGGCGCCGTGCAGGGCCAGGGCCGCGCGCTTGACGCCTTGCGCAAGGGTACGCGCGATATGATGAACCAGCTCATGGCGCAGATGCAACAGCAGCAGGGTCAAGGTCAAGGCCAGCAGCAGGGTCAGGTCGGCCAGGGCAATCAGAACGGCCGCGATCCGCTGGGACGCGAGCGCAGCGATGGCAGTTTCTTTGACGAGACAAACGAGAATAAGATACCGAACATCATCGATACCCAGCGTGCCCGCGAAATTCTCGATGCGATCCGCGAGCGCTTGAGCAACAATCCGTCATTGTCGGAGGAACGGCGTTATCTCGAGCGCCTGCTCGACATGGGCCAATAAGGGTCACGCCAGCTTCGCCGCCGTCGGCGAAGCCCATTCCGCTTTTGCCGCTAAGCAGCCAGCGCCCGAGCCACCGCCTTGCGGATATCCGGCAAAGCAAAGGGCTTGGAAACGACGTCGACAATCTTTTCCATAAGGTCGTCGGCGCGCTCGCGCTGCTCGGCATAGCCGGTCATCAAGAGGATCTTCATGCCAGGGCAGGTCGAGGCAGCCTGATGGGCCAGTTCGATACCATCCATGACCGGCATGCGGATATCGGAGAGCAGCAGGTCGTAAGCTCCCTGCTTCAGTTTTTCCAAACCTTCGGCGCCGTCGGCCGCCTCTTCGGTCTCGTGGCCGTCCAGGCGCAGGGCGCGGGCGACAAAGGTGCGAAGAGAGTCCTCATCTTCGGTGATCAGAATTTTTGCCATGGTCTATGCTCCGTGGTCCGTCATGTTCCGCGACCGAAATCACCAGAATTCCGTTTGCGATCGGTAAACGACGGCGGTGCGATGCGGCTCCGTGGTTAATGAGTCGTCATCGCTGGAGCGTATTGGGACAGATTGCATGAGCATCGGATTGTCCCAAAACTGACAGCCATTTCTGGCCCCGAAGTCTCAGGCGTCCCCGGTTACCACGCCGACAAAGGGCAGCTCACGGAAGGCATAGGCAACGTCCATGCCGTAGCCGACGACGAAATAGTCGGGGCATTCGAAGCCGACATAATCGGCCTCCAGCTCTTCCTGGCGCTTGACGCTCTTGTCGAGCAGCACCGCGAGCGTGACGTGGCGGGCACCGCGCTCGTAGAGCAATTCCTTGGCGAATCGCAGTGTGCGGCCGGATTCCAGAATGTCGTCGATCAGCAGCACATCGCGATCCCGGACATCGCTGTCGATGTCCTTGACGATACGCACGCCCTGGGAGACCGTGCCCGCGCCATAGCTCGACAGCGTGATGAATTCGACTTCCGGCGCCAGTCCCGTCTCATGCAGCGCACGCAGCAGATCGGCGGCGAAGATGAACGAGCCCTTGAGAATGGCAATGACGAGGAGGTCCTTCGTCGGCCCGCTGGCGATTTCCTTCGCCATGGCGCGATTACGCTCGGCGATCTGCTCGGCGGTGAAAAGCGGCTCGATATTCTTCCCGCGTACGACAGGCATTGATTGGCATGCTCCATGGCTGTTGCGGCGCTTGTCCGCCGATCAAGCTCTAGCCCGTAGCACAATCCTGAGGGCCGACACACCCCCTAGGGCATAAAGGAAAGGCGAACATCCGGCATTTTTCCACCGGGATGCTGTAATCGCGTGGAAAATCCGCGGCTCTCATGCGGTCCGATGCGGTTGACCTGCGGGTTCACCACGACGCTCGACAGCAATTGCCCACCGGAGAAAATATCGGCGCGGACGGGCGGGACCGAGAGCGTGGCGCCGGTCTCGTTTTCGATGATGCCGTTGACGGTGAGCACCCGCATGCCGTTCTCGTCGCGCGGCGTCAACGTCACATGGGAGAACTGCAGCGGCTCCGACGTCGCCTGCGCCGGCGTACCTGACAATCCCGAGAATCCGCCGGCAAGGCCAAAAACGAGAATGGCCAGCGCAACGATGAGTGCCACGAAGCTGCGGCGCGAGGCCCGCTGCAGCCAGCTCTCGGCAAGATGCAGGCCTTTAAATGCATGAAGGACGGCGCCTTTGGGAGCCGGCCCTGACCGCTGTGCCGAGCGGGAAGCCGTGTTGTGGCCATTGCTGGTCGAAGCGGTTCTGATGCGGCTGGGGATGACCGTCACGAACTCTGCGTCGACGACATCCGGTTTCGGATCGAAGCGGCGCGTTAGTCCCGAACCCAATCCGCGCTCGGGCGGCAGCAGGTCATAGATCAATCCCGCCTGTTGCTGACGGTGGCGAAAAGTGCCCATGACGATCTCCCTTTCCGGTGATCCACATGGTTTCAACACCCATCTGAATTCTGGGCATTGAAACGAATCCTGCCCAGTCGTAAATTTTAATGGTTAATGCTTCGCAAAGATCGCCATGAATCGGGCGCCTTTCCAGCAAAATTTACCGGCTGTTAACGCCCTTGGTTAACAAGTCGCCTGATTGAACCCTGCGGAAGAGTGGACTGCCCGTTGATTCATTTTGAGAACGTCGGTTTGCGCTATGGTATGGGCCCGGAAATCCTCCGAGACCTGACCTTCGACATTCCGAAAAAATCGTTCCAGTTCCTGACGGGACCTTCCGGTGCCGGCAAGACGACGTTGCTTCGGCTTCTCTTCATGTCGCTGCAGCCGACCCGCGGACTGATCCGCATGTTCGACCGCGAGATTTCCTCGATCCCGCGCAACGAACTGCCGCTCCTGCGCCGCCGCGTCGGCATCGTCTTCCAGGATTTCCGCCTGCTCGAGCATTTGACGACCTATGAAAACGTCGCGCTGCCCCTGCGCGTGCGCGGCAAGGAGGAAAGCTCCTATCGCACCGACGTGCTGGAACTATTGAAATGGGTCGGGCTCGGCGAACGCATCAATGTGTTGCCGCCGGTGCTGTCGGGCGGCGAGAAGCAGCGCGCCGCCATTGCCCGCGCCCTGATCGACCGCCCGGAGATCCTGCTGGCCGACGAGCCGACCGGCAATGTCGATCCCCCCATGGCGCGGCGGCTGCTCAACCTCTTCCTCGAACTCAATCGCCTCGGCACAGCGGTGGTCATCGCCACCCACGACCTCACTCTCATGGATCAGATCGAAGCCCGGCGCATGATTCTATCGGGAGGGCATCTCGATATCTATGACTGAGCCCGCTCCCCGCAGGAAAGCCTCGAATGCCGGGGCTGCCAACAACCAGGAAAGACCCGCCGCACCTTCGCCGGAAAGGCGTCGGCCGGAAATGCGCGTGCGCCCCACCGGACCGATCGTGCCGTCCTCCAACATCCAGGGGAATGCGCTGATCGTCGTCATCGCCATCATGGCTTTCCTTGCCTGCCTGACGCTCGGCGCCGTCAGCATGGTGCGCTCCACGGCGGCAAGCTGGGAGAGCCAGATTTCCCGCGAAATCACCATACAGATCAAGCCGGACGACAATCTCGACATGGATAGGGCGCTCGCCAGCGCTCGCGACATTGCGCTTGGTTTCGTCGGCACCAAAAGCGGCCAGATCGTCGACGAGGCGGCGACGGCCCGCCTGCTCGAACCCTGGCTCGGCGCCGGCCTCGATCTTAAGGAGCTGCCCGTCCCGCGCCTGGTAATCATCACCATCGACGAAACGCATCCGCCCGATTTAGAGGCGATGCGCAATCTCCTCAAGGATCAGATTCCGCAGGCGACGCTGGATGATCATCGCACCTGGGTCGATCGGCTCGTCTCGATGGCGCATACCACCGTCCTCATCGGCACCGGCGTGCTGCTCCTGGTTTTCACCGCCATGGTGCTGACGGTGGTTTTTGCGACACGCGGCGCGCTATCGAGCAACCGCCACATCGTCGAGGTGCTGCACTTCGTCGGCGCCGAGGGCACCTTTGTCGCTACCGAATTCCAGAAGCATTTTCTGAAGATCAGTTTGAAAGGTTCGGCTGCCGGCAGCGCGCTTGCCGCCCTGTTCTTCGCCAGCGCCGGCTTTCTGCAAAGCCGCACGATCGCAACGCCGCAGACCGATCAGGCAACCGCTCTGTTCGGCACATTCTCGGTCGGCGCGCTCGGCTATCTCGGTATTCTCGCCACCATGATCATCATCGCCCTGCTCACCACGATCACGGCGCGTTTCACCGTCATGCGCACCATTTACGAGATCGATTTGATCCGTTCCGACCCGGGGAGGACCGAAACTGTGCAGAATTGACGCTACGGCGATGATTTTTTACGATCTAACGACCCGTTACTTGCCGCAATTTGCGCATAATGACGAATCATGAGCATGGACCTGACGACTCGCAAGACCGTGAGTTCGCAGACGTTGCGGGAGCAACCCCGCGGCGATAGGCCTGTGCGGCGTAGCCTCTTCCGCCGGTTTTTGCGCTGGGGCGGCTTCGGCTTCATCATCCTTGTCGCCATTGTCTTCGGCGGTTTCCTGCATTTCGCCGATTCGATCACCACGCTGAAGCCGCCGCCGGAGCCGAAGGCCGATGCCATCGTGGTATTGACCGGCGGCTATCAGCGCATAGGTCAGGCCGTGGAACTGCTGCGCACCGGCGCCGGCAACCGGCTGCTGATCTCGGGCGTCCATCCGACCACCACGCCGTCGCAAATCCGCAAACTGACCCAAAGCCCCGTCAGCCTCTTCAACTGCTGCGTCGATGTCGGCTATGACGCCCTCGACACCATCGGCAATGCGCGCGAGGCCGCGAAATGGATTCACGCCAGAGGCTACAAGAGCATTCTGGTGGTGACCAACAACTATCATATGCCGCGCAGCCTCGCCGAGTTGAAATATGTCGATCCGGGCACCGATTTCATCCCCTACCCGGTGGTCAATTCCGATCTCAAGACGAAGAACTGGTTCACCGATCCCAACGCGCTGCGCACGATGCTTTACGAATATGCCAAGGTTCTTCTCGCCGGCGCCCGCAATCTCACCGGCCTTGGACGCCCGCTCGGCTTGCGCTCGCGAGAGGCGGATGATGATGACCGGAGCTAACATCTTTGGCGAGACGCGACTGACTTTTTATTGACAGCGTAATCGTGTAGGCAAAGCTTAGGATGCTGGCGAAAGCCGGCGTGTTGGGAAAGCCTTGATGATTACCTTGCGTTCGATCCTGTTCAATATGACCTTCTATGCCAACCTGATCATTCGCATGATCGTGCTTTCACCGATCTATTTTCTGATGCCGCGCAAGGCCGGCTATGCGATTCCCAAAGCTTGGGCGAAATCCAGCGTCTGGCTGATGGAAAAGATCGTCGGCACCACCTTCGAAATCGAGGGCTTGGAGAATATTCCCGCCGGCAGCTACATCTTTGCCCCGAAACATCAATCCTTCTGGGATACCTTCGCGCTGCTGCCCTATCTCGACGATCCCGTCTACATCCTGAAGCGGGAGCTGATGTGGATTCCGCTGTTCGGCTGGTATGCGAAGAAGCAGCGCATGATTCCGGTCGACCGAAGCGCCCGCGGCAAGGTGATGTTTGACGTGCTGAAGCGCACGCGGGAAGAGCTTTCCACCGGCCGTCAGTTGATCATTTATCCCGAAGGCACCCGCCGGCCGCCGGGCGCCGAACCGGTCTACAAATACGGCATTGCACGCATGTATCGCGATCTCGACATTCCGGTCGTCGCGGTGGCCATGCATCCCGGTCTGTTCTGGCCGCGCCACACCTTCCGTAAATATCCCGGCCATTTCAAGGTGCGCATCCTGCCTCCGATCCCGCCAGGCCTCGACCCCGACGCTTTCTTCGCACGGCTGATGGAGGAGACGGAAAAGGCAAGCGACGAATTGCTGGTCGAAACCATCGCCAATAATTCGCATTTGCCGATCCCGCCCACGGCGGCACAGCGCCTGGCGGAGATCGCCAAAGCGAAAGTGGCTGCCGCGGTTTAAGACGCTTCCCGCATCCGCTCGATCTCGCCGGCTACCTGTTCCAGCCATTGGTCGCGAATGCCCATCTCGCGCAGGTGCGCCAGCGTGTTGAAGACATAGGCATCGTTCGGCCCGGACTGTCCGACGGCGGAATCGACGATATGGGCGGCCTCGATAGCGTCGAGCGTACCGGCATATTGCTGATGATACCGGTCGACGATATAGGCGACGGCGGTCACCTTTCGGCCATCGGCGAGGCGAATGGGCAGCATCCTTTCCAGATAGACGTTGGTGACCAGCTCGCGCTCGCGCAGATAATTCAGGACCTCCTCCCACTCGGCGGCGGCTATGCTGAATGCCATGCCGCGGCAGGAGCCGCCATGATCGAGGCCAAGCACCAGGCCGGGATTTGCCTGCGTGCCGCGATGGACCCAGGAATGGACGCAAAGGGAGCGGCGGTAGCCGAAAATCAAGGCCTCTGCTTTTTCAACATAGCTAAACCCCGGATTCCACATGAGTGATCCGTAGCCAAACACCCAAAATTCGTCCATATCCAACGCCAAATCACTGTGAACACATCGGTTCAACCATTGGAGAACAACATGGCAGCGTCAAGCCAGAGCGTAGCATCCGGCAGAGGCAGACGCGTGTGGCTCATCGGGCTTGGGCTGATCGTGATCCTCGCCGGGCTTTATACCGGCGGATGGTTCTATGCGACGACGATAGTGAAGACGACCGTGCTGAAGGCGCTCGGCGAGCAGAACGCCGCCGGCATCTCGGGCGAATGCAGCGACATGGCCTTCAGCGGTTTTCCCTTCTCCATCGGCCTTTCCTGCGCCAAGGTGACCGTCGATGACCATGTGAAAGGCGTCTCGGCCTCCTTCGACAATCTCAATGCCTCAGCGCCGGTCTACCAGCCGAACCATGTCGGCTGGAGCTTGAAATCGCCGGCAGAACTTCGTACCGCACAGGGCTTGACGGTATCGGCCGAGTGGACCGATCTGCAATCGAACCTCGTCGCCAAGGGCCGCGGCGTCGCGCAGAGCGAGACCGTCATCGATGGGCTGAAGGCCGGCATCGTCTCCTCCTTCACCGGCCAGAGCGCCGATGTGACCGCCGCACACACCGAAATGCACGCACGCCAGAACGGCGAAGACCTGGAGCTGGCGATCGGCATCGAAAATGCCACGGCAGTCATCAAGAATTTTCCGCAAACGCTGCCGACGGCATCGACAAGCGCCGATATCACCCTAACCGGCAAGGCCGGCCTTCTCGACGGCAGCGACGGACACGGCCTTTACGGCGCGACCGGCGTTTTGCGGCAGGTGGTGATCGATATCGGCGACGGCCGCATCATGACTCTTACCGGCCCCTTTAATTTCGACGATCAGGGCTTTCTGTCCGGCCAGTTCAAACTGGAGATCAATCAGATCGGACCATGGGGCGACAGCCTGAAGGCAACGATCCCGGGGGCCAAAAACATGATCGACACCGCCACGAAGCTCCTGAAATCGCTCGCAGCCGGCGGTGACAAAGTCTCGGTCGACCTCACCGCCGATCACGGACGCCTGTCCCTCAGCGGCTTTATCCCGCTCGGGAAGATTCCGCCGATTTGATAATCAACACCTTCGCCCCAGCGGGGGAGAAGGTGGACATGAACGGTGGAGCAAAACGAGGCCGAGATGGCCGGATGACGGGGCTTCGGAGCAAGCTTCGAAGGCCTTGAACGGGACGTCAAAGGCAATTCTCTGCCAGTAACCCCTCACCCCGCGGGTGCCGCGCGACCCTTCGGGGTTGAGCCACAGGTCTCAACCCGTCCTTCGGGACCCCCGCTGGGGCGAGGGTATGTTGATACTTACTTCTTCACATCCAGCGCGTGGCGACCGAAATCCGGCGCGTCGACGTCCTGGCCGGCCTCGACGATCGAGCGGCGAATGGCGCGGGTGCGGGTGAAGAGATCGAAGATCTTGTCACCCTCGCCCCAGCGGATCGCCCGCTGCAGATAGGCGAGGTCTTCCGAAAAACGCGCCAGCATTTCCAGGATGGCGTCGCGATTGTGCAGGCAGACGTCGCGCCACATGGTCGGGTCGGACGCGGCGAGACGGGTGAAGTCGCGGAAGCCCGAGGCGGAGTATTTGATCACTTCCGATTCCGTCACCGCCTCCAGATCATCCGCCGTGCCGACGATGTTATAGGCGATGAGATGCGGCAGATGCGATACGATCGCCAGCACCTTGTCATGATGGGCGGCATCCATTTCGTCGACGCGCGAGCCGAGCGATTCCCAGAAATGGCGAAGCTTCTTGATGGCAACTTCGTCCGTGCCGGGGATCGGCGTGAAAATGCACCAGCGGCCTTCGAACAGCCCGGCAAATCCGGCGTCAGGCCCGGACTTCTCCGTGCCCGCAATGGGATGGCCGGGAATGAAATGCACGTTGCCCGGCATATGCGGCTGCATCTGCGCGATGACGGACGCCTTGGTCGAACCGACGTCGGTGACGATGGCGCCCGGCTTCAAATGGGCGGAGATTTCCGCAGCGACACTTCCCGATGCGCCGACCGGCACGGAGACGATGACGAGATCAACATCCCTAACGGCTTCGGCCGACGACGGCGTATAGCGGCCGCCAAGCTTGAGTTCCTCGGCACGCTTCAGCGTCTCGGCGCTGCGCGTCGAGATCACCACCTCCTTGGCGAGGCCGAGCCGCTTGATATCATGGGCGATCGACGAGCCGATCAGGCCGATGCCGATCAGCGCGATACGGTCGAACTGCACGCTGCTCATGCCTTGCGTCCCATGAATTCGGTCAGCGCGTCGATGACACCCAGATTGGCCTCTTCCGTGCCGATGCTCATGCGCAGCGAATTCGGGAAGCCGTAGGCACGCACCGCGCGCAGGATATAACCGCGGCTGGTCAGGAACTCATCGGCATCGGCGGCGCGCTTGCCCTCGACGTCGGGGAAGTGGACGAGCACGAAATTGGCGACCGACGGCGTTACTTCGAGGCCGATCGCCTCGAATGCCTTCGTCACCTTCTCGATCCAGAGCGTGTTGTGCGCCACGGCCTTCTGGGTGAAAGCTTGGTCGCGGATGGCGGCGGCACCTGCGGCAATGGCTGCCGCGTTCATGTTGAACGGGCCACGCACGCGGTTCAGCGCATCCACCACATCGGCCGGCCCATACATCCAGCCGACGCGCAGCGCCGCAAGCCCGTAGATCTTCGAAAAGGTGCGGGTCATAACGACATTGGGGTTCGAGGAGACGAGCTCGAGGCCCGCCTCATAGTCGTTGCGGCGGACATATTCGGCATAGGCGGCGTCGAGCACGAGGATGACATGCTTCGGCAGACCCGCCTGCAGACGGCGGATTTCGTTGACCGGAACATAGGTCCCGGTCGGATTGGCCGGATTGGCGATGAAGACGATCTTCGTCCGCTCGGTTACCGCGGCAAGGATCGCGTCGACATCGACGGTGCGATCCTTTTCCTTGACCGTGACCGGCGTCGCGCCGGCGGCCAGGATCTGGATCTTGTAGATCAGGAAGCCGTGCTCGGTGATGATGCCCTCATCGCCGGCGCCGAGATAGACATGGCAGAGCAGACCGAGCAGCTCGTCGGAACCGTTGCCGCAGAGGATATTGGCAGTGTTCAGACCATGAACGTCGGCGATCGCCTGGCGCAGCTCCGTGGCCTGCCCGTCCGGATAGCGTTCCAAGTGTTCACCGGCTGCGCGGAAAGCTTCGATGGCCTTCGGGCTTGCACCGAACGGCGTCTCGTTCGAGGAAAGCTTGAACACCCGCGCCACGCCGTGCGCATGCTCCTTGCCCGGCACATAGGCGGCGATATCGAGAATGCCGGGGCGCGGGACGGGCTTGTTCATTTCCATGCTCATGGGATCGACCTTGGGAAGGGCCGGAAAATTCCGGCTTTAGACACCCCGTCGCATTAATGCGGATTGACGAATTTGTCGAGTGTTTGCCGGTAGGCTAGAGCATCCCGCCTTCAGGTGGAATCACCTGCAAGCGGATAAGATGCTCTAGATTCAAAAGATCAGAGCGACCTTTGTGCGTTCAAATGAACGCACGGCGCTCTGGCCAGATCATGCACCGTCGCGCGTGGTCGGAATGCCGCGCGGCGCCAGCACCGGCACGAAGACGCGGCGCGAGGCGCGGACAGCGACCGGCAGCCCCTGATAGAGCCGCTTCTGCGCTTCGACGATGATGACGCCGGAGAAGGCCGGCCAGAGGGTGCGCCCTATCCGCTCGAAGGCGCGTCTGAGACGCAGGACGGTGCGCAGTTTCGAAGGCGGAAAGAACAGCGCCTCGGCGGTTGCTCCCGGGGTGAAGTTGGTCTCGCGCAGCAACGAGGTGAGCTGCCCACGCGAATAGGGTCGGCCGGAGCCGAAGGGCGTATGCTCCATGCGTGCCCACACGCCCGTGCGGTTCGGCACGACGATGACCAGCCGACCGCCGGGCGCCAGCACCCGCCAAAGCTCCTTCAGCGTTTCGCGGGGGCTCTCGGCGAATTCCAGCGAATGCACCATCAGCACCCGGTCGATGGAACTATCCGGCAGCGGCAATTCCTCATCGAAGATCAGTGCTGTCGAGGAAACCGAGTCCATGGGCCAGTTCACGGCACCCTGCCCTGCCGGCATGAAGGCGAACGTGCGCTCGGTGTCGGCACGGAAACGATCGAGATAGGGGACGGCATAGCCGAGACCGACAAGACGCTCATCCGGCAGCCGCGACCAGATCGAGGAAAGCGCCATGGCGATAGACTGCTCGGCCAAGCGTCCAAGCTCGGAATGATAGAATTGACGGAGATCGACGATATCGGCGTGCATCGGCGCAAATGTTATCAGCCGCCCGTTGGACTTCAAGGCCGAACCGCCTACATTCCGATTCAACCGCATCGATGAGGACTATTTCGACCATGAAACCCTTGGAATTAGAGGTATTTATCTGCCGCTCCGACAATTTCGGCGTGCTCGTCCATGATCCCGAAAGCGGTTACACGGCGTCGATCGACGCGCCGGAAGCCGAGCCGATCCTGGCGGCCGCCAAGCGTCGCGGCTGGACGATCAGCCACATCCTCACCACCCATCATCACACCGATCATGTCGAAGGCAATCTGACGCTGAAGGAGCAATTCGGCTGCGAGATCATCGGCCCGATCAACGAAGCCGTCGCCATACCCGGCCTCGACCGGTCCGTCAGCGACGGTGACACCTTCGAATTCGGCGACCACACCGTCAACGTGATCGAGACGCCGGGCCACACGGCCGGCCATGTCTGTTATCACTTCGAGGATGACAAGCTGCTTTTTGCCGCCGACACGCTCTTTGCGCTCGGCTGCGGCCGGCTGTTCGAACGGCCCGCGGCCGATATGTGGGCATCCCTGCAGAAGCTTGCCGTGTTGCCGGACGAAACGGCGATCTATTTCGGCCACGAATATACGCTGTCCAACGCCCGTTTTGCCGTTACCATCGATCCCGACAATGAAAGGCTGAAGGCGCGCGCCGCCGACATCGAGGCGCTGAGGGCCGAAGGCAAATTCACCATTCCGACGACGCTTGCGCTCGAAAAGGAGACCAATCCGTTCCTGCGCGCCGCCGATCCGTCGATCCGCAGGCATCTGCTGATGGAAAGCCGCAGCAACGAGGAAGTCTTTGCCGAAATCCGCAAGCGCAAGGACAATTTCTGATGCGGCCGGAAGAGATCATCGAGGCGCTCTCCATGCAGCCGCATCCGGAAGGCGGCTGGTATGTACAGACATTCCGCGATGAGCATGGCGGAACCCGCGGCCATTCGACCGCGATCTACTACCTGTTGCAGGCGGGCGAGCGCTCGCATTGGCACCGGGTGCGCGATGCCGCGGAAGTCTGGCACTATTATGCCGGTGCGCCGCTTGCGCTGTATCGCTCCGCCGACGGCAAGGCGCGCGAGACCATCGTCCTCGGCATCGACTTCGCAAAAGGCGAGCGTCCACAGGCAATCGTCCCCGCCGACTGGTGGCAGGCCGCCGAAAGTCTCGGCGACTTCACCCTCGTCGGCTGCACGGTCGCGCCGGGCTTCGATTTCTCCAGCTTCGAAATGGCAGCTCCAGGCTGGAAGCCTTCATCGATCTAAGTTTTTTCGCATTGCCTGCTAGTCCACACGACCTAAGGTGGCTGCTTTGCGGGGGGAGCCGTCTTGAAAATGCGCGATCCTGCGTCAGCTTTACACGGGGAGAGAGAGAATTGCTCGATGTGGAGGAGGTTTTTTCGTGCGTTTGTTGTTTCCGATATTTGTCCTGGCGGGGTGCGTGATGAGCCTTCCCGCCGCTGCCCTTGACGCTCCCGCCGCACCGCCGGCGGACCGTCCGCTGAAGGAATTCGTTACCTCGGTCGAGAAGGACGGATCGATCACCTTCCGCCTCTACGCCCCTTCGGCAAAAGCCGTGGCAGTCCATCTCGGCTCGCATGATCCGATCGCGCTGCAACGCAGCGATGATGGCATTTGGACTGGTAAAACCGAGCCGTTGAAACCCAACCTCTATGAGTACTACTTCAATGTCGACGGCTTTCGCAGTATCGATCCCGGCACGAATTCGCCCAAGCCGCAGCGGCAGGTGAACACCAGCCTCATTCTGGTGCCTGGCAGCATCCTCGATACGCGCAACGTTCCGCACGGCGACCTGCGGCTGGTGACGTTGCATTCCAAAGCGCTCAATTCGGAGCGCCAGATGTACGTCTATACGCCGCCCGGCTACAGCGACCCTTCGAAGCCCCTGCCCGTCCTCTATCTCTATCACGGCTTCGGCGACACGGCCGCGTCCTGGGTCGAACAGGGCCGAGCACCGCAGATCCTCGACAATCTGCTGGCGGAAAAGAAGATCGAGCCGATGATCGTCGTCATTCCGGATACGGAAACCGATGTGCCGGATGCGATTGCCGAGAATTTTCCTGCCGCCGAACGGCGCAAGGACTTCTATCCCGCAAATGCTGAAGCAGCCGATCGCGAACTCATCGAGGATCTCATCCCCTATATGAATAGCCATTACCAGGTGCGCAGCGATGCTGACGGACGCGCGGTGGCCGGCCTGTCGCAGGGCGGATACCAGGCGCTCGTCTCCGGCCTCTCGCATCTCGGCACTTTCGGCTGGATCGGGACCTTCAGCGGGGTCAGCACGACCACCGTGCCGAACAAGGCCGTCGACGCGGCCCTGAACGAGCCGGACAAGATCAACAAGGCTCTGCGCAACCTCACGGTGACGGTCGGAAGCAAGGATCAGGTCGTCGGCAAGGATGTCGCCGGCCTGAAGGCCGTATTGGACGACAAGAAGATCGCTCACGACTATCACGAATATCAGGACCTCCAGCATGAGATGGATGTCTGGCGGCCCTCGCTCGTGGCCTTTCTGGAAAAAGTCTTCAAGAAATGACATCCGGGTCAGGCCGTAGACTCATAAGCTTATTCACCTGGCAAGTAGTTTCATAGTTTACGGCCTGGACGACACTTTGGAGTTTGGACACATGGCGCTCAAGCGGATGGACAACATAGGAATCGTCGTCGATGACCTCGAAGGGACGATTGATTTCTTTCGCGAGCTCGGCCTTGAGCTCGAAGGGCGAGCCACGATTGAAGGAGAATGGGCCGGACGTGTCACTGGACTGGGCGATCAGCGCGTCGAGATTGCCATGATGCGCACGCCGGACGGCCACAGCCGGCTCGAGCTATCCCGCTTCCTCACGCCGCCTATCGTCGCGGATCACCGCAACGCCCCGGTCAACGCTCTCGGCTACCTCCGCGTCATGTTCACCGTGGATGACATCGACGAGACGCTTGAAAGGCTCCGCAATCGCGGCGCGCAGCTCGTGGGCGAAGTCGTCCAGTATAAGGACGCGTATCGGCTCTGCTACATCCGCGGGCCTGGAGAGCTTCTCATCGGACTCGCCCAAGAATTGAGCTGACCGTGGCGGAAACTATTCCGCCGCTTCCGCCTGCGCTCTTTCGGCACTATCTCGACGCAGGATCATGCGATGCGCCGCCAGCACTGCTCCGCCCGTGACCAGAAGGCAAGCAAGCGCGATTCCCCAGCTTGGTTCGGCAAAGCCGAAAAGCGTCAGGATTAGCGTCGAGAGCAGCGGCGCGGCATAGCTGGCTGCACCGAGAATCTGGATATCCCCGTTTTTGACACCATAATCCCAGGCATAAAAGGCAGCGCCCACCGGAAAGAGTCCAAGCCCGAGCACTGCGATCCACTGCGACGCCGCGTCCGGCCAGATCGTCTCCTCCAGGCCAAGATGGCAGACGAAGGAAAGGGCTGATGTCGCCAGGCAGAACATGGTGACGACATCGGTCGACACCGCCTCGAACCGGCGAGTGATCAGTGAATAGCCGGACCAGGTGAAGGCGCAGAGGAATGCCGCGCCGTAGCCGATGGCATAGGCTCCCTCGAAATGAAATCCGTTGCGCCCGACGATCAATACGGTGCCGGCAAGCCCCATCACCGCGCCGACGATAGGGTACCAGCGCAGCCGCTCGCCCGGCAGAAGCGCCGAGCCGACAACGATCAGCAGGGGCCAGAGATAGGCAATCAACCCCGCCTCGACCGCCGGCGCGTGCCGAAGCGCGGTGAAATAGAGGAAATGATAACCAAACAGCCCGGCAACGCCGGTGATCCAGACCTTGGCGGGCTGGCGCAACAGCCGCAGGCGCTCCGGCTTCAATGCGAGAACAAGGATGCCGGGAATGCTGCCGATAGCGAAACAGACGGCGAGCAATTGAAACGGCGGCATCTTGCCCGATGCCACCGTTAACAACGCCAGGAACGACCACATCACGATGGCCGCAAATCCCGTCAATGTCGCGCGAAACTTCAAGTCGGCCCCCAGTCTGTCGCCGCGGGCGTCTGCCAAAGCCCGTTTAGCTGCCGTATTTCACTGCGGTGATCGTCACCGTGCCGTATTGCGTCGGGATACGGACGTAGACAGGCGCATATACATTCATGGCATCTGCCTTGGCAAACCAGATCTCCATGCCGTCGCTCTTGGCGAGATAAAGGTAATCCTTGCGCGTTCCCTTGTAGCCGCTCTTCGGGGTGAAGCGCACGCCGCAAGCGATCGTCTTTCCCTTGAAGCCATCAGTCGAAAACGGGTGCGATCCCTTCGGCGACAATTTCAGATCCATGCGCATCTCACCGTCGAAGACGGACAAGGTCTGATTGCAGAGATTGAGATTGGGGGTAATCGGAAAGATCATCCCGGAAATCGGATCGAGCACCGAGTGCAGATCGCCGTTGCTGAGCGGAATCCAGCTTTGCGGCCGCTTCGGCTCCGGCGTGATCGTATTCGACGTCACATTGCCATTGGTATAGGCGACATCATAGGTGCGTTCCTTTTTGCCGCTTTTGTAAAAGAGCGTGTAATGCGTCGCCTGCAGCTTGTTATCGCCGACAGTGCCGGTCACATCGGTCCTCGCATCGATGGACGTGACAAGATCGGCAAGACCGGCTGACGTGATATCGCCCCGGATGGTGAACTGCTTATCCTTGACCTCGGTCTTGAAATCCGCTCTCGCGATCGGAAAACCGGCAAGCGCGACGCGATACTGCGTTTCATGCCGCAATTCCTCGGCCGATGCCATGCAGGGCATCGACGCCAGCAGAGCCGAAATGAAAAGCCACCTTCGAAAATGAACCATGACCGAAGCCTTCAACAACGAGCAGGCAGCATATATAGGCGCTTTATGCGCTTGCTGCGACAGTTAAGAAAACAGCAGCTTTTTGACGGAATTGCGGGAAAGCTCAAGGTTTGGCTTGACGTAGCCGGCCGCGCTGACTATAGAACCGCAACTTTCCAATTATGGCCTGTTGGATTGCGCGCCGGGTTTTGCCCGGAATGACTATCCGATGGCCAAGAAAAACAAAAGTAGGTGTTTCATGTCCCGCATGTGCGAATTGACCGGCAAGGCCGTCCTCGTGGGCAACAATGTCAGCCACGCCAACAACAAGACCAAGCGTCGGTTCCTGCCGAACCTCTGCCAGGTCACGCTGATTTCTGACGTTCTTGGCCAGCGTTACCGTCTGCGCGTTTCCGCTGCAGCACTCCGCTCGGTCGAGCATCGCGGCGGCCTCGACGCTTTCCTTATCAAGGCAAGCGAAAACGAGCTCAGCATGCGTGCCCGCCTGCTGCGTCGCCAGATCGTCAAGAAGACCGCTGAAGCTGCTGTAGCCGCCTAAGCCATACTTCTCGATATCATACGGGCTAAAAGGCTTGCACGGATAACGTCCGGACAGGCCTTTTTCCATGTCCGGTTTTCCTCCAACTGGTGGCATCACCCAGGATAAAAAAATGCTGAAATCACGCTATACGCTTATCTACGTGCTGCTGATGACGCTCGTCGTCGTCGCCTCCAACATCCTCGTGCAGTATCCGCTGCAGGTGATGCTCGCCGGCATCAATCTCGCGGATATCCTCACCTGGGGTGCTTTCACCTATCCCGTTGCCTTCCTGATCACCGACCTGACCAATCGCCAGTTCGGACCTCAGGCCGCGCGCAAGGTGGTGTTCGCCGGTTTCGTCGTCGGCGTTACACTCTCCTTCTTCACTGCGCAGCCGCGCATCGCGATCGCCTCCGGTTCGGCCTATCTTGCCGGCCAGCTTCTCGATATCTCGGTGTTCAACCGCCTGCGCCGCATGGCCTGGTGGCGTGCGCCGCTGTTCGGCTCGCTGATCGGCTCGATGCTGGACACGGTGATGTTCTTCTCCTTCGCCTTCGCGCCCTTCTTCGTCTTCTTCGGCCCGAACGATCCCTTTGCGATCGAATGGGCGCCGATCCTCGGTGCCTTCTCGACGTCGGCACCGCGCTGGATTTCCTGGGCGATCGGCGATTTCTCGGTGAAGATGACCGTCGGCCTCGTCATGCTGCTGCCCTATGGCGCGCTGATGAACGTGCTGAAGCCGTTGTCGCAGCAGCAGGCACGAGCCTGACCGTAAGCACCTGAATTAAGGCGGCCGGAAGCGACCGAAACCCCCTCCCAGCTCTTTCACGCGGCCTCGCCCATCGACATCTCTCACCCTATCTGAAGCCATTTGCTGGCAGTGCCGCAGATAGGCGCGGGCGAGATCGCCAAGCTCTATCCTCAAGACCGCTACGCAAGTTCATCGCGATTCGCGGCGGTATGAACGACCCCTTCGAGGGCGGTGGCGGCATAGGTCCCGCCACCGCGTCACGAGCACGATTACGATCGCTCGAGCTCGCGGCGATCAAGACTTTGTCGCAAGCGACGAACCGACCGGCGGCTCCTCCTTTACCGCATCTGCGAACTTGCGCATAAGCCGGACCAGTTCGTCGACTTCGTCCGGATTCCAGCTTTCGAAGATAGCGAGCCCGATCCTTTCGCGCGCCGCATCGACCAGATCAGTCATTGCCTTGCCTTTTTCGGTGATGACGGCCTCACGGACACGACGGTCGGCAGCACCACCCTTTCGCTCGACGAGCCCGAGGCTTTCCAGCTTTGCGATCTGGCGGCTGACGGTGGTGTAGTCCCGCCCGACGCGGTCGGCCATTTCCACCACACCGATCGGCCCGAACCGCTCGATGCCGACAAGCAACGGAAACAATGCCCGGTCCAGCGGAATTCCCGCCTCCTTGATCAGCACTTCATCGCGCTGCGGTCGATTTATCACCGCGACGATATCGAGAACCGCCCCATGCAGTTGACGCAATTGATCAGAGATATGTGTATTTTGCACTTTTTTTGTTGACGGCATTTCTGACTCCTCATATACGTGCATTATACACACACATAGAAATCCTAAAGGATAAATGTCATGAAAGCTGCAATCGTCAGAGAAGCCGGGCGCGCGCCCGTTTACGGAGATTTCGCCGAGCCGGTGCCGTCGGTAGGTGAGGTTCGCGTCACCGTTACCGCCGCTGCCACCAGCCATGTCGTCAAGGGCCGCGCCTCGGGCAAGCACTACAGCTCGCACGGCCAATTCCCCTTTGTCGTCGGCATTGACGGCGTGGGCCGGCTTGACGACGGGCGTCGGGTCTATTTCGTCGTGCCGAAGGCGCCGTTCGGCAGCATGGCGGAATACGCCGTCGTGTCTCCGGCCCATTGCATAGCCATGCCCGACGATATCGATGATATCACCGCTGCCGCCATTGCCAATCCCGGCATGTCCTCCTGGGCCGCCTTCACAGAACGTGCCCAACTCAAGGCCGGCGAGACCGTACTGATCAACGGCGCCACCGGCACCGCCGGCCGCCTCGCCGTGCAAATCGCCAAGCATCTCGGCGCAAGCAAGGTGATCGCCACCGGCCGCAACATCGACGCCCTACGCTCGCTCGCGGCGATTGGCGCCGATGTGACGATCCCCTTGGTGGAAAACGACGCCGCTCTGGAGGAGAGCTTCAAGCAACAATTCGCCGCGGGCGTAGACGTCGTCATCGACTACCTCTGGGGCAGAAGCGCCGAACGCCTCTTGATCGCCGCCGCCAAATTCAGCCGGGATGCCGTGCCCCTACGATTCGTGCAGATCGGTTCCAGCAGTGGGGCGGATATAACATTGCCGAGCGCCGTGCTGCGCTCTTCCGCAATCGAGCTTGTTGGCAGCGGCATCGGCAGTATATCGGTTGACGGGCTCGTCCAGGCAGTCGGCAAGCTGTTGCGGGCGACCACTCCGGCTGGCTTCACGGTCGCAGCAAAGCCCGTTCCCCTCTCCGACGTCGAACGGGCATGGCCGGAGGATGACAGCGCGCGGCGCACCGTCTTCACGATGAATGCCGCGATGTCCTGAGGCCGGTATTTCATGCTGACTGCCGTATCATCCCGCAGCCGGAATTCCAGCATCAGGCTCCGCTGCAGAATGGAATGGTTGTCGTCGGAGACCATGATCAGGTGGATCGTGCCGTCGGCGGCGCGGAAGGCGTCCAGTCCTTCCATGTTGTCGATCTGCAGATTAGACCCCGCCTGGAAGATGACGTTGGCGTCGACCACGGCGCCCGGCTTGATATCGTCGCCGGCAATGCGGCGGATACGCACGCCGATGCCATGCGCCAGATCGAAGCGCCGCTCCAGCAGCAGCAGATCGCCATCGGGCAGAAAAACGCCGTCGCTGGCGTCGAAATCGTCAGAGTGGCGCACCGTGAAGCGGCCCTTCAGCGGTCCGTCGAGGATCGCCGCCAGCATGTTCCCCTGGTCGTCGAGGCTGCGCTCCGCGACGATCACCGCTGCCCCCGCAAGCGGGCTCGATGGCGGCGCGATCATCAGGGCTTCCAGACTGCGGTTGGCCCGCAATCGCCTCTTCGGAATGAGGATCGGAATGCTGCCATCCGGCGGCGATGTCTCGAAACCGGGATCTGGATAGGTGTCGACGCGATGATTCTGCTCATAGCTGACGAGCACGTGATTGCCCCGCAGCGCCAGCCCCTCCGCATCCATCGCGCCTTTGCCGGCATCCGTCTCGCCGAAGCGATCGATCATCGGCATGATGCGGGCATCGACGATGCCCTTCAGCTTGCCGTCCTCGTCGCGCTCGATGGCGCCGGTCAGCCAATGGCCGGTATCCAGCACCGAAACGAAATGACGCTGATCCGGACGGAAGCGGATGGCGGAGAGGGCGCCGAGGAGCGCATTGCTCGAGCTGAGTTCGAGACCGCCGAGAAATTCGAGCGCGCCGAAGCGTGTTTGCTCGGCCCCGGGCTTGAACGCCGAAATCGCCATCGCATGGATGTTCGCAGACCCACTCTCCGAAGTATCCACGGTGCCACAGCCGGTGAGCAGCATCACAAGCATGGTCGCGCGGCAAAGGCGTTTCATGGGGCTCTCACAGGGGCCTTGCAACTAAAGCAATTCCAGAAAAAGTGCGCAGCGGTTTTCCGTCCGGAATTGCGTGAAAACAAAGAGATAGAGCAGTTCAGCGATTCCGTGAAGCGATGAACTGCTCTAGTCGAAAAATCGGCAGAAGCATCGGCCGGAAGGCCGATGCGGGATTGACTATCAGCTATTCAGCTTGCGCGACGCATGCGCGGCAGGCTCGCCTGATCCTCAAATAGCGATGCGAGCTGCTCGGTCATGGCGCCAGCCAACTCGTCGGCATCGACAATCGTGACGGCACGGCGATAGTAGCGCGTGACGTCGTGGCCGATACCGATCGCCAAAAGCTCCACGGGCGAACGCGTCTCGATCTGTTCGATCACGGCGCGTAGGTGCCGCTCCAGATAATTGCCCGGATTGACCGACAGCGTCGAATCGTCGACCGGCGCGCCATCCGAGATCATCATCAGGATGCGGCGCTGCTCGCGGCGGCCAAGCAGGCGGTTATGCGCCCAGATCAGCGCCTCGCCGTCGATATTTTCCTTGAGCAGGCCTTCGCGCATCATCAGGCCGAGATTGGTGCGCGCCCGCCGGTAAGGCTCGTCGGCCGATTTGTAGATGATGTGGCGGAGATCGTTGAGCCGGCCAGGCGTCTGCGGTTTGCCGCCGGCAAGCCATTTCTCGCGTGCCTGTCCGCCCTTCCAGGCCTTGGTGGTGAAGCCGAGAATTTCGACCTTGACGCCGCAGCGTTCCAGCGTGCGCGCCAGAATATCGGCGCAGGTGGCGGCGACGGTGATCGGCCGGCCGCGCATGGAACCGGAATTGTCGATCAACAACGTCACGACCGTATCGCGGAATTGCGTGTCGCGCTCCATCTTGAAGGAGAGCGCCTGCATGGGATCGATGATCAGACGCGTCAGACGCGCCGGGTCGAGATAGCCCTCTTCCAGATCGAAATCCCAGGCGCGGTTCTGCTGCGCCATTAGCCGGCGCTGCAGACGGTTGGCGAGCCGCCCCACGGCACCCTGCAGATGCGCGAGCTGCTTGTCGAGAAAGGCGCGCAGGCGCTCGAGTTCCACCGTGTCGCAGAGTTCCTGCGCCGTCGTCGTCTCGTCGAATTCCTCGGTGAAGACGTGGTAATCGACCTTTTCATTGAAATCGGCAAAGGGCGTGTTCGGACGGCGGGTTTCGCCCGGCGTCTCCGAATCCTCTTCGCCTTCTTCGCTCATGTCGTCGTCGGAGATTTCGGCGCCATCCATCTCGCCGTCGTCCATCTCCTCGTCGGAGGCTTCGCTGTCCTCGGCTGGTGCGGCGTCGGAGCCCTCATCGCTCTCGACATCCTGGTCGTCCTGGTCCTCGCCGCTCGGCTTGTCCTCCTCGGCAGACTCCTCGTCGGTGTCAGGCTCCATCTCCTCGTCGCCGTATTCCTCGGCCATTTCCATGGCCGTCAGCATATTGCGGACGACGCGCGCGAAGCTCTGCTGGTCGTTGATGGCAGAAAGCAGATTGTCGAGTTCGCCGCCGGTCTTGTCCTCGATGAAGGAGCGCCAGAGATCGAGCACCTTGCCGGCGCTTTGCGGCGGCTGCTGACCGGTCAGCTTCTCGCGCACGATCATCGCCATGGCCTCGCCGAGCGGCGCGTCTTCCTGCCGCTCGATGCCGGAGAAATTCGCCTTGGCGTATTTCTCCGAATTCATCGAATTGAGGTTGGCGGCCATGCCGCTCATGCGCAGTGCGCCGATCGATTCCACACGAGCCTGTTCGACGGCATCGAAGATGGAGCGCGCCTCGGCGCCCTGTGGCGCCATGGTGGCGTGCACGCGCGCATCGTGGCAGGCAAGCCTCAACGCCATGGAATCGCCGAGACCGCGGGTCACCGCCAGCTCATGCGCCGTCGGCCGCTTCGACAGCTCCGGCAGGCGAATGCGCTCGCCCGTCATTCCCGGGCGCTCGTTGGCGAAGGCCACCTCGACCTCGGCATCGCCGGCGATCGAGCGCACGCAGCCGGTAATCGCCCGACGCAACGGCTCCATGTCCACCGGAGCGCCCGGCTTCGCTTTGGAATTGTCTCCGCGACCTGCCATGACTTGCTGGCTCTTCCTGTTAGGCTTCGAGCACGATGTTGGCGGCGCTCTCCTTCAGCTCGACGCCGAAAGCGCGCTGATATTGCTCGGCGACCAGCGGCCGCTCCAGCTCATCGCACTTGTTGAGGAAGGTCACGCGGAAGGCAAAGGCGACATCGCCGAAAATTTCCGCATTTTCCGCCCAGGTGATGACCGTACGCGGGCTCATGACGGTGGAAAGATCGCCGTTCATGAAGGCCGCGCGGGTGAGATCGGCAACGCGCACCATCTTGGACACGGTGTCGCGGCCCTTGTCATTGCGGAAGGACTTCACCTTCGCCAGCACGATGTCGACTTCGTTGTTGTGCGGCAGATAGTTCAGTGTCGTGACGATCGACCAGCGGTCCATCTGCGCCTGGTTGATCTGCTGCGTGCCGTGATAGAGACCCGTCGTGTCGCCGAGACCGATCGTGTTGGCGGTCGCGAACAGGCGGAAGGCCGGGTGAGGACGGATGACACGGCTCTGGTCGAGCAGGGTCAGGCGGCCGGACGATTCCAGCACGCGCTGAATGACGAACATCACGTCCGGACGGCCGGCGTCGTATTCGTCGAAGACGAGGGCGACGTTGTGCTGATAGGCCCAGGGCAGGATGCCATCCTTGAATTCAGTAACCTGCAGACCGTCCTTCACGACGATCGCATCCTTGCCGACGAGATCGATACGGCTGACGTGGCTGTCAAGGTTGATACGCACGCATGGCCAGTTGAGGCGGGCTGCGACCTGCTCGATATGGGAGGACTTGCCGGTGCCGTGATAGCCGGAGATCATCACGCGGCGATTATGGGCAAAGCCGGCGAGAATGGCGAGCGTCGTCTCGCGATCGAAGAGATAGTCGGTATCGAGGTCGGGCACATAGGCGTCGCCCTTGCTGTACGCCGGAACGCGGATATCGGAATCGATGCCAAAGACTTCACGGACCGAAACGGTCGTGTCGGGAAGCTCGGAAATATCAAGGTCAATCTTGCTCATCATGTCTCCAGGGCGGGCGACTGTCACCCAGCCATCTCAATCTCAGCCGTTTTTGATCCGTAACGCCGCAGCTTGTTGTCCGCATCCGTCAGGTCGGAACAACGGCGATACTTCTCCGGGACTGAAGCGAAACCTCGGCGCGATGACATGATCGCTTGCGAGCATTCTTGAACAGAGTCCCGGACAAGAAACGCCGCGTCCGGAAAATTGGCCGAGGTGCAGCCAGCCAAAAGCGCACCTTGCCGCAGTCGCCTGCGGCCTCAGCCGATTTGGACCATACCTGATTGAAGGCGGAGAGCAAGGACAGGAATTAACAAAAACCGTTCTGCTTCAACAATTGATAGGCCTGAATGACCGCGCGAAACCGTTCCTCGGACCCGCGGTCGCCACCGTTGGCGTCGGGATGGTGCTTTTTCACCAATTCCTTGTAACGGCTCTTGATCTCGGCGCTGGTGGCATTGGCACCCAGCCCCATCGTGTCGAAGGCTTTCGCCTCGAGCGTCTTCAGCTTGCGCTCCTGCGGGAAACGCGGGCCGCGGCCCGGCCCCTGTCCATCCTTGACGAAACCGAAGGGATCGCGCACGCGGGAATAGGAACCGGAACGGATGTCGGATTGCAGTGGGCTGTTGCGCGCCGACTTGTTGACGCCGACGGTCCAGGTCGGGCGATGACCGGTGATGGCTTCCTTCTGGTAGCGCGCGATCTCACCGTCCGAGAGGCCGGAGAAATAATTGTAGCCCTTGTTGTAATCTTTGACGTGCTCGAAGCAGAACAAAAAGAACTGCCCTTCCGCATTGCGCCCGACCGGCGCGCGATGCGTACCCTTTTTGTCGCAGCCGTCCCACTGGCACGTCGGCGGAGCCTGTTCCGCCTCCGGCTCGCGTTTGCGGCGGGTTCGAATACGATCGAAATATTTTGAATCGAGTCTCATGGCGCCCTAATTATGGGGCCTCAGCCACCCCACAACAAGAATTGACAAATGGGAATGTTGCAGGCTTTGTGAAACCTTTTTCGCGAACAAGGTGACGGCGGGAATATGGAAACGACGCTTCAATCCCGCATTGAGAAAAAGCTCAACGACGCCTTCGCGCCCGAACGTCTCGCTGTCATCAACGAAAGCCACCTACATGCCGGCCATCAACCCGACATGACCGGAACGGGCGAGACCCATATAAGAATTCGAATCGTCTCCGCCAAGTTCACGGGCATGACGCGCCTTGCCCGCCACAGGGCGATCACCGAACTGTTGAAGCCGGAACTCGACGCCGGCCTGCACGCGCTTGCCGTGGAGCCCGCAGCACCCGGCGAAGCGGTGCGGTGGTAACCGGCTACTCCGGCTTGCCTTCTTCTGTCTCCGCCGGCCTGATTCTGATTTTGGTAATGCGGTTCTTTTCCCGCTTCATCACGATGAAGCGCTTGCCATAGAAGGTGAAGGCCTGACGTTCTTCCGGAATGGTCATCGATTCGTGGATGACGAGGCCGGCAATCGTCGTCGCCTCTTCATCGGGCAGATCCCAGTCGAGCGCACGGTTCAGATCGCGGATAGGCACGACGCCATCGACGACGATCGATCCATCGGCTTCCTGCCGCACGCCTTGAATATCGAGGTCGTGCTCGTCGGCAATATCGCCGACGATCTCCTCGAGAATATCCTCCAGGGTAACGATGCCCTGCACTTCGCCATATTCGTCGACGACGACTGCAAAATGCTGCTTGCGGCGCAGGAAGGCGTTGAGCTGGTCTTGGAGATTGGTGCTGTCGGGTACGAACCAGGGCTTTTGGGCGATCTTGACGATATCGAGATTTTCCGGCTCGACATGCCGCTCCGCCAGCGCCCTCAACAGATCCTTGGCATGCACGACGCCGATGATGTTGTCGATTGTGCCGCGCCAGAGTGGCATGCGCGTGTAGGGGCTGTCGAGAATGGTCCGCACCACGACTTCCGGCGGATCGTCGGCATTGATGGCACGCATCGCCGTGCGGTGAACCATGATATCGGAAAGCTCCAACTCGCCAAGATCGAGCAGACCGCCCAGCCGGTCGCGGTCCACCTTGACCACCGAACCCTCGCGATGCAGCAGATCGACGGCGCCGCGCAGCTCGTCATACGCCGACAGCATCGATACTTCCCTGGAGAGATTGATGCCGAAGATGCCGAGGATCTGGCGCACGATGGCGTTGACGACGCTCGATACCGGTCCGACGACGATGACGAAGACACGTATCGCGCCGGCGACATTCAGCGCGAAACGGTCCGGCGTCGCAATGGCCCAGCTCTTCGGCAGAACCTCGGCGAAAATGACGAGGATGACCGTCATGGCGGCAGTGGCAATCGCCACGCCGGAATTGCCGAACAGGCCGAGAAACAAACTGGTCGCAAGCGACGACGACAGAATATTGGCGAGATTGTTGCCGATCAGCAGCGCGCCGATCAATCGGTCGCGGCGCTCGATCAGCAGCCGCACGATGCCGGCCCGGCTGTCGCCATTGGCTTCCAATGTGTGGATGCGGCTGCGCGAAGCCGCCGTCAGCGCGGTTTCCGAGCCGGCGAAAAAGGCCGAAAGCAGCACCAGCGCGATGATCGAAATAATCTCGGGCCAATATTCCCACAGAACAGCCAGCGTGCCTTCGACCGTCATTGCGGATGCTTTTCCCTCAGGAAACTGAGAACTTCGGAGGCCGGAACGTCATCGGCGACGAAGGATTGCCCGATGCCGCGGGTAAGAATGAAGGTCAGCTTGCCGCTCTTGACCTTCTTGTCCTGCGCGATCGCATCCATCAGCACCTCGGCTGGCGGCAGCTCGCCCGGAATGTCGCTCATCCGCGTCGGCAAGCCAACCGTCTTCAGATGCGCCTCGACGCGCTTGGCATCGTCCAGGCTTGCCAGATTGAGGCGCGAAGAAAATTCGTGCGCCAGCACCATGCCGATCGAAACACCCTCGCCATGCACCAGCCGGCGACTGTCATAAGCGGTGGCCGCCTCCAATGCATGGCCGAAGGTATGGCCGAGATTAAGCAGCGCCCGTGGGCCGTTTTCGCGTTCGTCGGCGACGACGACATCGGATTTTGCCTGACAGCTCGCGGCAATCGCCTCAATGCGCGCGTCACCGCCGGAGAACACCTCTTTCCAGTTGGCCTCCAGCCAGTCAAAGAAATCCGGCTTGTCGATCAGCCCATATTTGGCGACCTCGGCATAGCCGGCGCGGAATTCGCGTTCGCTCAGCGTATTCAGCACGTCGGTATCGGCAAGCACGAGATCGGGCTGATGGAAGACGCCGACCAGGTTCTTGCCGTGATGGGTATTGATGCCGGTCTTGCCGCCGACAGAAGAATCCACCTGCGACAGAAGCGAGGTCGGCACCTGCACGAAACGGACGCCGCGACGCACGATACCGGCGGCAAAGCCGGCGAGATCGCCGATGACGCCGCCGCCAAGCGCGATGACCGCGTCATTACGCTCGATACGCGCCGTGAGCACGGCATCGCAGACGGCCATCAGATGCTCGAAACTCTTCGTCTTTTCGCCGGCCGGCAGCACCAGCTTGGAGGGTTGGATACCGGCATCCTGAAGGCTGGCAATCAGCGCATCGAGATAAAGCGGCGCAACATTTTCGTCGGTAATGATAGCGGCTCTGCGGCCCTTCAGTCTTGCTGCGATTTCCTTGCCGGCGCGCGCAATCAGCCGAGGGCCGATCAGAATGTCATAGGCGCGCTCGCCGAGGGGCACGCGGACGAGACGCTCGGCCGATGCCGATGTGATCGCATTCATGGTGTCTTGCTTTCTTCTTTCCTGTCGACGATGGCCGCAAGGACTTCCTTGACCATGATGTCCTTGCTCACATCGCGGGACAAAACCGTGAGATCGGCTTCCGCATAGATCGGATAGCGCGCATTCATCAGCTTTTCGAGGGTCTGCTTCGGATTTTCGGTTTTGAGCAGCGGTCGCGTATCGCGCTTGTTGACCCGCTCCCAGAGCACGTCGAGATCGGCCTTCAGCCAGACCGACAGGCCGCTGCGTTTGACATGCCGGCGCGTGCGGTCGTTGATGAAGGCGCCGCCACCGGTGGAAACGACGCGGGGACCGCCCTTGAGCAGACGCTTGATCACCCGCGTTTCCAGTGCCCGGAACTCCTCTTCGCCGTAGGCTTCGAACAGCTCGGTGATCGTCATGCGCGACACGCGCTCGATCTCGACATCCGTGTCGACGAAAGGAATGCCGAGCTGGTGGGCGACCAGCCGCCCGATCGAGGATTTTCCGGCCCCCATCAACCCGACGAGGACAAGATTGCGCGTGCCCAATGCGGCGCGCGCTCTGTCTCTCAGGCTTTCGGCAAGGGTCAGCACTTCTTCGTTCATCGGCCCATTCACAATTTGTTTGGAAACGGTATCGTCAAATGCGCCGGTAGCGTCAAGACGCCGCATCATAAACATGTCTGCAATATCCTTCGGCTAACGCTTGTCGGATATGATTACAATATATCGCCGGACCAGTGATTGCGACGAGGAGAGTTTCTGAATGCCGACCCTGTTTCGCTTCCTTGTCATCTGTGCGGTCATCGCCGGATCGGTCTATGGAGCAATGTGGGCTTTGGTGCTCTTCGTCGATCCGCAGCCGCGCGATGTGACGATCCGCATACCCTCGGAACGAGTCAACCCGCCGGCAACCGGCTCGGTGAAGCCGTGAGCGCGGAGACCGCCGTGAAGGATATGAGCCGCGTTCACGTGGAAGCCTTCCTCGAAATGATGAGCGCCGAGCGCGGCGCAGCCGTCAACACGCTACAGTCCTACGAGCGCGACCTCGACGATCTCCATTCCTTCTTGTCGGAGCGCAAGGTCCGCATGACGGAAGCGGGATCGAACGATCTCGGGGCCTATCTCTCCGGCCTTTCGCGCCAAGGCTTCAAACCCTCGTCCCAAGCGCGCCGGCTGTCGGCCATGCGTCAGTTCTATAAATTTCTTTATGCCGAGGGTCTGCGCACGGATGATCCGACCGGCATTCTCGACGCGCCGAAGAAGGGCCGCGCCCTGCCGAAGACCATGGGCGTCGACGAGGTGACGCGTCTTCTCGCCCGGGCCGAACAGGAAGCGGCCGTCGAAGGTCCCGACCAATTGCAGCATCTGCGCATGCTGGTTTTACTGGAGCTGCTCTATGCCACCGGCATGCGCGTCAGCGAGCTCGTTTCCCTGCCGGCCAAAGTGCTGGACCAGGAAGGACGTTTCCTGATGATCCGCGGTAAAGGCAACAAGGAGCGGCTGGTGCCGCTATCGCAGTCGGCGATTGCTGCGCTGAAGACCTATGGCCGCCGACAGGCGCTGGAGGCGGCAAACGCCAAGCAGCCCGCCCCGGAAAGCCCATGGCTCTTTCCCGCAGCTTCCAAACAGGGCTATCTGCCGCGTCAGGTCTTTGCGCGGGACCTGAAGGATCTTGCCATTCGCGCCGGGCTCTCTCCTTCATTGATTTCGCCGCATGTCATGCGCCACGCCTTCGCCAGCCACCTGCTTGCCAATGGCGCGGACCTGCGCGTGGTGCAGGAACTTCTTGGCCATTCCGACATTTCGACCACACAAATCTACACACATGTGCTGGAAGAACGGCTTCACCAACTGGTGCAAACGCATCACCCCCTTGCCAAACAGGCCAAAAAACAGGAATAGGACCGGCACACAGGCTGTACGTGCCGTCTCTCGTCACGGGCAAAAGGATCGGAAACGCACCTCATGCACAATTATCTCGACTTCGAAAAACCCATCTCGGATCTCGAAGGCAAGATTCACGAGCTGAAGAAACTGGCAAGCGAAGACGAGAGCATCGATACGTCCGATGAAGTCGGACGGCTCGAAATCCGCGTCCGAGAAGCGATGGCCGACATCTATTCCAAGCTCAATGCCTGGCAGAAGACGCAGGTTGCCCGCCATCCGCAGCGGCCGCATTTCGTCGACTATGCCGGAGCGCTGTTTACGGAATTCACGCCGCTGGCCGGCGACCGCAAATTTTCCGAGGATGCTGCCATCCAGGCAGGCTTCGCCCGCTTCCGCGGCCAGCCGGTCGCCGTCATCGGCCAGGAAAAAGGCAATGACACCAAGACGCGGCTGAAGCACAATTTCGGCAGCGCTCGCCCCGAGGGTTACCGCAAGGCGATCCGCATCCTGGAAATGGCGGACCGCTTTCAACTGCCCGTCGTCACGCTAGTCGATACGGCAGGCGCCTATCCCGGCGTCGGCGCCGAAGAGCGCGGCCAGGCGGAAGCGATTGCCCGCTCCACGGAAATGTGCCTGGGCGTGAAGGTGCCGATCATCTCGGTCGTCATCGGCGAAGGCGGGTCCGGCGGCGCGATCGCAATTGCCACCGGCAACCGCGTCTATATGCTCGAACATTCGATCTACAGCGTGATTTCACCCGAAGGTGCGGCTTCCATCCTCTGGCGCGATTCCACCCGCGCCAAGGAAGCTGCCACCAATATGAAAATTACCGCCGAGGATCTGAAGGGGCTAGGGATCATCGACGGCATCATTCCCGAACCGCTCGGCGGCGCGCATCGCGATCCGCAGACGGTGATTGCAGCGACCGGCGACATGATTTCCAACGCGCTCGGCGAACTCGCCAGCCGTTCGGGCGAACAATTGCGCAGCGACCGTCGTCAGAAATTTCTCAATATGGGTCGTAATCTCTAACTTAAGTTCGAGATTCGTAATCTCCCAGACGGGAATGGGGCCAAATCTTGGCCACATTCTTGTTATCGAACCCATTATGACAAAGAAAAGCTTGCGGGTGCGCCGCGAGCACGTCATAGGCTGGTAAGGAATTCTCAAGTATAAGCCGTCTATGATTCTGTTTCATGTTTCGATTGGGGCGCACGAAACAGATCGTGCGGCCGCTCTTCGTGTCTATGGGCTCAGTCAGAATGCGCATCCGTCACCTTGCCTATGTTTCCCTGATGGCGCTGGCTCTCGCCGGCTGCAACGACACGCTCGAATCCGCGTCGGTCGATCTGTCGACGGTGAAAAACAAGGTCGAACAGCCGCTTCCGAGCCACATCCTTGCCGACATGACCAAAAAGGGCATGGACCGCAATTCGCCGATCATGATCCGCATCTTCAAGGAAGAAGGCGTGATGGAGATCCTCAAGGCGAACCAGAACAATCGTTTCGAAGTCATCGCCGATTATAAGATCTGCGCCTGGTCCGGCCGCCTAGGCCCGAAGGTGAAGGAAGGCGACCGGCAAGCGCCGGAAGGCTTCTACATGCTGACGCCGGCAAACCTCAATCCGAATTCCAAATATTATCTAGCCATCAACACCGGTTTTCCGAACCGCTATGACGCGGCCAATGGCCGCAGCGGCGCCAATCTGATGATCCATGGCGCCTGCTCCTCGTCGGGCTGCTATTCGATGACCGACCAGCAGGTGCTGGAGATCTACGCCTTCGCGCGCGATGCCTTCAAGGGCGGCCAGAAGGCCATCCAGCTCGAGGCCTTCCCCTTCCGCATGACGGCGGAAAACATGGTCAAGCACCGCCTCAGCCCGAATATTGATTTCTGGAAGATGCTGAAGGTCGGCTATGACAATTTCGAAGTGACGAAGCGTCCGCCGGAAGTCGAGGTCTGCGAGAAGAAATACGTCTTCAACCAGCAGGCTACCGGCCCGTTCAATGCTGGCGGCAAATGCCCGGTCATGACCACTCCACCGGCCCTGCAGACAGCGCTGCTGAGCCACGACAAGCAGTATGACGCCGATTACAGCGCCGCTCTGAAGAAATATGACGGCATGGCCTGGTACGACCCGACCGAGGCCGAACGCAAGGCCATCGTCGCCAAACAGCGTAAGGGCCACGATATCGCCTATGCCCCAACCGGCACCGCGCTTGCGGCCGGCAAGATGATGAAGGTCGCCGATCTTGAATCGATGATGGCCAACCAGTCTGCGCAGCAGGTTGCCCGCGGCGGCACGGTAGCGAGCCCAACAACCAATCCGTCGACTGCAAGCATTCGCGTCGCAGCCGCAGCTCCCGAAGCATCCGCGCAGCAGCAGGGCGGTCCCGTCGTAGCGGCCAACATTCCAACGAATGTGCCGATCCCGATGGCGAACCCGATGAACCCGGGCGTCAATCCGCTCGCCTATGCGCCGCCTCCGGCTGTCGAGACCGCGCAGACCGAAGCCAAGAAGCCTCCCTTCTGGAAGTTTTGGGCCAAGAGTGAATAGGCTGAGCGACGAGGTTTACGATCTGCGCGGGCTGAAATGCCCCTATCCAGCGATCAAGACGGAAAAGCGCCTGCGCGGCATGGCGAGCGGCGCGACCTTGACGGTCGAAACGACCGATCCCCTTGCCGTCATCGACATTCCGCATCTCTGCAATGAAAAAGGCCATACGCTTCTTTTGAGCGAAAAGACCGACAAAGGTCATCGGTTCGTGATCCGCAAGGGGTGATCAGTTGCGGCCGATGGGCCATCCTCGTGGTTCGAGGGTCGCTTCGCTCCCGCCTCACCATGAGGATGGGGCGAGTTCGTCTGCCCTTAGACACACCTGACATCGTTCTCTCATCACGGGCAACAATGCACAAAGATCAGCCTCACCCTGAGGTGGCCTGCAAGGCCCTCGAAGGGCGAGGCGGGTTGCCTGGTGTAGCCAGATTTCCGCTTCCTAAAACCGCATCCCCGGCACCGCCAGCGGATTGTCCTCAAGCGCCGCCCTGTCCGGCGTGTCGACATGCGGCTTGCTCAGGAACGCGTCGAACAGGCCCTTCACGAAATCTTCGGGCAGATCCTTGGTGATGATCACCATGCGCGTGCGCCGGTCGTCGGGATTGGGCCAGGCGGGCAGGCGCACCGGCGGATGGAAGATATTCTGCACGCCATGCAGCACGACCGGACGCTCCGGCCTGTCGGACATGGCAACGATCGCCTTCATCCGCAGGAGCTTTTCGCCATGCGCGGAACGCAGGAGGTCTATGAACATTTCCAGCGCAATCGGGTCGATCGGCTGGCTCTCGACGATCGAGAAGGAGCGGATCGACTCGCCGTGACGGTTCACATCATGGGCGTGCTGATGGCGATGGCCGTGGTGATGGTGGCTCTGACGGTGATGGCCATGTCCGCCGTAGTGACGATCGTGATCGTGCCCATGCTCGTCATGCCCATGCTCGTGATGATGGTGACCATGCTCATCATCCGCCTCGAGTTCGTCGCGCAGCCAGCGGCCGACATCGGCGATCTTGGAGGCCGGATCGTAAAGGCCGTTGACGAGAATGGCGGCGCGGCCGGCCTCATCGCTATCGGCATTCATGATCTGCGCCCGCGGATTGAGCGCCCGCAGCCGTCCCTCCAGCGTGCCGATGGACGCAGCCCCTTCCAAGCCAATTTTGGAGATGATCAGCCGGTCGGCGACCGCGACCTGCTTGCGCGCCTCTTCATGATTGTCGAGCGTCCGCAAACCGTTGACGGCATCGACGACGGTGATCACGCCATCCAGATCGAAATTGTTGGCAATGATCGGATTGCCCATGACCGACTGCATCACCGGCGCGGGATCGGCAAGGCCGGTTGTTTCGATGACGACGCGTTTCAGCGGCCGAATGCGGCCGGTCTGCATGGCATCCATCAGATTTGCCAGCGTATCCACCAGCTCGCCGCGCACCGTGCAGCAAAGGCAGCCATCGGAAAGCTCGATAATGGAATCGCCAGAGCTTTCGACCAGCAGATGGTCGATCCCGACATCGCCGAACTCGTTGATGATGACCGCGGCGTCCCGCATCTCGGCATCCTTGAGGATGCGATTCAGCAATGTCGATTTGCCGGCTCCGAGAAAACCGGTCAGGATCGAAACCGGCACCCTCTCCTGCGGAACGCTCATGGTTCAGATCCGATCAGAACGTGGGACGCGGCATGGGGATGGGTATGCCGGTGATATCGCCGGTGGCGGCGATCTTGTCGCCCTTCACGGCCTTGTCGCCCTTTGCGGCCACATCGTCCTTGTCACCCTTGCTTGCGGTCGCAACGTCCTGACCGCCGATCAGGCCGGCATAGACGAGATTCGGCTCGTGATCCATTTCGTGGATGTAGGGCGACTGCACCTTTGTGCGGCCTGTCGGGTCACGAGTCTCACTGCGGTGCTGCGCGCCCTTGGCGCTGCAGATGTCGGCGGTGATATCGGCCACCTCATCCTGGCCCGTTCCATAGGGCTGCAGGCTCGCCAGCGTGTCCCTGCCGGAGAACTGGTTCTCGAAACCCTTTTCGAGGAAGTTTGCGGAATCGTCGGCGCGCGCGGCAAGGCTGTCCGTACCGAGAACAACCGAGACCAATGTGCGGCCGTTGCGGGTCGCCGAGGCGATCTGGTTGAAGCCGGAGGCACAGATGAAACCGGTCTTCATGCCATCGGCGCCATCGAAGCGGCCGATGAGCATGTTGATGTTCTGCACCTGCTTGACGCCGTTGGTAAAGCCTTCCAGCGAGAAATAGCCGGCATATTGCGGAAATTCGCGGCGGAGCGCCACGCTGACGACGGCAAGATCCCGCGCCGTCGTGTACTGACCCTTGCCCGGCAGGCCATTGGGATTGATATAATGCGTGTCACGCATTCCGAGGCGGGCGGCTTCCGCGTTCATGCGCGCCACGAACCCCTGCTCGGAACCACCGACCGTCTCGGCGATCGCCATGGCAAGGTCATTGGCGGATTTGACCAGCATCATCTTCAGTGCATTGTCGAGCGTCAGCTTCTGGCCCGGCTTGAAATACATCTTCGCCGGCGGCTGCGAAGAGGAAAGCTTGGACATGACAACCGGCGTATCAAGCGTCACCTGGCCGGACTGAAGGGCGCGGAAAGTCACATAGACCGTCATCAGCTTGGTGAGCGAAGCCGGGTACCACTTGCGGAAGGCTTCTTCGTGGTCGAGCACGCGGCCGGTGCTGACATCGACGAGGATATGCGGATTGGCCTCGGCCACATGCGCGGTCGACAGGAAAAGCATGGATGCGGCGGCGGCCATGGGAACCAGCCGCAGGGCGGCATACAAACGATTCTGCTTCGTCGGCACGGTCAATCCTTCAGAAGTCCGGAATTTTCTCGAAAGCTCCCCCTATTTAACCTATATGGCTAAGAGAAGGCAAAGGCGATTGACGAGTTTATTGCCAACGGATCACAGCCTTGTGATCATACGCACGGCTTCAAAAAGTGCGATGTGATGTTGAGGGTTGTGCGCCGGCTTAATTGCTAAACCCGAATCCGATATTGAGCAGCAGGAAAAATCAGCATGCCGATTTTGAACAGAGCCGCCGAACTCCAGGGCGAAGTGACGGAATGGCGCCGCTATATCCATACAAGGCCCGAACTGATGTATGCGGTGGAAAATACCGCCGCCTTCGTGGCCGAAAAGCTAAGGGCATTCGGCGTCGACGAGGTCGTCACCGGCATCGGCCGCACCGGCGTCGTCGGCCTGATCCGCGGCAAGGGCGAAGGCCGCACGGTCGGCCTGCGCGCCGATATGGACGCCCTGCCGCTCACCGAAATCACCGGCAAACCCTGGGCTTCTGAGACCCCCGGCAAGATGCATGCCTGCGGCCATGACGGCCACACCGCCATGTTGCTCGGCGCTGCGAAATATCTTGCCGAGACCCGCAATTTCAATGGCAACATCGCCGTGATCTTCCAGCCGGCCGAAGAGGGTGGCGCCGGCGGCGACGCGATGGTCAAGGACGGCATGATGGAGCGCTTCCGCATCGCGGAAGTCTACGGTATGCACAATCTGCCGGGCCTGCCGGTCGGCCAATTCGCCATCCGCAAGGGCGCGATCATGGCGGCAACCGACGAGTTCACCGTGACGATCAAGGGGCGCGGCGGCCACGCCGCCATGCCGCACACAACCATCGACCCCATCGCTATCGGCGCGCAGATCGTCACCAACCTGCAGCTCATCGCCTCGCGCAGCGCCAATCCGCTGAAATCGGTGGTGGTCTCCGTCACCAAGTTCAATGGCGGCAACGCTTATAATGTCATTCCCAACGATGCCAGCTTCGTCGGCACCGTCCGCACGCTCGACGCGGAAATCCGCGACCTTGCCGAACGGCGCTTCCGGCAGATCGTCAGCGGCATTGCGGCGAGCCATGACGCCGAAGCGGATATCCAGTTCCACCGCAACTATCCGGTCACCGTCAACCACGCCGAAGAGACCGACCACGCGATTGCCGCCGCGCGCGACATAGCCGGCAGCGCCAACGTCATCGCCAACATCGATCCCATGATGGGCGGCGAGGATTTCTCCTACATGCTGAACGCACGCCCCGGCGCCTTCATCTTCGTCGGCAACGGCGACACCGCCGGCCTGCACAACCCGGCCTACGACTTCAACGACGAAGCCATCGCCCATGGTATCTCCTATTGGGTCCGGCTCGCCGAGCAGCGTCTGAACGCCTGAAGCGCCATCATCTTTCCGTGCGCCTGATCATGGCGCACGGAACACCGAAAGCAGATTGTCTCGGAGACGGGAAAAGGGCTTGGCTTCGGCCCCTTGCTTTTGTATGGATCAATCTCAGTGGTCCCGTAGCTCAGCAGGATAGAGCATCAGATTCCTAATCTGAGGGTCACGCGTTCGAATCGCGTCGGGATCACCACTAATTGCGCACCATTTTCCGTGTACAAATATTCTTGCCGCCTATTGATTTTCCGTGTACGAAAATCATATGAATATCGTATGGGATGAACTGAAGCGCGAAACAAACCTGGCCAAGCACGGTTTGGACTTTGCCGATCTCGATATTGAGTTCTTCCATCATCGTTCCCACAAATGATGGCCGCTCCATGACCATCGGCGAACTGGACGGGCAGATCGTTGCGGCTGTCGTATTCAAGCCGCTTGGCTCAGAAGCCATCTCGGTCATTTCGATGCGTCCCGCAACCGCAAGGAAAGGAAGCTCTTATTGTGAGCAAATTCTCTTCACGGCGGCCTCTCAATGAGGAAGAAGAAGCCGAAATTCAAAAGATGATCGGGTCCGATCCAGACGCGCCGGAAGCAACGGATGAGCAACTTGCCCAGGCAAAACCCTTCGCAGACGCTTTTCCGGATTTGATGGCAAGCATTAAGCGCGCCAGAGGACGGCCAAAAATGGATGCGCCGAAGGTCGCCGTCACCCTTCGGGTAGATCCGGATGTCCTTGAGCGATTCCAGTCCAAGGGAAAGGATTGGCGGAGTGATATGACGCAGGCGCTACGCAAGGCTGTCGGACTCAAATAAGCCTAGCTGATGCCATTGCATCAACTCCCGTGTGGCGCAGCATAGCTGTGGTTTTGCCTCGTCCCACTACACGCTCCGATACGGAATAGAAGACCGTGTAAACGTCTCGACACGGATTTTCTTGGTGACGGCAGCTATCGAAAAGGCGGTCTCGGCCAGTTCCTGCTCGCTATGCGGTCCGATCATGATCGAATCCAAGCCTAGATCGCTTTGTCCCTCAACAAGCGATTGCTGGAGCGGAAGATCGAAATAGGGGATTGGAAAGCCGGGGCCTGAGCGGACGCGCACCTTGTCGTGGTCTATCGTGGTGGGATCTGAGATCAGCCGCCACTCATTCTCCTCCGCAAAGCTTTTATCTTTGAAGCTTGAGGCATAGACATGGAAACCGGCGACCCACCCCTCGGCAAGGTGCCAAATATTTTCGTCTGAAAATTGCTGCTCCTCGAGTTCGAAGAGAAACGGTTCGAGATAGTTGTTTATGATCTTGATTTTGTCGTTGTCGTCATAAACGCATTTCAGCAGTTTGAAATGGTTCCGTTGCCCCGCTGCTTCGAGGGCGGATTTATGGAAGCCTAGGGAAACGCCACCGAGTGCGGCATATCCCCGCCATTGGCTAAGCAGGTCCCCATCTTCCGCAAATGACGCAACGCAGACGAAGTTTCTCCGAACCGTATGAAGGATTTTCTCTATATTCCCAAGCAGTCGCTTTCCATTTGGACCCTGCGTGTTGATCCGGCCTTCCGCAATCTCGGAAGCGAGAGCAATTCCGTGCCTGAATTCTTCCTTGTCGTTCAGAAAATGAATGCATGACGCCCACATGGACTTCGACCCGAGAATCCCGAGAGCACCGGAAAACGTGGTGTAGTGATACAGCTTCATTTATCCCTCGTCCTCAAGTGATGGGCTTTGCGTCGCCGCAACATCAACTGGCAAAGAAATCCGCTAGGGTGCCGCGACATCGATCCGCGAGCCGGAAGCTAAAACAGAGGCATTGAAAGCTGCTGCATGGCTTTCTTGCTCCGTCGAGATCGTTGCCGGCAGAACGGAGTGCGTTTTTGCGATGCGCTCTTCGGCGAATGATGGCGAACTGATCCGATATCCGAAATTTGGGAACAGAAACGATATGATAAAGAGCGGCGACGAGTGCTCTAAGTCACTATTGCGCGTCGATATATAGCATGGAGATTACTCGACGCCGATAGAATATTTTCGCTTAGGACGCGATCGGAGCAGGTATTACACAGCAGTCGAACGATCTTAATTCTCGATGCTGCGGCTGAAGATACATGGCGTCATCCGACATCATCTTCTGGAAGCATCGGCGCTCTCATAATAGGCGCCAGTAATTTCTGCGTCCACCATAAGCGACAGAGTCGTTTGGTGGAATAAAGTGCTTCACCCCACCAAAATTCTGTTCCTCACCAGCCTCACCCCCGGCACCGCTTCCGCCACGACAGTCGCCCGCTCGACTTCCTGGGGCGTGGCCGCCGTTCCGTCCAATCGGATTTCCTGGCCCACGGCGGTAACCGTGACGTCCGAGGCGTCGAGACCGCCGGCGACGGCTAAAGCATCGGCGACGGTGGATTCCAGCGCCGAGCGCCTGGCATTTTCGCTTTCTATTTCGGGCTTTAAGCCGTGAAACGTCGCTGCTTTGAAAACCATTGCCCCTTCTCCTGTGCCTCTGCCGGATGGGAAACGCGGTATCTGCGTATTGGTTCATTCGCAGGCCGAAATTCCCACTAAAGCCAGTAATTTCAGCAGGAAGGGACCGGTAAGCCCCTCGCCGACAGAGCTGCGGACTTGCCGCTTCCCGCGATCCCCTGTAGAGCCATGGACGATCACAGCAAGATGCGGATACTTGGAAATGACAACCGGGAGCAAGGCGCCGCGCCGCCTGACGATATTGGGTTCGACCGGCTCGATCGGGCAAAACACCCTCGACGTCATCGCCCAACTGGGCGGGCGCGAAGCCTTCGATATCGCTGCAATCACCGGTCACGACAATATCGATCTCCTGGCGAGCCAGGCGAAAGCCTGTGGCGCCGCGCTTGCCGTCACGGCCAATGAGGATCGGTATCAGGATCTCAAAAATGCCCTTGCCGGCTCCGGCATTGCCGCGGCCGCAGGCCGAAACGCTCTCATCGAGGCCGCCTCCATCCCTTCCGACTGGGTGATGGCGGCGATCGTCGGCACGGCAGGCCTTGCGCCGACGCTAGCGGCTGCGCGACGGGGCGCCGATATCGCGCTCGCCAATAAGGAATGCCTGGTTTCCGCCGGCGATCTCTTCGTTCGCGCCGTCAGCGAAGGCGGCGGACGGCTGATCCCGGTGGACAGCGAACACAGCGCGATTTTCCAGGCGCTCGAGGATGACCAGCAGCATGCGGTCGAGCGCATCATCCTGACCGCCTCGGGCGGCCCCTTCCGCACATGGTCGCGAGAGCAGATGGCCAACGTCACGGCGGCGACGGCGCGCGCACATCCGAACTGGTCGATGGGCCTGAAGATCTCCATCGGCAGCGCTTCGATGTTCAACAAAGCACTGGAGATGATCGAGGCCAAACATCTGTTCCATGTACGTCCGGATCAGATCGAGGTCATCGTTCATCCGCAATCCATCGTTCATTCGATGGTGGGCTATACGGATGGATCGGTGCTGGCGCAGCTCGGCTGTCCGGACATGCGCACGGCCATCGGCTATGCGCTGAACTATCCGTCCCGGCCGAAGCTCGACGTTGAGCGGCTGGATTTTGCCAAACTGGCCCGGCTGGATTTCGAAGCGCCGGACGAGGTCCGCTTTCCCGCACTGCGTCTTGCCCGCACGGCGCTGGAACGCGGCGGGCTGCAGGGCGCCGTCATGAATGCCGCCGAAGAGATTGCCTTCCAGGCCTTTGTCGACGAACGCATCGGCTTCCTCGAAATGGCCGATATCGCCGAAGCGGTCATGGACCAGATGATCGGCATCGGCAGCGCCGAAACGATGGATGCGGTCTTTGCCGCCGACGATGAGGCCCGCAGCCGCGCCAGCACGCTTGTCGCGCAAAAGGAAACGGCAGCCTAACATCCTCGCCAACAGCGCTTTGCGGAGAGATCTCCATGGCACTTCACCTCGAAACCCCGCTCCTCGAATCCCGCCCGCTTAGCCAGGCGTCGGGGCGATCCGTCTGGTTGAAGATGGATGCGCTTCAGCCGCCCGGCTCCTTTAAAATCCGGGGTATAGGGGCGGCCTGCGAGCATCACGCCAGAAGCGGAAAGCGTCGGTTTGTATCTTCCTCCGGAGGCAATGCCGGCATTGCCGTGGCCTATGCAGGACGCCGTCTCTCGATCCCGGTCTCGGTCTTCGTTCCGGAGACGACGACCGAACGGGCAAAATCGCTGATCCGTCAGGAGGGCGCCGAGGTCTTCGTTCATGGCGCATCCTGGCAGGAGGCAAACGAGCGCGCTCTCGAGGCGGTCGATGCGGAAACCGCATTTATTCACCCGTTTGACGATCCGCTTCTGTGGACGGGGCATGCGACGATCATCGATGAGGTCGTCAGAGCGGCAGTCCCATTTGATGCGGTCGTTCTTTCGGTTGGCGGCGGAGGGCTCTTGGCTGGCGTCGCCGAAGGCTTGGCCCGCAACGGACTTCAACATGTTCCGATCATAGCGGCCGAAACCGAAGGCGCAGCTTCGCTCGCCACCTCGGTAAAGGCTGGCAAGCTTACCGAACTGCCCGCCATTACCAGCATTGCAACATCGCTCGGCGCCCGAAGGGTCTGCCAACGCGCCTTCGAGATCACCCAAACTCTGCCCGTCGATTGCGTCGTCGTGGATGACCGGGCTGCCGTCGACGCATGCATGCGCTTTCTCGATGATCATCGCGTAGTCGCGGAGCCGGCCTGCGGTGCAGCATTGGCGGTCGCATATTCCCATGCCGATCGATTGGCACGGCATGAGCGAATCCTGATGATTGTTTGCGGAGGGGCGACGGCTTCGCTCGCGCAGTTGCAGGCTTTGCAAGCCTCCTGATTATCGCCCGAAATTCAAAAAAGTCAGGGCGCGGAAACAGCATTTCCGCGCCCTGATCAAAGAGTAAAAATGTAAGCGGTGACTTACGCCACCGCGCGGGCCAGCGCACAGCGCGACCAGAGCGCATGGAGCGCGCCGACGAGATGCTCAATATCGGCATCCGAATGCAGCGGCGTCGGTGTGATGCGCAGGCGTTCGGTCTTCTTCGGCACGGTCGGATAATTGATCGGCTGCACATAGACGCCCATATCGAGCAGCAGATCCGAGATCCACTTGCACTTGGCGGCATCGCCGACCAAAACCGGCACGACATGGCTCGGGTTTGGCATATGCGGAATGCCCGACGCATCGAGCTGAGCGCGCAGCCGGCGCACCCGGTCCTGATGGCGGGCGCGTTCGAACTGGCTGACCTTCAGATGCCGGATCGAAGCGACAGCGCCCGCCGCCAATGCCGGCGGCAGCGACGTCGTGAAGATGAAGCCGGAGGCAAAGGAGCGGATGAAATCGCAAAGCGCGGATGAGGCGGCGATATAGCCGCCCATGACGCCGAAGGCCTTGCCAAGCGTGCCTTCAATGACCGTCAGCCGGTCCATCAGACCTTCGCGCTCGGCAATGCCGCCGCCGCGCGGACCGTACATGCCGACGGCATGCACTTCGTCGAGATAGGTCATTGCTCCGTATTTGTCGGCGAGATCGCAGATCTCCTTGATCGGCGCGATGTCGCCATCCATCGAATAGACGCTCTCGAAAGCGATCAGCTTCGGCGCCTTCGGATCGGCGGCCTTGAGCTTGGCTTCGAGATCATGCAAGTCGTTGTGTTTCCAGATGACCTTGTCGCACTTGGCATAGCGGATGCCCTCGATCATCGAGGCATGGTTCAGCGCGTCCGAAAAGATGATCAGGCCCGGGATCTTCGCGCCGAGCGTACCGAGCGTCGCCCAGTTGGAAATATAGCCGGACGTAAAGATCAACGCGGCTTCCTTGCCGTGCAGATCGGCAAGCTCCTGCTCCAGCAGAACATGGTAGTGGTTGGTGCCAGAAATATTCCGGGTGCCTCCCGCACCCGCGCCACAGTGATCGATGGCCTCTTTCATGGCTTCGATGACCTTGGGGTGCTGGCCCATGCCGAGATAGTCGTTCGAGCACCAGACCGTTACGTCCTTGGAGCCTTCCGGCGTATGCCAGGTCGCGCGCGGAAAGCTGCCGCGCTGACGCTCCAGATCGGCGAACACACGATACCGGCCTTCCTGACGTAGACCGTCCAGTTCGCCTTTGAAAAATGCTTCGAAATCCATCATCTGCTCCAGAACCATGCGACCGTTTTCATGATTGCCGGTCTGCACGTCAACCCCTCCGCATCGCTTTCGCACTCGCTGCGGCAAATGGCCCTTAATTTTGAACTATTCCAGACAAGAATTGTCAATCACCGAGATTTGACAATCGAGCCCAATCTCCGCAATGCCCGACACCGGAAAGGCAGCCGAGCCGCCCCTCCGGTATTTTTCGCGTGATTTTATGCGGCCGCAGCCGCGCGCTTGGCCATGACCTTGATCAAGTTGGCACGATATTCGGCCGTGGCATGCAGATCCGACAGCAGCGTCGACGAATCGACAGTTGCGCTGGCGAGCGCATCCGGCGACCAGTTCGCCGCAAGCGCCTGCTCCATCCCGCTATGACGGAACACGCCATCCGCGCCCGCGCCGGTAACCGCGACCCGTACACCATCCGTCCCCTTGGCAACGAAGACGCCGGTCATGGCGTAGCGCGAGGCCGGATTGGGGAATTTGGCGTAGCCCGCTTTTTCCGGAGCCTCGAAGGTTATGGCCGTAATCAGCTCACCTTCCTCCAGCGCCGTCTCGAACAGGCCGGTGAAGAAATCATCGGCCGCGATTTGGCGCCTGTCGGTCACGATGGTGGCACCGAGGCCCAGCATGGCCGAAGGATAGTCCGCCGCCGGGTCGTTGTTGGCGACCGAGCCGCCGATCGTGCCCATATGGCGGACATGCGGATCGCCGATCATGCCGGCAAGATCGCAGAACGCCGGGCAGACGGCGCGGATCGCCGCCGAGGAGGCGACCTCGGCATGCGTCGTCGCAGCGCCGATCGTTACCCTGCGGCCGTCGACGCGGATGCCCTTCAGCGCTGGAATATGCCTGAGATCGACGAGATCGCTCGGCGACGCCAGACGCTGCTTCATGGTGGCAATCAGCGTCATGCCGCCGGAGACGTATTTCCCCTCCGGCATATCGGACAGAAGCTTGACGGCTTCGTCGACCGAGGAGGCGCGGTGATAGTTGGTTGCATACATGGTTTTCTCCTCCCCTGTCTCAGGCTACGGCTCGCGCCGCTTCCCACACCTTCAGCGGCGTGGCCGGCATCGTTAGGGCATTGTTGCCGATCGCATCGGTGATGGCGTTGATCAGCGCCGGCGGCGAGCCGATGGCGCCCGCCTCGCCGCAGCCCTTGACCCCCAGCGGATTGTTGGGGCAAGGCGTGTTTTGATGCGACAGATTGAAGGACGGCAGATCGTCGGCGCGTGGCATGGCGTAGTCCGTGAAGCTCGCCGTCAGCAACTGGCCGCTTGCATCGTAATGCACGGCCTCGAGCAACGCCTGGCCGACCCCCTGCGCGATGCCGCCATGCACCTGACCTTCGACAATCATCGGATTGATGATGTTGCCGAAATCGTCGGCGGCGACGAACTGGATGATAACGGTCTTGCCGGTTTCCGGATCGACCTCGACTTCACAGATGTAGCAGCCGGCCGGGAAGGTGAAGTTGGCCGGATCGTAAAAGGCCGTTTCCTTCAGGCCAGGCTCCAGGCCGGAGGGAAGGTTATGTGCGGTATAGGCGGCGAGCGCCACCTGGAACCAGGGCAGCGACTTGTCGGTACCGGCAACTTTGACCTCGCCGTTTTCGATGACGATATCGCTCTCGTCGGCTTCCATCAGATGAGCCGCGATCTTCTTCGCCTTGGCTTCCACCTTGTCGAGCGCCTTCACCACGGCCGACATGCCGACCGCGCCGGAACGCGAGCCATAGGTGCCCATGCCCATCTGCACCTTGTCGGTATCGCCATGAACGATCGACACGCTGTCGATCGGCACGCCCAACCGGTCGGCGACGAGCTGTGCGAAGGTCGTCTCGTGACCCTGGCCATGGCTGTGCGAACCGGTGAGCACCTCGACCGTCCCGACAGCATTCACCCGCACTTCCGCCGATTCCCAAAGGCCGACACCGGCGCCGAGCGAACCGACCGCCTGTGATGGCGCAAGTCCGCAGGCCTCGATATAGCAGCTCATGCCGATGCCGCGCTTCATGCCGCGCGCCTCCGCCGCTGCCCTGCGGGCCGGGAAACCGTTCCAATCGGCCTGCTGCATGGCGGCATCGAGCGATGCCTCGTAGTTGCCGGCGTCATAATTCATGATGACCGGCGTTTGATGGGGGAAGGAGCGGACGAAGTTGGTTCGCCTGAGTTCGGCCGGTGAAACGCCAAGCTCGCGCGCCGCCGTTTCGACGGTGCGCTCGAGAAGATAGGTCGCTTCCGGGCGCCCGGCACCGCGATAGGCGTCGACCGGCACCGTATTGGTATAGACGGTGCGAACATTGGCGTGGATCGCCGGGATCGCATATTGGCCGGACAGCAGCGTCGCATAGAGATAGGTCGGCACGCATGAGGAGAAGAGCGACATATAGGCGCCGAGATTGGCGATGGTATCGACCTTCAACGCCGTAATGCGGTTTTGGGCATCGAAGGCCATCTTCACCTTGGAGACATGGTCGCGGCCATGCGCGTCGGTCAGGAACGCCTCGGTACGATCGGCCGTCCACTTGACCGGCACGCCGGTCTTCTTCGACGCCCAAAGACAGACGATCTCCTCGGGATAGATGTAGATCTTCGAGCCAAAACCGCCGCCGACGTCAGGCGCGATGACGCGCAGCTTGTTTTCCGGCGCGACATTGTAGAAGGCGCTCATGACCAGCCGCGCCAGATGCGGGTTTTGGCTGGTGGTGTAGCACGTATAGTGATCGTCGCCGGCATCGTAGATGCCGAGGGTCGCGCGCGGCTCCATGGCATTCGGCGACAGCCGGTTGTTGTGAATTTCAAGCTCCGTCACATGGGCCGCTTCGGCGATTGCCTTGTCGGTCGCCGCGGCGTCACCCAGCTCCCAGTCGAAGATCAAATTGTCAGCCGCTTCCGGATGAAGCTGCGGCGCGCCGGGCTTCAGCGCTTCGACCGCCTGGATAACGGCGGGAAGCTCTTCATAATCCACCACGACAGCCTCGGCCGCATCGCGCGCCTCGCCAAGCGAATCGGCAACGACGATCGCCACGGCATCGCCGACATAGCGCACGGTATCGACTGCCAGCGGCCGCCATGCACCCATTTTCATCGGCGAGCCGTCCTTCGAATGAATCATCCAGCCGCAGATGAGGTTGCCGATGCCATCGGCCAGCAATTGCTTACCATCCAGCACGCCGATCACGCCTGGCATGGCCAAAGCAGCCGAGGCGTCGATACCGGTAATCTTCGCATGCGCATGCGGGCTGCGGACGAAATAGGCATATTTCATGCCCGGCGCCACCATATCGTCGGTATAGCGCCCCTTGCCCGTCAGAAATCGCTTGTCTTCCTTGCGCGCTACGCGCGCGCCAATGCCTTCAACGCCCATGATATCCTCCCATTGGGGTTCCGGGGTCGGCAGTCCGCCAAGATAAACGGTCGTTGGCGTTCGCCAGACAATCTCGGTGAAATCTTATTCGGCCGCCTGCTTGGCGGCGTGCATTTCAGCATTGGCAGAAAGGACTGCCTTGACGATATTGTGATAGCCGGTGCAGCGACAGATATTGCCTTCGAGCTCGGCACGCACCGTCCCTTCATCCAGCGCGCCGCCGTGGCGATTAATCATGTCGACGGCCGTCATCACCATGCCGGGCGTGCAGAAGCCGCATTGAAGGCCGTGATGCTCCTTGAAAGCAGCCTGAACGGGATGCAGTTCGCCATTGGCGGCCAAACCCTCGATGGTTGTAATCTCCGAACCGGACGCCTGCACCGCCAGGATCGAACAGCTCTTGACCGATTTGCCATCCATGTGAATGACGCAGGCGCCGCATTGGGTGGTGTCGCAGCCGACATGGGTTCCCGTCAGGCCAAGCTTTTCCCTGATGAAATGGACGAGCAGCATGCGATCCTCGCACTCGCCACTGACCGTCCGGCCGTTCACCGTCAAAGTCACTTTCGCCATGTTTTCCTCCTCGCCTCTCCTCCAGAGGCAGCGGCCATCATTTGACTTTTTTGTAGTCGGATCAACCTCTACTTTAGAAAGGCCGTGGATTTTTCTGCCGCTCGGTTCTTTTTGTGTACCGATTGTGGACGCGGCGAGTTTAGCACCAAAAAAACCGCAAGTGCCCAATGGACAAACATATTTTGCACGATATTTCTTCTTAGCTGCAGGACTGCAAGGACAGCCCATCGTGGTGGAGCTGGAAAATTGGGACGGCGTTCGCCGGGGGTACCGGCTAAACTAACGTTGGAGAGAGTAAAATGAAGAAAGCTCTTATGCTCGCACTGGTCGGCTTGTCTATCGCAAGCTGCACCCCGACCGAGCAAGGCGCCGGCATCGGCGCAGCATCTGGCGCCATCATCGGCGGCGCCGTAACCGGTAATGTTCGCGGTGCAGCCGTCGGTGCCGCGATCGGTGGTGTTTCGGGCGCTGTCATCGGCAGCGTCGCCGAACAGCCCGGCCAGTGCTACTACCGCGACCGCTATGGCCGCCGCTACATCGACGATTGCCCGCGCGGCGGCTATCGTCGCAGCTACTATAATGGCGGCGGTTACTGATCGAATAGCGATAGAACTATCGAAGTCCCGGGCCTAAGGTCCGGGACTTTTTGTTTCTCCTCGTCTTTTCATCTCGGAGAGGATGAAACCGCCCTCGGTCGGATGTAAACGAAGCTAATTTCAACGCTGGATCGAGGGGGGAATAGGCCGCGACGTCCGCCGCCCGCCCCACGAAAAGCGCTGGAACAGCCCTAAGTCCCGGACGGAAATCCGGGATTTTTCATTTGGGCCATCGTCTTTTTGCAGGTTTTTGACTCTAAAAGGTACACGCGAAACGCTTTTGCCTCTATGGTGGCCGCGCGTTAACCCGGGGGAAACGCCAAACTGAGAAAGTTCTTATATAACCGTAAAGCGGCGTATGCATAAAAGAACTGGTCCGAGAAAGAGTATTGCGTATCGGCGAGCGGGCACCGTAATGGCGGTTGCGGCAACGATTGCGCTCGGCCCGATCTATGTTGGAAACGCACTTGCCTTCAAACTGTTCGGCATGACGCTCTGGGGCGAAGACGACACGGCGGAGCAGGTTTCCGATCCCGTTCGCTACACCGTTGACTTCAGGACGGACAATCTTGACAAGGATCTCAAGGAGGCCCTGACCGAGAGCTCCATGCTGGTTTCGGACAAGAAGAAGCCTGTGTCCGGCGACCTCGGGGTCGTTATCAAGGCGCGCGATGATCGCGACCGGCTGATCGCCACTCTCTACGAAAAGTCGCGCTATGGCGGCGTGGTCACGATCACGATCAACGGCACGAATATCGATGCGCTGCCGCCCAATCCCGCCTTCGGACGTTCGAAACCGGTTGCCGTCACCATCAGCGTCGATCCCGGTCCCGTTTTCACGCTTGGCAAGATCAGCCTGCTCGGCGATGCGCGCGGCCTTGATCCTGCCAGCTACGGGCTTGTGCCCGGCGGCGACGCCGGCTCGCTGACAATCCTGAAAGCCGGCGACAAGATCGTCGCCGATTTCAAGAACGAAGGCCATCCGCTCGCCAAGCTGACCAAGCGCGATGTCGTCGCCGATCACCGGACAAACAGGGTCGATGTTTCGCTCAGCGTCGAAAGCGGCCCCGTGGCGCCCATCGGCAATGTCGGGGTCAGTGGCCAGAAATCGGTCGATCCGGATTTCATCAAGCGCTACGCCCGCATCAACGAGGGCAAGCCCTATTCGCCGGACGAACTGAAGAAAGCCTCGGACCGCCTGCGCACACTCGGCGTCTTTTCCAGCGTCACCATCCGCGAGGCCGACAAGCTCGCCCCGGACGGCAGCATTCCCATGACCATCGAAGTGTCTGAGGGCAAGCAGCGCTACTTCGGCGTCGGCGCCCAATATTCCACCATCGACGGCTTTGGTCTTCAGGGCTATTGGGGGCATCGCAACCTGACCGGCCGGGCGGATTCGCTGCGCATCGAAGGATCAGTCGCCCGCATCGGCGAAACGACCGATGTCGGCCAACTCGACTATAGCGCCGGTGTTACCTACGTCCGGCCTGCGACCTTCTATCCATCGGCAACCCTTACGACCGGCCTGAAGATGCAAAGCCTGCATCCCGATGCCTACGACGCCGATACCATTACCGCGAGCGGCAGCCTTGCCTACGAGCTGACCGATCAAGACACCGTCTCCGCCGGCGGAGAAGTGAGCTATGAGCAAGACAGCACCGATGCCTATGGCGATCAAAACTACCTGACGCTGGCGATCCCGCTCGAATATGTCAGGGACACGCGCGACAACAAGCTGGATCCGACCCAGGGATATCGCGCCTCGATCAGCGCCAAGCCGAGCTATGAAGCACTAGGCAGCACGGTGTTCAGCTCGTTCGAGGGTTCGATTTCCGGCTATCAGGGCGTCGGCGCCAACGATAACGTCGTCTTCGCCGGTAAGCTCTCCCTCGGCTCGCTGATCGGCACCAACGGTATCTCGGACATTCCGGCCACCCGGCGTTTTTATGCCGGCGGCGGCGGCTCGGTCCGCGGCTATGCCTACCAGGAAATCACGCCCTATAATTCCAATGGCGATGCGCTTGGCGGCCGCTCCTATGCCACCGCCTCTATCGAAGCCCGCGTCAAGATCACCGACAAGATCGGCATCGTGCCTTTCGTCGATATGGGCAGCGTCACCGGCAGCACTTTTCCTGACTTTTCCGATGTTCGCATTGGCGCGGGCGTCGGTGTGCGCTACGCTACACCCTTCGGTCCCATCAGGCTCGACGTCGCCGTTCCTCTCAGGAAATATGAGGACGGTACGGCATACGGCATCTATGCCGGCATAGGTCAAGCCTTCTGACACGCCGTACAGTCGCAGACGGTTCAGCACGCGGTTACAAAAATTGAGGTTACTGTCGCTCTCATGAGCATGTTGATTCGAATTCTCGGGAGATTGGTGCGCCTCATCGCCTATGTGGTCGTGGCAATCTTCGTACTTGCGGTCGCCGCCGTGCTGATTGTCGGCTTTGTGCCGGCCGCCACCAGCTATGCCGTCAATCAAGTTGCAAAACTCGTCTCAACCCCCGACCAAACCATTACGATTGCCGCACCGTCTGGTCTCTTGACCGGCAACCTCCGCGTCGGCTCGATTGCGGTTGCCGACACCAAGGGCACCTTCGCGAAGGTCCAGAATCTCGCCGTCGACTGGTCGCCGGCCTCGCTGCTGACAGGCACTTTTCACGCCGACCGCGTTGCCGCCGACGCCGTCGATTTTCAGCGTCTGCCGGTTTCGACGGCAAAAGCTACGGCAGAACCGCAGGCGACGCCGACGGAAAGCAAGGGCTTCTCGCTGCCCATCGCCATCGATATCGGCGCTCTCGCATTGCCAAATCTTCGCATCGGGCAGGCTGTTGCCGGTCAGGATTTCGCGATTGCCGCCAACGGCAGCGGCAAGGCGAATAGCAGCAGCGTCGACCTCGTCCTCGATGCCAACCGCCAGGATGTTCCCGACGCCAAGCTCTCCACCACCATTGCTTTTGCGCCGGCCGAAAACCGCCTGAACCTGAAAGCGGAAATCGCCGAACCTCGCGACGGCATGCTCGCCGGAATGCTCCATCTGCCGGGCGGCCCGGCGATCAACATCAATCTCTCCGGTGAGGGCCCGTTGTCGAATTGGGGCGGCAAGCTGCAGGCCGCGCTCGATGGCAAACCGACGGTATCGATCGATGGCCATCATGCCATTTCCGCCGATGGGCTCCACCATGTCGACGTAAAGGGCGGCGGCGACGTCGATTCATTGCTGCCGCCGACCTTCCGGCCTCTTTTCGCCGGCCAGACCACGATCGACTTTGCCGCTACTTTCGACGGCAAGGGCAAGATCGACATCCAGACCGGCAATCTCGCCACCGGCAGCGTCGTCATCGCCGCCTCGGGCACGCTCGATCCCTCAGGTAACAACAGCCTCAACGCCAACCTGCTCGGCACTTCGGGCCCCGTGGATTTCCGCTGGCCGATAGAAGGCGGTGAGATACGGGCGATGATTTCGCGTGCCGATGTCGCGCTGACGGGCGCGGCGCAGTCGGTGAAGATCGATGCCAAGGCCTCCCTCGACAGCGCCAGCACGCCGCAAGGCCGGATTGGCCAGGTGAACCTCATTGCCAAGAGCGACGCCTTCAACCTGACCAACGGCTCCGGCCCGCTGCAGCTTCGTCTCGTGGTCGGCCAGACCGCTTTCATCAGCCCCGATCTTAACCGCCTGATCCGCGCGCCGGTGGCGCTGACCGCGCCCCTGCAGCTCTCGCCGGACACGATCGGCTTCAACAACACGACGCTGGAAAGCGCCAGCATCGGCGGCACCGTCAATGGCAAATATACGCTGTCGTCGAAGTCGCTGACCGGCAACTTCAAGATTTTTGCCCTGCCCGCCGTGCTGCCGGACGGCGTATCGGACAAGTTCGAGGGGACCATTTCGCTCGAAGGCCAGGTCGCCGGCACGGTGCCGACGAAAATGAACCTCTCCAACCTCGCCCTGAAATCAAATGTCGGCGAAATCAGCGGCAGTGCCGCGCTCGATAACCAGACGCTGACATCGGAGATCACCGGCAAACTCCTCGATCTCTCCAAGCTCATCCCGAATGCCGAAGGACAGGCGGATATCGGCCTCAAGGCCAAGGGTCCGCTGAGCGCGCTCGGCATCGACGCGACGGTAAAGGCCGTCAACGTCAAGCTGGCAGGCCGGCTGCTGGATACGCTCGACGTGGCGCTGACCGGAACCGCCGATCCGAACGCACCGCAAGCCAGGGTGCAAGCAAACGGCGCAATCGACGGCAAACCGATCAGCATCACCGCCAATGCGACCTCGCAGAACGGCCGCACCAGCATTCCGAAGCTCGCCGTCGATGTCGGCGCCAACAAGCTGCAGGGCAAGCTGGATCTTTCGCCGAGTTTCGAACCGTCAGGCGCGTTGACCTTCGATCTGCCTGACCTCAGTCTGCTTGCCGCTCTGGCCGGGCAGAAGGTTGATGGCGATCTAAAGGGCTCGATCGATCTCTCCAGCGCCAACGGCAAGATCGGCCTGAAGGTCGACGCCAGCGGCCGCGGCATCCGCCGCGACGATCTCTCGATCGACAAGCCGGCCATCGCGCTGACGGTCGATGACCTCAAGGCGTTTTCCGCCAATGGCACGATCCGCGCCGGCGCCATCGCCTCCGGCGCCAACCGCATTACCGATCTCGGGCTGACCTTCACGCAACAGGGCAGCCGCACGGTTTTCGATCTCAAATCGAACTATGACAATGCGCCGCTGACGGCCAGCGGCAATGTCGAAACGGGCGGCGGCCAGACGGTCGTCAGTCTCGATGATTTCGCCGGCGCGCCTCGCACCATCCCGATCAAGCTGGCATCACCAACCAAGATTATCGTCAAGGACGGCGCGGCAACGCTGAACGGCTTGACGATCCGGACTGGCGGCGGTTCGGTGACGGTGAACGGTACGGCTGGACAGGTGCTGAATATCACCGCCGAGATCGCCAATCTGCCTGCCAGCCTTGCCAATGTCTTCGCGCCAACATTGGCGGCCGAAGGCGCGATCTCCGGCAAGGTGACAGTGACCGGCAAGCCGGCCGCGCCGGTCGTCGCCTTTCAGACCAATTGGTCGGGCGCCGCGACCAGCCAGACCAAATCAGCCGGCCTCGGCCCGCTTGGCGTTAAGGCGAACGGCCAGTTTGCCAACAATACGGTCACCATAAACACGAACCTTACCGGCCAGAATGGACTGGCGCTCAATGGCGGCGGCACCGTTGCCGTGGCCGGCAACAAAGCCTTGGCGATGAAATTTTCCGGCACTTTGCCCTTTGACGCGATGGCCGGGCAGCTTGCCGCGCAGGGCCTCAATATGTCCGGCACCTCGAAGATCGATATCCAGATTGCCGGCACGACTGCGGCGCCCGCCGTTACAGGCACGATTTCCACCGATGGCGCCAAGCTCGTCGACGTCCGCCGCAACCTCACCCTCAACGGTCTCGCCGTCACCGTCACGCTCGACGGCAGGCAGGCGGTGATCTCTCGGCTGAACGGCAATCTCGCCAGCGGCGGCAGCGTCTCGGCAACCGGCACGATTGGCATCGCTCCCGACAGTGGCTTTCCTGCCGATATCCAACTGAAATTCAACAATGCCACCTATGTCGACGGCACACTGGTAACCGCAACCATCAACGGAACGCTCGGCATCAAGGGACCGCTGCTGACCGCGCCGGTGCTCAGCGGAAGTCTGAAGCTGAACAAGGCATCGATCACCGTGCCGGAAAAGCTGCCGACCTCGCTCTCCGAGATCAATATCAAGCATAAGAACGCACCGTCAGCCGTCAGCGCCCAGTTCAAGGATCAGAAGCCGCAGGGACCGCGTGACAAATCCACAACCCTCGGCATCGACCTGCAACTCGATGCACCCTCGCAGATTTTCGTCCGCGGCCGCGGCATCGATGCGGAACTCGGCGGCAGCATCACCGTCCGTGGCACGGCGGCGGATCCGGTCGTCTCCGGTGGCTTCACCATGAGGCGCGGCCGCCTGACCATCCTCAGCCGCCGGCTGGATTTCACCAATTCCAGCAAGATCACCTTCGGCGGCGACCTGACGCCTGCCCTCGATATGGAAGCGACGTCCAGCGTGAATTCCACCACCATCACCGTCGACGTCACGGGTTTGGCCACCGACCCGAAGATCAGTTTCTCCTCCTCGCCTGCCCTGCCGCAGGATGAGGTGCTGGCGCAACTGATCTTCGGCCAATCGATGTCGAAGCTTTCAGCCCTGCAGATCGCCCAGCTTGCCGATGCCGCAAGCCAGCTCGCCGGCGGTCGCTCCACCTCCTTGTTCGAGGGCCTGCGCAGCCATCTCGGCGTCGACGATCTCGACGTCACCACTGATTCAAAGGGCCAGGCACAGGTGGGCGCCGGCAAGTATCTGAACAAGCGCACCTATATCGAATTGCAGCAGGGCGCCTCCAACAACACCAAGGCGATCATCAATCTCGATGTCGGCCGTGGCGTTAAGCTGCGGGGTGCGGCCGGCTCGAATGGCGCTGGCGAAGCCGGGATTGTCTATGAGCACGAGTATTGAGGAGCTCTACCTTCTCCCCCGCGGGGAAAAGGTCGCGCGCAGCGCGGGTTGAGGGGGCGTTGCACCGTAAGGATTGCGCGCTATGTCCCGGCTCGTCGACGGCGTCTTCCCGGCAGCGCCCCCTCACCCGGCATCCCTTCGACAAGCTCAGGGACGCCACCCTCTCCCCGATGGGGCGAGGGTAACCTGACCTAAAACCCCATCTTGCTGGTCTTCAGCAGGATATTGGACTCCGTCGTGTTGATGCCGTTGATCAAGCGGATCCGGCGCAGCGTTTCGTCGAAGGAGGCGAGATCGCGGTCTTCCAGTTCGGCGATGAAATCCCATTTTCCGTTGGTGCTGTGCAGCGCCCTCACCTGCGGCAGGCCGCGAAGCTGATCGGCGACCTTGTCCGCCAATTTGCCGAGCACCTCGATCATGACGATAGCGCGCACGCCGGCCGAGCGGGCTTCGTGGCCGGTTCTGATGGTGAAGGCGGTGATGGTGCCGTTATCGACTAGCCGCTCGATGCGCGCCGTCACCGTGGCGCGCGAGGCACCGGTGGTCGCCGCCAGTGACGAGACGGAGGTGCGGGCGTTATGGCGCAGCGCGCTCAGGAGGTCGCGATCGAGGTCATCCATGGCTTGTCATTCTGCTAAATCTTCCTAGTCAATCTGTCGAAGACTACTCGTTTTTCGACAATTTTCCATCTTTTTGCTGTCATCTCCCTCGTTGATAATCAATCTCGATAAGCAATCTCAATCTTGGATAACGCATAAGCCTTTCCGAAAACCGCTTCGCACTGTCGGGGTTATGCGCTGAACGGAGCACCGCCGATGAACGTAGAATCCACATCTATCACACTGATCGGCGTTCCCCTCGAGGAAGGCTCCGGCCGCCGCGGCGCCGGCATGGGTCCGACGGCGCTGCGCATCGCTGGCATTGAAACGACCCTGACCGAACTCAATCACCGCGTCACCGACAGCGGCGACCTGCATCCGGCCCCCGCCGCCGACCTGCCGGACCATCCGCAGGCACATAATCTGAAGATCGTTGGCGCCTTCACCCGTGCTCTGGAAGCCAAGGTCTACGAGGTTGCCTCGTCCGGCGGCTTCCCGCTGATTCTCGGTGGCGATCACAGCCTCTCCATGGGCAGCGTCTCCGGCATGGCGCGCCATGCCGCCGAGGTCGGCCGGCCGCTGTTCGTGCTCTGGCTGGACGCCCATTCGGATTTCAATTCCCCCACCACGTCTCCGTCGGGCAATATTCACGGCATGCCGGTTGCCTTCTTCTGCGGCGAAGCGGAATTTGCCGAGATCCTGCCGGCCTCCCGCCCGCTGGTCGATCCGAAGAAGGTATTTCAGGTCGGCATACGTTCCGTCGATCCGCACGAGCGCCAGGAAATCCGCGAGCACGGCGTCAACGTCTTCGATATGCGCTCCCTCGACGAGCAGGGTGTGGCGGCAATCATGCGCCGGGTGCTGGACACGATCAGCGCCGCCAACGGCCTGCTGCATGTCAGCTTCGACGTCGATTTCCTCGATCCGGATATCGCGCCGGGTGTCGGAACGACGGTACCGGGTGGCGCGACCTTCCGCGAAGCCCATCTCATCATGGAAATGCTGTCCGACAGCGGCCTCGTCTCTTCGCTCGATCTGGTCGAGCTCAATCCCTTCCTCGACGATCGCGGCAAGAGCGCCCGCGTCCTGGTGGAGATGGCGGCGAGCCTGTTCGGACGGCGCATTTTCGATCGCCCGACACGGGCAGCATAATTCCTGGGGGGAAGTTACTATGAGCGATTCAAGCGATCTCATTGCCACCGAACAGCGCCTCGGCGCCCATAATTACAAGCCGCTCGATGTCGTGCTGACCCGCGGCGAAGGCGTCCATGTCTGGGATACCGACGGCAAGCGCTATCTCGATTGCCTCTCCGCCTATTCGGCGATCAACCAGGGCCATTGCCATCCGAAGATCCGCGAGGCGATGATCGAGCAGGCCGGCAAGCTGACGCTCACCTCCCGCGCCTTCCGCAATGACCAGCTCGCCTATCTCTATGAGGAGCTGGCGGCGCTGACCGGCTCGCATAAGATCCTGCCGATGAACTCCGGCGCCGAAGCCGTCGAGACGGCGATCAAGGCCGTGCGCAAATGGGGCTATGAGGTGAAGGGCGTTCCGGAAAACCAGGCCGAGATCATCGTCTGCTCCAACAATTTCCACGGCCGGACGCTCAGCATCATCAGCTTCTCGACCGATCCGGATGCCCGCACCGGCTTCGGCCCCTATACGCCGGGCTTCCGCACCGTCCCCTTCGGCGATGCCGACGCCTTCGCGGCGGCGATCAATAAAAACACCGTCGCGGCGCTGATCGAGCCGATCCAGGGCGAGGCCGGGGTCATCATTCCCGCGCCCGGCTATTTCACCCGCGTGCGCGAACTCTGCACCGCCAACAACGTCACCCTCATTCTCGATGAGATCCAGACGGGCCTCGGCCGCACCGGGAAGCTGCTCGCTGAAGAGCACGAGGGCATCGAAGCCGACGTGACGCTGATCGGCAAGGCCCTGTCGGGCGGCTTCTATCCTGTCTCCGCCGTGCTTTCCAATTCCGAAGTGCTCGGCGTCTTAAAGCCTGGCCAGCATGGTTCCACCTTCGGCGGCAATCCGCTGGCCTGCGCCGTCGCCCGCGCCGCACTGCGTGTCCTGACCGAAGAGGGCATGATCGAGAACGCTGCCGTCATGGGCAACTATTTCCTCGAAGGCTTGCGCTCGATCCGCTCCAACATCGTCAAGGACGTGCGCGGCCGCGGTCTGATGATGGCGGTGGAGCTGGTGCCGGAAGCCGGCGGGGCGCGGCAATATTGCTATCAGCTCAAGGATCTCGGACTGCTCGCCAAGGATACGCATGACCACACGATCCGCCTTGCGCCTCCGCTGGTCATCACCCGCGACCAGGTCGATTGGGCGCTGGAACAGCTCGACAAGGTTCTGGCCCAATAAGCCAGCCCTCGGAGAGAGAGCTCAACTATATCCCGCCGAAATCCTTTCTGCGGTTTAGGTTTGAGCAACATTCTTGCGCTATCGTCCTGATAGCGCGCCAGATTTGGCGCCATGCTTCAATGGGAAGGATGTTCATGGCCACGATCAATTCCACCAGCTTCAGCGGCGACACTTTGGAGATCATTGCTTTCCGGCTTCATGATCAGGAGTTCTGCGTCAAGACCACCACGATCCGCGAAATCCGCGGCTGGGCGCCGTCGACGCCGATCCCACATTCGCCGGCCGATGTCATCGGCGTCATGAATCTTCGCGGATCGGTCATTCCGATCATCGACCTCGCCTATAAGCTCGGCATGAAGAGCACGGTCGCGAATGAACGCAGCGCCATCGTCGTCGCCGAAGTCCACAACATGGTCATCGGCATGCTGGTCGACCGCGTCTCCGACATTCTGACAATCTCCTCGAGCCAGGTTCAGCCGGTCCCCGAAGTCACCGCCTCCTTCGACCGCGCCTATTGCGAAGGCATCATCGCCACCGAAAGCGGCATGATCTGCTTCCTCAACCTCGCCAAGATGTTCAAGGAAAACGAAGCGGACGAACTCGTCGCCGCCTGAAGCGGCTCCAGGAAACGCGCTTAGCGATTTTCCGCCCGGAATTGTCCAAAGAACAAAGATAAAGCCGCCCGGTTTTCCGAGGCGGCTTTATTCATGCCATCAATATGTCTGGGTCAGCCAAACAGCGCGTATGTGCTCTTGATCGTCACCCAGACGCCCCAAAGCAGCGGGATGCCGACGATCGCCCAGGCGATCAACGCCTTCGCGTCGAGGCCGCCCGTGCCAATGCCGAAGGAGCCCGTCGGGCCGGCATTGGCCGCAGCGCTTTTTGCCTGCAGAGCCGCAACCTCGTCATCCGACATGAACCATCTGTTCGAAAGCGGCTTCACCAGCGCATTGGCGATGAGGCCAAGCGCCAGCATACCGGCGAGGATATACATGGTGAAGGTGTAAAGCTGCGCCCCTTCGACGCCAGCCGCCTTCTGCGCCTCGCGGATATAATTGACCACCACCGGGCCGATGATGCCGGCTGTCGCCCAGGCGGTCAGCAACCGGCCATGGATGGCACCGACGAACTGCGTGCCGAAGATATCGGCGAGATAGGCCGGGATGGTGGAGAAACCGCCGCCATACATCGACAGGATGATGCAGAGGGCGCCGACGAACAGCACCTTGCTGTGAATGCCCGCCGCCCAGGGAGCAAGCGTATAAAGTGCGATGCCGAGGACGAAGAAGCAATAATAGGTGTTCTTGCGGCCGATCTTGTCGGAGAGCGACGCCCAGAAGAAGCGCCCGCCGATATTGAAGAGCGACAGCAGGCCGGCAAAGCCGGCAGCGATCGCAGCCACGGCCGCCACCTGGTCCTTGCTGAGAGCAGCGAACGTCACATCCGGCAGACCGATCAGCGCACCGCCGAAAATTTCCTGCAGCATCGGCGACGCCATGCCGATCACGCCGATGCCGGCCGAGACGTTGAGGCACAGCACCGCCCAGATCAGCCAGAACTGCTTGGTCTTATGGGCATCGCGCAAATGCACGTGCTTGGTCGTGATCATCGTGCTCTTGGCGACGGGCGGCGTCCAACCTTCCGGACGCCAGCCGGCCGGCGGCAGGCGATAGCCGAAAGCGCCGCCCATCATGAAGACGAAATAGATCGCCGCCATGACGATGAATGTCTGCCAGACTCCGACCGAGCCGTCGCCGCGGAAGCTGGTCATCAGCAGGTTGGCGAGCGGCGCGCCGATCATCGCTCCGCCGCCAAAGCCCATGATCGCCATGCCCGTCGCCATGCCGCGCCGGTCGGGAAACCATTTGATCAGCGTCGACACCGGCGAGATATAGCCCAGACCGAGACCTACGCCGCCGACGATGCCGGCGCCCATCCACATCAGCCAGAGCTGATGGAAGATGACGCCGATTGCGGCAATCAGAATGCCGCCGCACCAGCAGCAGGCCGAGACGACGCCCGCTTTGCGCGGCCCGACCCGCTCCAGCCAACCGCCCCAGATGGCAGCCGAAGAACCGAGCAGCACGAAGAACAACGTATAGATCCAGCCAAGATCGCTGACGCGCCAGTCACAAGTAGTGGTGACGAGGGCAGAAAGAAGATTGAGACTGGTGCATTCGGCCGGCGGCGGCGATATGCCCAGCGCTTTCGACAATGGCAGCCAGAAGACGCTGAAGCCGTAAGCCATGCCGATGCAAAGATGGATCGCCAAGGCTGCCGGTGGCACCAGCCATCGGTTGAAGCCGGGCTTGGCGATAATGCGCTCGCGATCGAGCAAACCTGATGTTACTGTTTCTCTTGAAATATCTGTTTCCGCAGTCGTCATGAACAACTCCTCCTTGATTCAGAGACTTGGGATTTATAATTATTCTACTTTAAAGTGTATAGGTAGGCAGACTCCTCCTCTCCTCTTTCTTATTACTAATTCCTAATACTAAGGCTGCATCAGTTTTGCTTAACTGGCTCCGGCCTGTGGATCAAGGCGGCCGCCTCCAGCACTAGGGGATCCAGCCCGCTGTTTCCATTATCAATTATTTCGAAAAACTGCCGCCGCATCCGCGGATCCCAGAATTTATTGATATGCGTTGCAACGCCCTGCACCGCCTCATTGGCCGGCTGCGTTTTGAAGAAAGTGGCGATCTGGTTCGCCATATAGACGAGCTTGGCTGACGTTTTGCCGTGGGGTGTTTCGTCAGGCGACATCGGCGATGCTCCCTGGAGTAATGCGCTGCGGATGGGTGAAAATCTCGAAATCGTCGCCGCGCACCAGTGCCACCAGGGTCATGCCGGCCTCATCGGCGGTGCGGATGGCGAGTGCCGTCGGAGCAGAAATGGCAACAAGGACGGAGCTTCCCAATATTGCAGCCTTCTGCACCATCTCGACGGAAAGACGGCTCGTGACGGCAACGACGCCCTCGGAGCCCTTGTGGCCGGAACGGATGACGGCGCCGCAGAGCTTATCCAAGGCGTTGTGGCGCCCGACATCCTCCCGCACGGCGATCAATCCCTTGCCCGGAACAAAAAAGCCCGCCCCATGCACGGCGCGGGTCTCGCGGTTCAACAACTGCCCATCGCTCAAAAGAGCGACCGCTTTGACAATATCTCCATGCGAGACCGTCAGCCCGACCGTCGAAACATCCGGCACCTTGCGCACCGCCTGCTCGATCGATTCGATGCCGCAGAGCCCGCAGCCGACCGGCCCCGCCATATGCCGCCGCCGGGCACGCAATGCATCCGCAGCATCATCGACCAAGGTGATCTGCACATCGATCCCCTGCTCGTCCTCGATCGGCTCGACTGCGGCAATCTGATCGATATTGGTGATGATGCCCTCGGTCAGACTGAATCCAACCGCAAAATCGTTGATGTCGGCAGGCGTTCCCATCATCACCGCATGCGAGGAGCCGCCATAGGAAAAAGCGATCGGCACCTCTTCCGGTACGATGCGCGTTCCGGAGCGGACGATGCCATTACGGCGCACGGTCTCAGTGGCTGTGGTGGTGGGTTTGAAGCGGGTCATGCGGGTGCCCTCCCTTCTCCCCCTCTGGGAGAAGGTGGCGCGAAGCGTCGGATGAGGGGGGCGAGGAGCGATAGTTCCGAGCGTTCTGAGCGCAAGCGAAGGACAGTTCCGCCCGCGCGGAAAGCCCTTCTCATCCGCCCTTCGGGCACCTTCTCCCCGAGGGGAGAAGGGATCGGCCCATCCATTCTCACTCAGCCGCCTCCAGCTTCCCGGCAATCCGGCGAGATTGCCGCGCCTGCTCATCATAGTCCATCTGCCATTGCGACGGGCCGTTGGAAGGCGAGACCTGCACCGCCGTCACCTTGTATTCCGGGCAGTTCGTTGCCCAGTCGGTGTAGTCGGTGGTGATGACGTTTGCCTGCGTGTTCGGATGGTGGAAGGTCGTATAGACGACGCCCGGGGCAACGCGGTCGGTAATCAGCGCCCTCAGCGTCGTGTCGCCGGAGCGGCTGGCAAGCTTGATCCAGTCGCCATCGCGGATGCCGCGCTGCTCTGCATCGTGCGGATGGATTTCCAAACGATCCTCCGCATGCCAGACGATATTCTCGGTACGCCGCGTCTGCGCGCCGACATTGTACTGGCTGAGAATGCGCCCGGTGGTGAGCAGCAGCGGGAAGCGCGGTCCGGTGCGCTCGTCGGTCGCCACATATTCGGTGCGGATGAACTTGCCCTTGCCGCGCACGAAGCCGTCGACATGCATGATCGGCGAGCCGAGCGGCGTCTTTTCATTGCAGGGCCACTGCACCGAGCCCATTTTGTCCAGATAGTCGTAGGAGACCAGAGCGAAGGTAGGCGTCGTCGCGGCGATCTCGTCCATGATCTCGGACGGATGCGAGTAGTTCCAGGCAAGCCCCATGGCCTGTGCCATCTTCTGCGTCACTTCCCAATCGGCATAGCCGTTGCGCGGGGTCATGACCTTGCGCACGCGGTTGATGCGGCGCTCGGCATTGGTGAAGGTGCCGTCCTTTTCCAGGAAGGTGGAGCCGGGCAGGAAGACATGCGCGTAGTTGGCCGTCTCGTTCAGGAAAAGATCGTGGACGACGACGCATTCCATCGCGGCAAGGCCGGCTGCGACATGCTTGGTATCCGGATCGGACTGCAGGATATCCTCGCCCTGGATGTAGATGCCCTTGAACGTGCCGTCGACGGCCGCATCGAGCATGTTCGGAATGCGAAGGCCAGGCTCGTTGTTAAGCTTCACGCCCCAGAGCTTTTCGAAGACCTCGCGCGTAGCGTCGTCCGAGATGTGGCGATAGCCTGTCAGTTCGTGCGGGAAGGAACCCATGTCGCACGAGCCCTGCACATTGTTCTGGCCGCGCAGCGGATTCACGCCGACGCCCGGACGGCCGATATTGCCGGTCGCCATGGCAAGATTGGCGATCGCCATGACCGTAGTCGAACCCTGGCTGTGCTCGGTGACGCCGAGGCCATAATAGATCGCGCCATTGCCGCCCTTGGCATAAAGACGCGCTGCGCCACGAACGAGATCGGCCGGAACGCCGGTGAATTTTTCCGTTTCTTCCGGGCTGTGCTGCGGCTCGGCGACGAAGGCGGCCCAGTCCTCGAACTCCGACCAGTCGCAACGTTCGCGAATAAACTTCTCGTCGAAAAGCCCTTCGGTGACGATGACATGGGCAAGCGCCGTCAGCATAGCGACATTGGTGCCGGGCTTAAGCGGCAGGTGATAGCTCGCCTCCACATGCGGCGTGCGCACCAGATCGATGCGGCGCGGATCGATGACGATAAGCTTGGCGCCCTGACGCAACCGCTTCTTCAGCCGCGAGCCGAAGACCGGATGGCCATCCGTCGGATTGGCGCCGATGACGATGACGACATCGGTATGTTCGACGCTGTCGAAATCCTGCGTGCCAGCCGAGGTGCCGAAGGCTTGGCCGAGACCGTAGCCGGTCGGCGAGTGGCAGACGCGGGCGCAGGTATCGACATTGTTGTTGCCGAAGCCGGCGCGCACCAGCTTCTGCACTAGGTAGGTCTCTTCATTGGTGCAGCGCGACGAGGTGATGCCGCCAACGGAGTCGCGGCCGTACTGATATTGCAGCCGCTTGAACTCGGTGGCGATATGGGCAAAGGCCTCGTCCCAGGTCACTTCGCGCCAAGGGTCGGTGATCTTTTCACGGACCATCGGATTGAGGATGCGATCCTTGTGAGTTGAATAGCCATAGGCGAAGCGGCCCTTGACGCAGGAATGACCGCGATTGGCCTGGCCGTCCTTCCACGGCACCATGCGGACCACTTCCTCGCCGCGCATTTCCGCCTTGAAGGAGCAGCCGACGCCGCAATAGGCGCAGGTGGTGACAACAGAATGTTCCGGCTGACCGATCGATATTACCGATTTCTCGGTCAGCGTCGCGGTCGGGCAGGCCTGCACGCAGGCACCGCAGGAGACGCATTCGCTATCGATGAAATTCTCGTGAATGCCGGCCGAGACGCGCGAGTCGAAACCACGGCCCTCGATGGTCAGCGCAAAGGTGCCCTGCACTTCCTCACAGGCGCGCACGCAGCGGGAGCAGACGATGCACTTCGCGGGATCAAAGGTGAAATAGGGATTGGACTCGTCCTTCGGCGCCCATTTCAGATTGATTTCGCCGTTGTTGCGCGCCTTGACGTGGTTGTCGCCCTCATAGCCATAGCGCACATCGCGCAGGCCGACAGCACCAGCCATGTCCTGCAATTCGCAATCGCCATTGGCAGCGCAGGTCAGACAGTCCAGCGGATGATCCGAAATATAGAGTTCCATCACGCCGCGGCGGATGTCCTTCAGTCGGCCCGTCTGCGTATGCACGACGATACCGGGCGCCACCGGCGTGGTGCACGAGGCTGGCGTACCATTGCGCCCTTCGATCTCGACGAGGCAGAGTCGGCAGGAGCCGAAGGCATCCATCATATCGGTGGCGCAGAGCTTCGGCACCTCAATGCCGGCTTCCATCGAGGCGCGCATGATCGACGTGCCTTCCGGCACCGTAATCTGGCGCCCGTCGATGGTGAGCGTCACCATGGTTTCGGATTGGGAGGCGGGTGTGCCGTAGTCGATTTCGTGAACGAGGGACATGGATCTTACTCCGCCGCTTCAATCAAGGGAGCCGGAGAAAAGTCCTCCGGGAAATGGGTCATCGCGCTCATGACAGGATAGGGCGTGAAACCGCCGAGTGCGCAGAGCGAGCCGAACTTCATCGTGTTGCAGAGATCGGCAAGCAAGGCGCGGTTCTTCTCTGGTTCGATGCCGCGCGCGATGTTATCGGCCGTTTCTACGCCGCGGATCGAGCCGATACGGCAGGGCGTGCACTTGCCGCAGCTTTCGACCGCACAGAATTCCATCGCAAAACGTGCCTGTTTCAGCATATCGGCGGTATCATCGAAAACGACGATGCCGGCGTGACCGATCAGACCATCCTTGGCCGCAAAGGCCTCGTAGTCGAACGGCGTATCGAACAGGGCACGCGGGAAATAAGCGCCCAGCGGCCCGCCGACCTGCACCGCCTTCACCGGCCGGCCAGTCCTCGTGCCACCGCCGATCCCGTCGACGATATCGCCGAGCGACAGGCCGAAGGCGGTCTCATAAAGGCCAGCATATTTGACGTTGCCGGCGATCTGGAGAGGAATCGTGCCGCGCGAACGGCCCATGCCGAAATCACGATAAAAGGCTGCGCCCTTGTCCATGATGACGGGAACGGAGGCGAGCGAGATGACGTTGTTGATGACGGTCGGGCAGTCGAACAGACCCTTGTGCGCCGGCAACGGCGGCTTGGCGCGCACGACGCCGCGCTTGCCTTCCAGGCTGTTGAGCAGCGATGTCTCTTCGCCGCAGACATAGGCGCCCGCGCCGGTGCGGATCTCCATGTCGAAAGCCTTGCCGGAACCAAGCACCGAAGCGCCGAGGATGCCGGCCTTGCGCGCGATTTCAACCGCCTCGGTCATTGCGGCGATCGCATGCGGATATTCCGAGCGCGTGTAGACGAAGCCCTTGGTCGCGCCGGTTGCGAGGCCGGCAATCGCCATGCCCTCGATCAGCACGAAGGGATCGCCCTCCATGATCATGCGGTCGGCGAAGGTGCCGCTATCGCCTTCGTCGGCATTGCAGACGATGTATTTGCGTGTCCCCGGCGCGTCGAGCACGGTCTTCCATTTGATGCCGGTCGGAAAGCCCGCACCGCCGCGGCCGCGCAGGCCTGAGTCGGTCACTTCTTTCACGATGTCGGCCGCAGCTATGCCGGCGGCACGACGCAGGCCCTTGAGGCCGCCATGGGCTTCATAGTCCTGCAGAGAAAGAGGATCCGTGACGCCGCAACGAGCGAAGGTGAGACGGGTCTGTTCCTTAAGGAATGGAAGGTTTTCGACCTCCCCGAGACAGAGCGGATGAGCGCCGCCTGCAATCAGCCCGGCATCGAAGATACCAGCCACATCCTTGGCCTTCACCGGCCCGTAACCGATGCGCTTGCCGTCAACCTCGACCTCGACGAGGGGCTCCAGCCAGAACATGCCGCGCGAGCCGTTGCGCACGATCTGCGCATCAAGGCCGCGGCTAGCAATCTCCTGCGCCACCGCGTTGGCCACCTTCTCGGCACCTAGGGAAAGAGCAGCGGCGTCGCGGGGAACGTAAATCTTTACCGTCATCGGCGCGCCTCCATCACGAGATCTTCGACAGCCTCATCGTCCAGGCGACCATGAAGCTCGCCATCCAGCATCGCCGACGGCGCACAGGCGCAGAGGCCGAGACAGTAGACCGGCTCCAGCGTCACGCTGCCGTCGAGCGTCGTCTGGTGGAAATCGATGCCAAGCAATTGTTTGACCCGCTCGGCGAACCGGTCGCCGCCCATCGATTGACAGGCTTCGGCGCGACAGAGCTTCAGCACATGGCGGCCGGCGGGATGATCGCGGTAGTCATGATAGAAGGTCATCACGCCATGCACTTCGGCGCGCGACAAATTGAGTGCCTGGGCGATCAGTGGCAGCGTATCCTGCGGCACATACCCGAACTCCTCCTGGATCCCATGCAGGATCGGCAGGAGCGGACCTTCCATCGACTTCATGCGCTCGATGATGACGCCGGCGCGGGCCGCGATCTCGCCCGAACCAAGATGCAAACTCATAAGCAGCCTCCCAGGCTTCTCCTCTGACACGCGCAACGCATGGCCAATGAAATAAAAATCGCAGGGAAGAACAGAGGGATCAATAACGCAGTCTCGTCAATCGATAGAAAAATTCTATCAATCTTTGCCACTTTCAGCAAGCAATCTCGCCTCGTGCAACAAAGCGGAGACGAGCGGCGTGAATGGCTCACGATGGGTCGCAACCAGGCCGACGAGATGTTCCGCATCCGGCTCCGTAATGGGGATTTTGTGAATATCGGCCGGGAAGCCGAAGGAATCGGCAATATTCTTCGGCATAATGCTAGCCCAGCGACCGGTCTGGACATGGGCAAACAGGACGATCATCGAATTGGACTCCAGCGTCGGCTGCGCCGTAGCGCCCGCTTCGGCCAAATGTCGGTTGATGATCCGCCGGTTCTGCATGTCGGCCGTCAATAGACAAAGCCGAAGATGGCCGACTTCCTTCCAGGTCACGCTTGCACGCTCCGCCAAAGGGCTGCCCGCGGCGGTAATCAGATGATAGCGCTCGGCGTAAAGCGGCACGCTGGTGACGCGGCCGAGCGGCTCATTTTCCAGATAGGTGATGCCGGCATCGATCTCGAGGTTTTCGAGCAGGCTCAACACCTGCAGTGAATTGCGCGAGGTGATGGAGAAGGTGACGTCGGGATGCCGCTCCTGAAACGGCGCCGTGATTTTCGGCACCATGGCGAGCGCCGTCGGAATGGCGGCGATGCGGATGTGGCCGGCAAGCCCCTTGCGAGCCGCCCGCATTTCCTCGCGCATGGTTCTGGTGTCGCCGACGATGCGACGGGCCCACTCCAGCACCCGCTGACCCTCCGGCGTCAAACCCTGAAAACGCGAGCCACGGCTGACGAGCATGACGCCGAGCTGATCCTCCAACTGCCTGATCGCCGCCGACAATGTCGGCTGCGTCACGCCGCATTCCTCCGCGGCACGGCCGAAATGCTTCTGGTTGGCAAGCGCGATGAAGAATTCCAGCTTGTCGATCATTTAACTCTCCTGAACACGAGAGTTAAACGGGCCAGCCGATCAGCGCAATATTGGAAACGGGAGCGCGGCGTGGGATAGAGATCCGCCTAAGGCTGCGCCTCTGCGGAAATTCCCTAGAGACCTGCCTCGCCGCCGGCAGATGGACGTTCGATGAGAGCGGGAGGAACGAGCGGTATCGCACGCTCTTCGGCAGAGGCTGCATGTCTCGCACGGGCCGTTTTCTTCAGAAGCCTGGCAAATTCGCTCAACGACACGCGATCAGCGCGCAGCATCTGCCGGATCATCGGATCTCGCAGAACTTCCGACATCGTCATCTCATTATTCTGCACGGACCTATCCTCCTTTTATGTCTTGAAGGAGTATTAGCGTCCCTGCATAACATTGTCGTGTCAGTCAGTTGACGATACGATGATGAATTGAAGGCCAAACCGAGGCTTCAGGAATTTCCGAGCTTGTCGCCGCCGTTCAAGTCGATCCGAAGGGCATGGCACGATCGGCCGGATGTGAGGACTATCAGCAATCGCCCATGCAAAAGATCTGCTGCAGCGAATTGACCACGGCGCAGATTTCGGAACTGGCGACGGCATAATAGACGAGCCGACCTTCACGGCGGGTGTCGACCAGCTTTTCCAGCCGCAACCGCGCCAGATGCTGCGAGACCACCGCCTGTTGCAGGCCGAGAAGCTCCTCGATCTCCGTCACGGTCTTCTCGCGCTTGGCCAGCATGAAGAGGATGCTCAGCCGCGTCTCGTGCGACAGAGCTTTCAGCAGAACGCTCGCCCTTCGAGCGTTTGCAGTCAGTTCCTCGACATTATGCTCGGCAGCACCGCCAGGCGGTGGAGACAACGACATAGGATAGCCTCTAGTGATAAACTCACATAGAGATATGGTTATAATGTTATGAGTCGATATGCTGGCTCAAAAAGTCGCAGAACACCAAAAAAGGTCCGATTTATCAGCAGATAAGCTGTCCGCCATTGATCTCGATGACCTGCCCCGTGATGTAGCCGGAGAGCGTCGGCGCGGCGAGGAAGAGATAGGCGGGCGCGCAATCCTCCGCTGTGCCCAGACGCTGCAGCGGGATCGATCGGCGGGTCTGTTCGAGCTTTTCCTTCGACGAATAACGCTCGTGAAAATCGGTGGCGATGGTCCCCGGCGATACGCAATTCACCCGGATACCGTCCGGCGCCAGCTCCCGCGCCAAAGCCTTCGAATAGGTAGCGACGAAGGCTTTGGAGGCCGAATAGATCGCCGAGCCCGGACTGCCTCCTGTCAAGGCTGAGATCGAAACCGTATTGACGATTGCCGCCTGTCCCGCCGCCCGCAATAGCGGCAATAGCGCCCTTGTCACCTCGACGACGGAGGTCTGGTTGAGCTGAACAATCCGGTCATACCACTCGTCGGTCAATTCGCCGGCCGGAAAGCGGCCAATCATGGTTCCCGCATTGTTGACGAGCACATCGACGCGGTCGAACACGTCAGCAGCCGCAAGAGCAAAGTCCCTCGTGCCGCTTTCACTGGTGAAATCAGCGGGAACGAGAAAGGCGCGGCGATCGAGCTCGGCCTCCAGCAGGAAATCCGGCAGCTCGCGGCCGGGGTCGCGGCCGACATGGACGAGAACGCGCGCGCTGCAATCGAGAAACTGCCGCGCCACCTCCAGCCCGATGCCACGGCCGGCGCCGGTAACCACGACATTGCGATTTTCGAATAGCTTCGGATGAAACACCACGACCTCCCCAAATTGCAGATTCCGCGCGTCGGCAATTGCGGAATTTTCACTTTATCATATGATGACGAAAAAACGAAAGAAAGGGAGCGTCGACAATGTTCCTATCCGGACGCCAGACGGAAATTCTGGAGATCGCCAAGGCTGAGGGGCGCGTGCTGGTGGAGGAACTGGCGCTCCGCTTTTCCGTGACGCCGCAAACGATCCGCAAGGATCTGAACGACCTTTGCGACGGCCGCGTTCTATCGCGCGTCCACGGCGGCGCGATCTTTCCCGGCGGCACGGAAAACGTCAAATACGAAGCGCGCCGCTCCATCGCCGCCCCCGAAAAGCAGGCGATCGGCCGCGCCGCCGCCGGCCTCATCCCCAACAACACCTCCCTTTTCATCAATATCGGCACCACGACGGAAGCGGTCGGAGAGGCCCTTCTCGGCCACCACGAACTAATGGTCATTACCAACAACATCAACGTTGCCAATAAGTTGCGCATTTTCCCGTCGATCGAGGTGGTCATTGCCGGCGGCGTCGTGCGCGGCTCGGACGGCGGCATTGTCGGGGAAGCGGCGGTCGACTTCATCAAGCAATTCAAGGTGGACTACGCCATCATCGGCACCTCGGCCGTCGATGCCGATGGCGCGCTTCTGGATTTCGATTTCCGCGAAGTGAAAGTGGCGCAGGCGATCATTGCCAACGCCCGCCATGTCATCCTCGTGGCCGACAGCACCAAGTTCGAACGCACCGCCCCCGTGCGCATCGGCCATCTCTCGCAAGTCCACACCTTCGTTACCGACGAATGTCGCGTCGAGTCCGTCCGCGCCGCCGCGGCCGAACACGGCGTGCGCCTGCTGGAAACCTCCCGCCGCCAGAATTGACCCCTCTCATCGCTTTCGTCACGAAACGTTCGTTTGACATTCGGATTGATTTCGTTTTAGATGAATCAATTTTCGGATTTTCCGTTTCTCGGAATGGAAAACCTTTTCGGAGGGGCGGGTGAGCGAGCAGATTTACGACATTTTCGTTATCGGCGGCGGCATCAACGGCTGCGGCATCGCTCGTGACGCTGCCGGACGCGGCTATAAAGTGGCTCTTGCGGAAATGAATGATTTCGCTTCCGGCACTTCGTCCGGAGCCACCAAGCTCATCCATGGCGGCTTGCGCTATCTCGAACACTACGAATTCCGCCTCGTGCGCGAGTCGCTGATGGAGCGTGAAGTGCTCTGGGCGATGGCGCCGCACATCATCTGGCCGATGCGTTTCGTGCTGCCCTATCACAAGGGCGGGATCCGCCCGGCCTGGCTCATCCGCCTCGGCCTCTTCCTCTATGATCATCTCGGCGGCCGCAAGCTGCTGCCGCCGACAGCGACGCTCGACATGAAGAAAGACCCGGCGGGCAAACCGCTGAAGGCGCTGTTCACCAAGGCCTTCGAATATTCCGACGGCTGGGTGGACGACGCGCGCATGGTCGTGCTCAACGCCCGCGATGCGGCCGACCGCGGCGCAACGATCATGCCGCGAACCAAGGTCACCTTCGCCCGCCGTGAAGGCGCCGCCTGGACGATCGAAACGCAGGACACCGTCACCGGCGAGAAACGCGCGTTCCAGTCGCGCATGCTCGTCAACGCCGCCGGTCCCTGGGTCGACCATGTTCTGTCCGATGCGTTCGGCAAGAACCAAGTGCACAATGTCCGCCTGGTGCAGGGCAGCCATATTATCGTCCGCAAGAAGTTCGACGATCCCCGCGCCTATTTCTTCCAGAATCCGGATAACCGCATCATCTTCGCCATCCCCTACGAACAGGATTTCACCCTAATCGGCACGACGGACCGCGACTACAAGGACGATCCGAAGGATGTCAAGATTTCTGACGAGGAAACCACCTACCTCTGCAATGCCGCCAGCGAATATTTCAAGGAGCCGGTGCGCCGCGAGGATATCGTCTGGACCTATTCCGCCGTACGCCCGCTCTATGACGACGGCGCCTCGAAGGCGCAGGAAGCAACGCGCGATTACGTGCTGAAGGTCGAAGGCGCCGAAGGTCAGGCGCCGTTGCTGAACGTCTTCGGCGGCAAGCTCACCACGTATCGCCGCTTAAGCGAACATGCGCTGGAAAAGATCGGCGAGGTCATCGGTCTTAAAGGTACGCCATGGACGGGCAAGAGCTCCTTGCCCGGCGGTGACTTCCCGGTTCGCGGCTATGAGGCCGAAGTCACCAAGCTGAAGGCGCGCTATCCTTTCCTCGCCGACCCGCATGCCCGCCGGCTGGTGCGCCGGTATGGCACCCGCGCCGCCATGCTCCTTGGAGAGGCGAAGACCACGGCCGATCTCGGCCGCCACTTCGGCAGTGATCTTTATGAGGCTGAAGTCCGCTATCTTATGGCGCATGAATGGGCCTATACCGCCGCCGACGTCCTTTGGCGCCGTTCGAAGAAGGGCCTCTATCTTTCGAAGGATGAAGCCGCCGCGCTGGATGATTACATGGCCGGCACGCGCGTTCATGCTTGAATAGGTGGGCAAGCGAAGAGACCAGCCGGATTTCTCGCAAGCGCATCGGGCTGGCGTAGGCCCGCGGAAGCCGTTAAAAGAGAGTTATCGCCCAGATTGCTGATAGGCTCGCCTCCATGACCGACTCCAGCGCGGTGATCGAATGGCTTCTCGACTCCGATCCATCGATCCGATGGCAGGTGATGCGCGACCTGCTTGAGGCCCCGGAAGCGGCATGGCGGGCAGAGCGGGCCAAGGTGGAAAGCGAGGGCTGGGGCGCCAGACTTCTCTCTTGCCAGGACGCGGACGGGCAATGGGCAGGCGGCGCCTTCTTGCCGCGCGATTTCGATCGCAGCGAGTGGCGGGAGCGCGGTCAGCCCTGGACGGCCACGACCTTTTCCCTGTCGCAGCTTCGGGAGTTTGGCCTCGATCCATCATCGGATCGGGCAAAACGGACGGTCGACCTGATCGGCGCCAATTCACGCTGGGAAGAAGGCGGCCAACCCTTCTGGGACGGCGAAGTCGAGGAGTGTATCAACGGCCGGACGGTTGCCGATGGCGCCTATTTCGGGGCAGACATCTCACCCATTGTTCGCAGGCTGGTGAGCGAATGTCTCGAAGACGGCGGCTGGAACTGTGAAAGAGCCAACGGTTCGGTCCGCTCATCCTTCGCCAGCACCATCAATGTGCTGGAGGGACTTCTGGAATATGAGAAGGCTACCGGGGGAACGCCTGACTCCCGAGAGGCGCGCAGATCGGGCGAAGAATATCTCCTGCAGCGCAACCTGTTCCGCCGTCTCGGTACCGGCGAACCCGCAGACGAGCGATTTCTCCGCTTCGTGCATCCCAATCGGTGGCGCTACGACATTTTGCGTGCGCTCGACTACTTCCGCTTTGCCGCCATACTGACCGGCGCTGATCCGGATCCGCGACTTGGCGAGGCGATCGACCATGTTCATTCCAGACGCCTGGAGAACGGCACATGGCCGCTGGACTGGAGCCCGGCGGGACGCGCGTGGTTCGACGTCGATGACGGGGAGGGCAAGCCTTCGCGGTGGATCACGTTGCGGGCGATGCGAGTGCTCAAATGGTGGGAGAATTGTGCGTTCAAATGAACGCACGGCAGTCTAGGGATCCAGCAGACGCGGCCCAGGCCCTTCTTTTGCCAGCTCATCCCAGGGATTGCGCAGAGGACAGCTCTGCATCGAGAGGCAGCCGCAGCCGATACAGCCGTCGAGCTTATCCCGCAAACCCTGCAGCCGCCTGATCCTGTTATCGAGATCATCCTTCCATTGCGCAGAAAGCGCCCGCCAATCGGCGCCTGTCGGCGTCCGGCTTTGCGGCAGCGTATCGAGTGCCGCCTGAATCTCCGCAAGCGGAATGCCCACACGCTGTGCCACCTTGATGACCGCCACCCGGCGCAAGACCTCGCGGGCATAACGCCGCTGGTTGCCACGGCTGCGATGGCTCTCGATCAGCCCTTTCGTCTCGTAGAAATGCAGCGCCGAAACCGCAACGCCGCTGCGCGCTGCCACCTCGCCCACCGTCAGCAATTTGGAAAATTCATCGGATTCGATTTTTCCCATAATGAGCTCTTGACCTCAACTTTACTTGAGGTTCTATAGCTCCTGCTCCGAAGCGCGTAAAGCAGGAGCAACGCATGACAGAACCAACCCGTCTGGCAATTCTCTACGGCAGCACCCGCAAGGGCCGACTATGTGACCGCGTGGTCAATTGGGTCGTCCGCGAACTGGCGAACTATCCGCTGATCGACATCGACATTATCGATCCGCTCGAATTCGGCCTCCCCGTCCTCCACGATAGGGAGCATCCGGCGGTCGCGGCCCTTGCCGAGCGGCTCTCCGAGGCCGATGCCTACATCGTCGTCACGCCGGAATACAATCACAGCTTCACCGCCTCGCTAAAATTCGTGCTCGATCTCGTTTACGAGCCATGGCAGGGCAAGCCGGTCGCCTTCGTCTCCTATGGCGGCATTTCCGGCGGGCTTCGCGCCGTCGAACAGTTGCGGCTGGTCTTTGCCGAGCTGCATGCCGTCACGGTGCGCGACACCGTCAGCTTCGCCAATCCATGGGGCCGGTTCGCCGAAGATGGCGCTCTCGAAAACCCGATCGAAGCCCGTCGAGCGCTGGTGCAGATGATGGCGCGGCTGAATTGGTGGAGCGCGGCCTTGAAACCAGCCCGGACAACGCGCCCCTATCGTTCCATCGCCGCCTGATCGCCTTCAGCAATATTCGAATCCGGTCTTTCGTTTCTGGCAGGTACGGAAGAGCGGTTTGACGCCCGGACCTGGCGTTTCAGGTTCGGGCGTCTGTTGTGCACTCAGAAGTTTACCTTGCCGGAACGCCGTACTTGCCGAAGTCGCCTCGATGACCTAACCCAAGGCAGGCAGTTTCGGCGGGACGGGGATGGAGAACGAGAAGCGTCTGGGAGGAGCGGATTTCATGCGGGCCGTCGCATGTCTGATGGTGCTCGTTCACCATCTCGCGCTTCGAATGAATTTCAACAAAATTCCTCCGGCTTTGGACCTAACCTTCATATTGGCACGCTTCGGCAATCACGGCGTCACGGTCTTTTTCGTTCTCAGCGGCTTTCTTCTCTCGCGTCCCTTTTGGCTGGCCCTCGATAGAGCCCAGCCGTTGCCGTCTTTAAAGATCTACGCTATGCGGCGCGCTGCCCGCATCCTGCCTGGCTTCTGGTTTGCCCTGACGGTCGGCTTCGTGCTCAGTTTCACGATCTATGGGTTTCCGCTCGATGGAGAGCTGATCGGCAGCTATATCGCCGGCGTCTTCCTGATGAGCCAATGGCACTGGCGCACCTTTTTTCCGGTGCAGGGTGACGGGCCATTGTGGTCGATCCCCTTCGAAACGACCTGCTATGTGCTTTTGCCGATCGGCTTTCTGCTGCTGTTGTATGCGGTGCCGAGATCACGCTCCGTTCTCGTCAGCCGCCTGCTCTGGATCGGCATCATCGCCGTCTCACTGGTCGGCCATTGGCTGGTGGTTACCTATCTGCCGACGGACACCGTCGGGCGGGGATGGGAATATGGCTTTCAGGGTGGCGCCAAGGAATGGATGCCACGCTTCAATCCCATCGGCTTCTTCGCAATATTTGCGATCGGGATGCTGACAGCCGGGATCCAGACCATCCTGCCGGCTCGCCGCTCGGCAGTCTACGATATCATCGGGGCACTCGCGATCGTCATGGGCGCATGGCAGTTGCCGCAGTCCATCGGTGGCGCATCGGAAGGCTATGCCTGGCTTGGCATTCCCTACCAATTCCCGCTGCTTCCCCTGGCGGCCGCTGTCGCGCTTGCCACGCTTCCGCAATCGCTGCTGCTGGCAAAGCTGCTCGACAATCGTCTCAGCCGTTATGTCGCCACCGTCTCCTTCGGCGTCTATATCTGGCAGGATATCGTGCTGACGCTGGCGACCACGCTTTTCCCTTGGACCTTCGGCACCGGCTCAAATGACGTGCTCGGCGGCTGGATCACATCGAGCCTCGTCGCAACCGTCATTGTCTTCGCGATCGGAACTGCCAGCTATTTCTTCCTGGAACGCCCGGTCATTCGCTGGGCCCGAACGCGCGAGCAGACGGCGCGCACATCATCCATGTCCGAGAAAAAAGCCGTCCAACGGAGACCGTTGGGCGGCAAATAAGGTGGGAAACGAAACCCGACCGGGGAGAGGCCGAGCATCATCATGTCAGATGCGGGTGGCTTTTAGACGTTCTTCATCGAGAACAACGCCGAGGCCGGGAGAAAGCCCCAAATCCAGCCAACCCTCATCGTGCTTAAGCGGCATCGCCATCGGATAGTCACGACGGGCCTCGCTCCATTCCGGATTGTCGTACGGATATTCGAGCCAAGGCGCATCGCCGACACCCGCGGTCAAATGCGCGTTCGCCAGCACACCGATACCATTCGTCCATGAGTGCGGCGTAAATTGGACACCCGCCTCCCGCGCCTGGTAGACCAGCCGCCGGCAGCCGCTAATGCCGCCGACCAGCGCCACATCCGGCTGGATGACATCGAAGGCGCGCTCTTCGATGATGTCCCGGAATTCGTAGAGCTCGCGCGTCATCTCGCCGCCGGCTATGCGGACCGAAGTCGCCTGTTTCAGCTCCTTCATGCCCTTGCGGTCCGAACGGTGCAGCGGCTCTTCCATCCAGTATATTCCGAGCCGCTCCAGCTCTTTGGCAACCGCCAGCGCATCCTTGAAGGTCCACGGCAATGTCGTATCCCAGGGCATGCGCCAACCCTGGTTACAGTCGACCATCAGCTCCAGCTTGGTGCCGACGCGGGCTCGAATCGCCTCCAGGGCCTTTACATCGTCCCGCCAACTGCCGCGTCCGCCCGCCGACGAAGAGAAGCGCACCTTCATCGCCGGAAAGCCTTCTTCCAGATAGCGTTCCGCCTGCTCGGCCATCGAAGCCGGCTCACGCAGCACGCCGGAGGAGGCATAGAGCCGCACACGACTGGCGCGACCGCCGAGCATCCGCCAAACCGGCTCGCCGGTAATCTTGCCGGAGAGATCCCACAGCGCCAGGTCCATCGGCCAGCAGCGGCCATAATGGAAATTGATATGCGAGAGGACCTCGTAGTGGCGCTCCAGATGCCGCGGATCCTCGCCGATGAACAGGTCCTCGTGCCCATCGAAGCCCTTCATCAGGTCGCCGGAACCGATGCCATCGCGGCCCTCATCATCCCGAACACGGACGATCGTCGCATCGAAATGCCGGCGCGGCCGTCCGTCCCAGCTAGCCTTGAACGGCGGATCGAGCGGCAGGCGGTGATGGGTGATCTCAATGGAAACGATCTTGCTCATGGTCGTGCCTCCCCGCAAACCTCAACCGAACTGCTGCCAAATGGTCTTGTAGTCGCAATATTTATCGATCGCATGCACCGAGCGGTCGCGGCCGAAACCGGATTGCTTGAAGCCGCCGAAAGGCGTCGCGAAATTCGACATATCGTAGGTGTTGATCCACACGGTGCCTGCATGGATCGCCTCGGAAAAGCGGTGAGCGCGGTCCATGTCCTTGGTGAAGACGGCGCCGGCAAGGCCATAGATCGTATCGTTGGCGATCTTGAGCGCCTCCTCCTCGGTATCGAAGGGAATGGCGGCGAGCACCGGCCCAAAAATCTCCTGCCGCGCCAGGCTCATATCGTTGGTCATATCGACTAATACGCCGGGCGAGACATAATAGCCGCCGGTCTCGCTCAGCACCCGCTCGGCGCCGAAGGCTCGTCGAGCCCCCTCCTTCTCCCCGGCCGCAATCATGGAAAGCACCTTGTTCATATGCTCCTCCTCGATCAGCGCGCCGATCTGCGCCGAGGGATCGAGCGGATGCTTGAGCGTGATATCGGAGCCGGTCACCGCCTCGATCTTCTCGATCAGCTTGTCCTGAATCGAACGCTGTACGATGAGCCGCGTCGAAGCATGGCAGGTCTCGCCGGAATTGTAGAAGCAGCCCCAGGCCGCCGCGCTCGCCGCCGCATCAAGATCGGCGTCTTCGAAGACGACCAACGGCGACTTGCCGCCGAGTTCGAGCGCCACGCGCTTGACGTTGGATTGCGCCGCGTAACCCATGATCAGCTTGCCGACCTCGGTCGAGCCGGTAAACGCGATCATGTCGACGTCCATGTGCAATGCCAGCGGCTTGCCGGTTTCTTCGCCGTAGCCGGTGACGACATTGAAGACGCCAGCGGGCAGGCCGGCTTCAAAGGCAAGTTCGGCGAGGCGGATGGCCGAGAGCGACGATTGTTCCGCCGGCTTCAGCACCACGGAATTACCGGCAGCAATCGCCGGTCCGAGCTTCCAGGCATCGATGATCATCGGATAGTTCCACGGCGTAATCGCGCCCACAACGCCGATCGGCACCTTGCGCACCAGCGCCCGGGCATTCGGCCCCGTCGGCGCGATCTCGTCATACATTTTGTCGATCATCTCGCCATAGAACTGGATGCAGTCGGCGCAGAGGCGGACATCGACGGTGAGCGACGCCATGACCGGCTTGCCGACATCAAGCGTTTCCAGCATGGCGAGTTCTTCGCCATGGGCGCGGATCAGCTCGGCCCATTTCAAGATGATCCTCTTCTTTTCCAGCGGCTCCTTCTTGCGCCAGACGCCGCTTTCGAAAGCGGCACGCGCAGAGGCGACGGCGGCATCGATATCGGCGGCATTGCCGCGAGCGAGCTCTGCGCCGGGCTTGCCATCCATCGGACGGATGCGGGTGAAGGTCTCGCCCGATGCGGCAGCGCGATGGGCGCCGTTGATGAAATGACGCCCTTCGGGCTTGAGGCCGGAAAGAACGCTTTCCCAATAATCGCGCGTAAAATTTTTGCTCATCTCAGATTCCTTTCGGCAGCGCCATGACGGCGGCGGCAAAGCGGTCGATATCGGCGTCCGTCACATCGCGGATCGCCGAGCGCCGCATGGGCTGGTTTTCGATCGCACGCATCTCACGCGCGAGATCGGAAGCATCGAACGGCTTGAAGGCAGCAGGAAGCGAGCGCGTAATTCCACAGCGGTCCATCCAGCTCGAAACGAAGGCAGGAAGCTGCGTGGCATTGTCGACACCGCATGCCTTGGCCGCGGCATTGATATCAGCCGAATCCGCCTCGACAAGCCATGCAAGCGTCGCTTCAAAGCCGAGCGCCGTCGCAAGCCCATGGTGCACCGGCGCAAGACCCGCCAGCGCATGGCTGATATTATGGGCAATCGCCGTACCGCAATTGTCGATGGCGATGCCCCCAAAGCAGGAGCCGAGCAACACGTCGCCACGCGCCGCCATATCATCGGGCCGCTTGACCGCCGTTTCCAGGGCGCCGGTAATCAGCCGCAGCGCCTGATGGGCGTAGAATTGTGCGCCACGATGCGTGTTGCGGTTCGTCGCCGCCTCGAAGGCATGGATGAAGGCATCGAGGCCGCACCAGGCGGTGAGATTGGCGGGCAGCGTCTTCGTCAGCGCCGGATCGAGAATGACAAGATCGGCCTTGGTTTCCGGTCCCCAGATCCAGAGCTTCTTGCCTTCGGGCCCAGCGAAGATATTCGTCGCCGATGTCTCCGAGCCCGTGCCGGCGGTAGTGGGCACCATAATTTTCTTCAGGGAATTTTTCGGCAGCGGGTTGGCCGCGAGCGCGTAATGCATCGGGTCCTTGCCGGAAGCGATGCAGCAGGCGACGATCTTGCCGATATCGAGCGCCGAACCACCGCCGACGCCGATCACCATATCTGCGCCCTGCCCAACCTCGATCGCGGCATGGAGGTGCGCAAGCTTCGGCTCGCCGGAGAAATCGGAAAAAACCTGCGTCTTCACGCCTGCCTCGGCCAGCGCGCCGCTGATCTGCACCGCGAGGCCCGACTGTGCCAGGAAGGCGTCGATCACAAGCAGAACGACGCCGACGCCCTCGAAGGATTTGACCGCGGCGGGAAGGCTAGAGAGGACGCCCTCGCCGAAACGAATGTCTGGAATGGCGGATATGGAGAAGGACACGAAAAAATCCTCTTGCAAAAGCGGCTGAAAACGATGCCGCAATCCTGCATCACAATTTTAACTCTTCAAATCTGGCCATTTATCGGGAATATTGATGATCTGAAGTTATGGAGAGTCTATGCTCGAAAAGATTCCGCTGGAGGCCTTCCGCGTGTTCGATGCCGCAGCGCGGGCCATGAATTTTTCCCGCGCCGGCCGCGAACTAAACATCACGCAGGCTGCCGTCAGCCGCCGCATCAAAGGGCTGGAGGATCACCTTGGCGCGACGCTTTTTACGCGGCGCGGCCGAAATCTCGCGCTGACGCCGGATGGCGAGCGGCTGTTCCAGCGCGTGCGCGCCACGCTGGAATATCTCGAAGAAAGCCTGGAGCCGTTTCGAGCCGGCTCGGGCGAAATCATTTCAATCGCCGCCAGCGGCTCCGTCTCACATCTATGGCTCGGACAGCGGCTCAAGGATTTCGGCAAGGAGAGCCCTGGCATCTCCGTTCGTTTGCTGACGACGGACTCGCCCTCGGAACTCGCCTCGGAGACCAACGATCTCGTCATTCTTTATTCCACCGGCGAGCATCCGCGCTGGAATCTGACGCTATTGATGAAGGAAGTGCTGGTGCCGATCGCTTCGCCGGATTATCTGGCCAGCCGCGGTCTGGAGCCGCAGGCGCTGACATCAGCCGATATCGCCGGGCTGGATCTGATCGACTACGAGCGCTTCAACGCCCACTGGATCAGCTTCCGCCAATGGTTCAGCCGCATAGGCAATCCACCTAAGGGCAAATTGCCGCGACCGCGGCTGTCTTTCTCCACCTATATCATGGCAGTCGAAGCGGCATTGCGCGGCGAAGGCATCGCGCTTGGCAGCCTCGGCCTCATCGAAGAACACCTGCGATCCGGCGCACTGGTCGCGGTCGGCAAGGACCGGGTCGAAAGCGGCTTCGGTTATTATCTCGGCGCGCCCCGATTCCGCGCCCTGTCGCCGGAAGCGGGCCAGTTGCATCGGCATCTGCTGGGCGGCTATCAAGGCTGACACGGACCAAGCCGCGCAACAAAAAAGCGGCCCGAAGAGGCCGCTTTCGCTCGAAACCGAAAACTAGGTATCAATCTTGGCCGATAGCGCCGCGCAGACGCGTCATTTCCATGATGTAATGCTCAAGACGCGACTTGTGCTCATGATGTTCGACATTTTCGAGTTCGGCTTTGGCGATATCGATACGGCGCGTCAACTCGTCCTGCCGAAGATCTTCGACGGGAATTGCGGATTCGGCAAGCAGCGTGCAGCCCGTCGGCAGGATATCGGCGAAGCCGCCGAATACGACGTAGTCCTGTTTCTTGCCCGAAGCCGCATGCACCTTGATAACGCCCGGCTTGATCGAGGTCATCGTCGGCGCATGATGTGCCATGATGGTCATCTCGCCTTCGCTCGCGGGAATGACAACATCGACAACCTGCTCCGACAGAAGCAGACGCTCCGGAGACACCAGTTCGAAATTGAAATTGTCAGGCATGACCGGTCACTTCTCGATTGTCTTTATTCAAGGTAACGGCGCACCAAACTTCGCGCGCCGTTCGATTGACTCTATTAAGCAGCCAGCTTCTTGGCCTTTTCGACCGCTTCGTCGATCGAGCCGACCATGTAGAAAGCGGCTTCCGGCAGGTGGTCGTATTCGCCATTGACCAGGCCCTTGAAGCCCTTGATGGTGTCTTCGAGAGCGACGAGCTTGCCCGGCGAACCGGTGAAGACTTCTGCGACGAAGAACGGCTGCGACAGGAAACGCTCGATCTTGCGGGCGCGGGCAACGGCCAGCTTGTCTTCTTCCGACAGTTCGTCCATGCCGAGGATGGCGATGATGTCCTGCAGGGCCTTGTAGCGCTGCAGGGTCGACTGGACCTTACGAGCGACTTCATAGTGCTCTTCGCCGACGACCATCGGGTCGAGCATGCGCGAGGTGGAGTCGAGCGGGTCGACGGCCGGGTAGATGCCCTTTTCAGCGATCGAGCGCGACAGAACCGTCGTTGCGTCCAGGTGGGCGAACGAGGTTGCCGGCGCTGGGTCGGTCAAGTCGTCGGCAGGAACGTAAATAGCCTGAACCGAGGTGATCGAACCCGTCGTCGTCGTGGTGATGCGTTCCTGCATCTGGCCCATGTCGGTGGCGAGCGTCGGCTGATAGCCCACGGCCGAAGGAATACGGCCGAGCAGAGCCGACACTTCCGAGCCTGCCTGCGTGAAGCGGAAGATGTTGTCGACGAAGAACAGAACGTCCTGGCCTTCGTCGCGGAAGTTTTCAGCAACCGTCAGACCGGTCAGAGCGACGCGGGCGCGGGCACCCGGCGGTTCGTTCATCTGGCCATAGACGAGCGCAGCCTTCGAACCTTCGCCGCCACCATGCTTGTTGACGCCCGATTCGATCATTTCGTGATAGAGGTCGTTGCCTTCACGGGTACGTTCACCCACGCCTGCGAAAACCGAGTAACCACCGTGCGCCTTGGCGACGTTGTTGATCAGTTCCATGATGAGAACGGTCTTGCCGACGCCTGCGCCGCCGAAGAGGCCGATCTTGCCGCCCTTTGCATAGGGAGCGAGCAGGTCGACGACCTTGATGCCGGTGACGAGGATCTGGCCTTCCGTGGACTGCTCGACGTAGGACGGAGCATCCTGGTGAATGGCGCGCTTCTTGGAAGTGTTGAGCGGACCTGCTTCGTCGACCGGCTCGCCGATGACGTTCATGATGCGGCCCAGCGTCTCATGGCCGACCGGAACCGAGATCGGCGCGCCCGTGTCCGAAACCGACTGGCCGCGAACCAGGCCTTCGGTCGAGTCCATGGCGATCGTGCGAACCGAGTTTTCGCCCAGGTGCTGTGCGACTTCCAGAACAAGGCGGTTGCCGTTGTTGTCGGTTTCGAGAGCATTCAGGATCTTCGGCAGATCGCCATCGAAAGAAACGTCCACGACGGCGCCGATAACCTGCGTAACCTTGCCGACCGAAACTGCGGCCATAGCTGCGTCAGCCATATTCTTACCCTCTTTCCCTAACCTCAGAGCGCTTCCGCGCCCGAAATGATTTCAATCAATTCCTTGGTGATCTGTGCCTGGCGCTGACGGTTGTAGTTCAGCGTCAGCTTATTGATCATCTCACCAGCATTGCGCGTCGCATTGTCCATCGCGCTCATCTTGGCGCCCATCTCGCCGGCGACGTTTTCAAGCAACGCGCGGAAGATCTGGACGGAGATGTTACGCGGGATCAGGTCCGCGAGGATCGAAGCCGCATCCGGCTCGTATTCGTAAATGGCGCCCTGATGAGCGGCATCTTCTTCGACAGCGGCCGGAGTCGAAGCCGGGACGAGCTGCAGCGCGGTCGGCACTTGGCTGATCACCGACTTGAATTCGGAATAGAACAACGTGCAGACGTCAAACTCGCCGCCTTCGAACATTTCGATGACACGCTTGCCGATGGCGTCGGCATTGTCGAAGCCGATACGCTTGACGTCGCGCAGTTCCTTACGCTCCACGATGAGCGAAGCGTATTCGCGGCGCAGGATGTCATAGCCCTTCTTGCCGACCGTGAAGATCTTCACGGTCTTGCCTTCGGCCAGCAGCCTGCGCACGTGATCGCGGGCAAAACGTGCGATCTGCGAATTGAAACCGCCGCAAAGACCGCGTTCGGCCGTGCAGACGATGAGCAAATGCACATCGCTCTTGCCGGTGCCGGTCATCAGCGGCGGTGCACTGTCCGCATCGCTGACGGCAGCCGCAATATTGGCAAGAACGGCGCTCATGCGCTGCGAATAGGGCCGTGCGGCTTCGGCCGCCTCCTGGGCGCGCCGAAGCTTCGCCGCGGCGACCATTTTCATCGCCTTGGTGATCTTCTGCGTCGCCTTGACGGAGGCGATCCGGTTTTTCAGATCCTTAAGTGAAGGCATCCGGTATCCGTCCTAGAAGTGAGGCCCGATCAGGCGAAAGACTTGGCGTAGCTGTCGAGAGCAGCGATGAGCTTGCCCTTGGTCGCGTCGCTGATGGCCTTTTCGGTGCGGATCGCGTCGAGGATGTCCTTGCCTTCCGACCGCAGGTAGGAAAGCAGGCCCTGCTCGAACTTGCCGATCTGCGGAACGGCGATCTTGTCGAGATAGCCGTTGACGCCGGCGAAGATCACCGCAACCTGCTCTTCCGTCTTCAATGGCGAGAACTGCGGCTGCTTCAGGAGCTCGGTCAGGCGGGCGCCGCGGTTCAGCAGGCGCTGCGTTGCAGCATCGAGGTCCGAGCCGAACTGGGCGAAGGCGGCCATTTCGCGATACTGGGCGAGTTCGCCCTTGATCGAGCCGGCAACCTGCTTCATCGCCTTGATCTGCGCGGACGAACCGACGCGCGAAACCGACAGACCGACGTTAACGGCCGGGCGGATACCCTGGTAGAACAGGTCGGTTTCAAGGAAGATCTGGCCGTCGGTGATCGAGATCACGTTGGTCGGAATGAAGGCCGAAACGTCGTTGCCCTGCGTTTCGATAACCGGCAGAGCGGTCAGCGAACCGGCGCCCTTGTCGTCGTTCATCTTGGCGGCGCGCTCGAGGAGACGCGAGTGCAGGTAGAAAACGTCGCCCGGATAAGCTTCGCGGCCCGGCGGACGGCGCAGCAGCAGCGACATCTGGCGATAGGAAACAGCCTGCTTCGACAGGTCGTCATAGCCGATCAGCGCGTGCATGCCATTGTCACGGAAATATTCGCCCATGGCGCAGCCGGCGAACGGCGCCAGGAACTGCATCGGAGCCGGATCGGACGCCGTTGCGGCGATGATGATCGAGTACTTCAGCGCGCCGCGCTCTTCGAGCACCTTGACGAACTGAGCGACGGTCGAACGCTTCTGGCCGACGGCGACGTAGACGCAGTACAGCTTTTCGCTGTCCGGACCGGCATCGTGGATGGCTTTCTGGTTCAGGATCGTGTCGAGAATGATGGCGGTTTTGCCGGTCTGGCGGTCGCCGATGACGAGCTCGCGCTGGCCGCGGCCGACCGGGATCAGAGCGTCGATAGCCTTCAGGCCGGTCGACATCGGCTCATGAACCGACTTGCGCGGAATGATGCCCGGAGCCTTGACGTCGACGCGCGCGCGGCGGGTCGCGTTGATCGGGCCCTTGCCGTCGATCGGGTTGCCGAGCGCGTCGACGACGCGGCCGAGAAGTTCCGGGCCAACCGGAACGTCAACGATCGCGCCGGTGCGCTTGACGGTGTCGCCTTCCTTGATGTCACGGTCCGAACCGAAGATAACCACACCGACGTTGTCGGATTCAAGGTTCAGCGCCATGCCGCGGATGCCGCCGGGGAATTCGACCATTTCGCCGGCCTGAACATTGTCCAGACCATAGACGCGGGCGATACCGTCACCGACGGAGAGAACCTGGCCGACTTCGGAGACTTCAGCTTCCTGGCCGAAGTTTTTGATCTGATCTTTCAGAATTGCGGAAATTTCCGCGGCGCGGATATCCATCAGCCGACCTCTTTCAATGCAAGCTTAAGGGTGGAGAGTTTGGTGCGAAGGGACGTATCGATCTGGCGGGAGCCGACCTTGACGATCAGGCCGCCAAGAATCGACGGATCGACGGTGACGGCGATCGCCACGTCCTTGCCGGTGACGCCCTTCAGCGCCGCCTTCAATTCATCTTCCTGCGCCGGGGTCAGCGCATGCGCCGAGGTGATCTCGGCGGAAACTTCGCCGCGATGCTGCGCGGCAATGATGCGGAAAGCCTTGATCATGCCCGGCAGCGCAAAAAGGCGCCGGTTGCCTGCCACGACCTTCAGGAAATTGGTGACGTAATTGCCGAAGCCCGCCTTGGTCGCCAGGGCCTCGACGGCGCCGACCTGCTCTTCGGCCGAAAAGACCGGGCTCAAGACGAAACGCTTCAGATCATCGCTGTCATCCAGCATGGCTTGGAACCGATCGAGATCGGCGGTCACTGCCGGGATGGCACCCTCCTCGAGGGCCAGCTCGAACAATGACGAGGCATATCGTTCTGCAACACCAGAAATATGCTGGGATGTGTCTGCCACGGGCACAAAATTCCCTGATTTCAACCCAAGAATCCGGCTTCCGAGAGACGGAAGTCACATGTTCTTGAATTCGTTTTGATTTCCCCCAGAAATCAGCAGGGGCTTCCCCCTACCTCATCCGAAATTCGGGGTTCGTCTAACATAGGATATTGAGACTCGCAACACGCGTAATCGCTGAATACGCTATTCGGGTGAATTTATGGTGGCAAAAATTCAAAACCATGGGGATAGCACGGCCAATCAAAGCCGAAGCGAGAGCATTTTGGCTCAAATATAGCCGAGCCCATAGAGAAGCGGTAGAGCCGCCAGAACCGCCTGCACAACCAGAAGTAACAGATTCAAAAGAACGCTTCCCCGATCCGACATGATCGAAAGAATGCGGCCGAAGGCGGCGACGGCAAAGGATGCACCGAGCGCCAGATAGACCATCGGCTGGGCCAGCAGGATCGCGACCAGCCCGAAGCCCAGATAGAAGCCGCCGGCCGAACGCCCCTCGGCATAGGCTTCCGGCTGCCCTTCCCGCACCTGCAGCTTGAGGAAACGATAGGTGTAGCCTGGGGCAAACATCGCGAGGAAGCCGATAAGCGCCGTAAATGCCGCCGAGCAATAGGCAAGCTGCTCGCCCAGGTCAGTCGGAAAATAAAGCTCCATCGGTGGTCCCCAAAATCAACCTAAACCAAATCAATCATATCAACAGGCAGACTTATGGCATGAACAGGCGAAACAGGGGAAGACGCCGGAAAGGCGCCGTTTCCCCAAACTACAGGAAACTCTGTGGATCGATGTCGAGCTGCACCTGCACGGAGCCGCGCTCCTTCGGTGATTGTGCCAGCAAAGCGCGAAGGAATCCCTGCATGTCCGAGTTGCGCCGGCCGTGCACGAGCAGGCGAAAGCGGTGGCGGCCCCGCACCAGGGCAAGCGGCGCTTCGGCCGGTCCGAGCACCGATATGCCCTGAACCTGTGGTGCGGCATTGCGCATGCCGCGAGCATGGGTCTCCGCATCCTGCCGGCTATCGGCGGAGACGATGATCGAGGCGAGCCGACCGAAAGGCGGCAATATGGCTCTTTCGCGCTCGGAAATCTCACGCTCATAAAATGCACTGGCATCGCCGGAGACGATCGCCTGCATGACGGGGTGCTGTGGCTGATAGGTCTGCAACAGCCCGTGGCTCTTGAGGCCGGTTCGCCCCGCGCGGCCGGTCACCTGCGACAGAAGCTGGAATGTCCGCTCGGCAGCCCGCGGATCGCCATTGGCAAGGCCGAGATCGGCGTCGACGATGCCGACCAGCGTCATCAGCGGGAAATTATGCCCTTTGGCGACGAGCTGCGTGCCGATGACGATATCCGCCTCGCCTTTGGTAATAGCATCGAGTTCCAACCGCAGCCGCTTGACGCCGCCCATGATGTCGGAGGAGAGCACGATTGTCCGCGCTTCGGGAAAATGCCGCTCGACCTCTTCGGCGATGCGTTCGACGCCCGGCCCGCAGGCGACGAGATGATCGAGCGTGCCGCATTCCGGGCAAGCCTCGGGCGTCCGTTCGGCATAGCCGCATTGATGGCATTGGATTTGGCCGCGGAAACGATGCTCCACCAGCCAGCTCGAACATTGCGGACATTGGAAACGGTGCCCGCAAACGCGGCAGAGCGTCAACGGCGCATAGCCGCGCCTGTTGAGGAACAGCAGCGACTGCTCGCCCTTCTCCACCGTCTTGCCGATCGCCCGGATCAGCAGCGGCGAGAGGAACCCGCCGCGCTCCGGCGCATGTCGGCGCATGTCGATCAGATGCAGGTCCGGAAGAGCCGCATCCCCGAAGCGGGTCGGCAGATGGATCGTACTGTAGCGCCCGCTCTGGCCATTAACCTGGCTCTCGACCGAAGGCGTCGCCGAGACCAGCACCACCGGAAAATCGCCGATCCGGCCGCGCACGACCGCCATGTCGCGGGCATTGTAATAGACGCGATCCTCCTGCTTGTAGGCGGGATCATGCTCTTCGTCGACGATGATCAGACCGAGATCTTCGAAGGGCAGGAACAGCGCCGAGCGTGCGCCGGCAACGACGCGCACCTCGCCCGTTACCGCCTGCCGCCAGACCTTTTCGCGCATGCGCGGCGCTAAATCCGAATGCCACTCGGCCGGCTTGGCGCCGAAGCGATCCTGAAAGCGCTCGAGGAAACTGGCCGTGAGCGCGATTTCCGGCAGCAGGATCAGCACCTGCTTGCCGCGCTTCAGCGTTTCGGCGATCGCCTCGAAATAGACCTCGGTCTTGCCGGAGCCGGTGACGCCATCGATCAGCGACACGGAAAACTCGCCCTTGCCCACCTCGGCAAGAATTTCATCCGCCGCTTCGCGCTGCGGGCCTCCGAGCCGCGAGGCGATGTAATCCGGATCGGGCCTGGCAACAACTGGCGGCGGCGGCAGGAACACGGTTTCGAAAATGCCCTGCGTGATCAGCCCGTCGACGACACTGGTCGAAACCCCAGCGGCATGCGCCAAGCCAGTGCGCGTCCAGGAAAGCCCATCGGCGGCCGTCTCCATCACCCGCGCACGAGCCGGCGTCAGCCGTTCCGGGACACCGCCGATAAAGCGCAAACCTTCAACCATTGGTTCGGGATCGAAGGCTGCGGGCGCGCGCAGCGCCATGCGCGCCACCAGCCCCGGCGGCGACAGCGTATAGGCGGCCACCCAGTCGATGAAATCGCGCATCTCCTTGGTAAGCGGCGGGCAGTCGAAGACATGGCTGATCGGCCGCAGCTTCTTCGGATCGACACCGCCCTCGTCACCGTCGTCCCAGACGACGCCGATCACCTGCCTCGGCCCGAGCGGCACCTGCACGACCGAGCCGGGCTCAACCGCCATGCCTTCCGGCACCGCATAGGAATAGGGCTTCGGCGCCGGCATCGGCACCAGAACCGGGACCGTGCGGCTCATGGTCGGGTGTGCGGGCGCGGCGTCAAACAACGCGCCGAACAGATCGGACGAATCTTTGGTCATCGCGCCAGACCATGCCCCGAGCGGCGGTAAAAGAAAACCCGGGAGTGGTTCGGCCTGATATCATCCGAAAGCCGGTTCACAGGTTCATCACACCATCTTTGGCGAGGTGAGTAGAAGCAATAAGCCGCCGCAGCCTTAAACCGAATGTTCCGTGACGGCCGCGGCCGTATTCTCGGCCGCCATCGAAGGACCGACCGGCGTGAAAGTGGCATTTCCGTCCGCCGCCAGATCGAACACCGTGTGCTTCTCCAGCGCTTTCGTCACTTCGTTGACGTCGCCGTCCAAATGCTCGACCGGGATGAGATTGCCGATCAGGAAATCGAAGCGGTCGCCGCGCTTGTTGAGGAGCTCGTGAAACACCGTCATGTCGCGCAGCTCCGTCGACCATTTGGCGAACCAGTAGAAAAGGCCGGAATTGCGCGCCGTCAGATGCACCGGCAGGATCGGCAGATTGTACTTGCGCGCCAGCCCCACGGCCGAGGTCTTCCATGGCCGCTCGTTCAACTTGCCGTTAGCCCAATAGGCGATACGGCCGGAGGGAAAGAGCACAGTGACCTTGCCCTCGGCAACGGCGCGATTGGTGAGCTGCAGCGTTTCGCGCGTCTTCAGCTTGCTCTTGTATTCCTCGCGCCATTCGACCGGGATGATCATCTCGGCGAATCGCGGATTGACGCGGACGGCGTCGCGATTGGCGAAAACCATCATATCGGGCCGGCGCGCCTTCAGGAGATCGAAAACCGCAACGCCGTCGGCAATACCGGTCGGATGGTTGCTGACGAGAATGAAGCCGCCGGAAGCCGGAATGCGCTCGGCATGGGTCACCCCGATATCGAGCTTGAGCAGATCGCTCATATATTCGAAGCACTGGAAACCCGGCAGATTGGCGATATCGTCGGCAAATTCGATCGCCTTGTTATAACGCAACAGCGTATAGAGAAACGGCCGCATCAACGGCCAGAGCGGGTTGCGAACGATCTTCTGGCCGCGTTCGGCGATCAGCGTATCGACGATATGTCCGGGCTGGCCCTGGGACACCAACGCGATCGCTTCTGCAAGTTGTCCCAATGCAGTTATCGAACCGCGACGTGCCATGAAATGCCCTGGATGGTTGGGTTATACTCTATTGCAATCGAATATGATCGAAGCATGACAAGCGCCTCGCGTATACCCGCTTAAATCGATATTGATTTAAGGAACAGCTTATACGCAGTTGAAAAGGACTACTGCGATCGTCCATACGCAAAAGAGCGGCACGGCACAGTAGGAATGTTAGCGATTCCATAACCTTCCCTCCTTCAAAGTGGCAGAATGAATTTGAATTTCAAGGGGTTTTCCACTGAACGAGTTGCTGATTATCGCCGATCCCGAGCTGATGGCCGAGCGCGGCCGTTGGCTGGAAACGCTTGGTGAGGAGCGGCGGCTTTCCGCCCATACGCTCAATGCCTACGAGCGTGACACGCGGCAATTCCTCACCTTTCTGACCGGTCATCTCGGCGGTCCGGCGACGATCGAGGACATCCACGCGTTGCGCCCCGCAGACTTCCGCGGTTTTCTGGCGGCACGCCGCAAGGATGGCGCGGGCGCGCGTTCGCTCGGGCGCAATCTTGCCGGCCTTCGTTCGCTGCTGCGCTATCTCGAAAAGAAAGGGCTGGTGAATGCAGCCGGCGCTGCAGCGGTGCGGTCGCCGAAACAGCCGAAATCGCTGCCAAAGCCGCTCTCCGACACCCAGGCGATCACCGTTGTCAGCGACGAGGCGCAGATGCACGACGAGCCTTGGATTGCCGCGCGCGACACGGCTGTGCTGACCCTGCTCTATGGCTGCGGCTTGCGTATCTCCGAAGCATTGGATCTGACGCCGGAAGACGTACGCCCCGGCGCGACGGCGCTGCGGATCACCGGCAAGGGCAACAAGACTCGCTTGGTACCGCTGCTGCCCATCGTTGTCGAAGCGGTCGAAAGATATCGCGCGCTCTGCCCCTATCATCTCGACGCAGGTACGCCGCTTTTTCGCGGTGCGCGCGGCGGCAAGCTGCAGCCCGGCATTATTCAACGCGGCATGCAGAAGCTGCGCGGCGCCTTCGGGCTACCGGACACGGCGACGCCGCATGCGTTGCGCCATTCTTTCGCCACGCATCTGCTCGCAGGTGGCGGCGACCTGCGCACGATCCAGGAATTGCTCGGCCATGCCAGCCTTTCGACGACGCAGGTCTATACCGGCGTCGATTCATCGCGGCTGCTCGAGGTCTATGACCGGGCTCACCCGCGCGCGTAAGAAAGCGTTAACCTCTCGCGTTAAGGGAATATGCGTGTCCGAAAGGTAGAGCAGAGGCATGCATCGGCATGTCTCGCGAAAGCCACGTTCGCGCTTTAGGAGTCGTGCCCTCTCCCAGCGGAAGGTTTAGATGATTTCTGCCCTCGAACCTAAGACGATGCGGTCAATGAAACCGGCAATCGGCGACCTCCTCCTTTGGCTCGCGACAGCCTTTCCGTTGATGCTGGCAATTCTGTTGATCACCACCATACTCAGCTTGCAGCCGGCCCATGCCGACGAGACGGCATCGGATAGCGGTGCCAAAAATCCGTTCGGAAAATTGCAGAAAAGCGATTTTGCCAAAATCGGAGCCTTACTCAAGGAGGCAACGCCCGATAGCTGCGGTGGCAAGGATCTGATGGCTGAACTGCAGAAAAGCGATCCCGCGAAATATGCCGCCATCCTCGCGGAGGGTGCCAAGGTGGTGAACGGCAAAAGCATCTTCTGGAAGATCGAAAAGCCCGGCCTGAAACCTTCCTGGCTGCTCGGCACCATGCATGTCAGCGACCCGCGCGTGCTGACCATGCCGAAGGGTGCAGCCGAAGCAAGTGCCGCGGCGGATACGATCGTCGTCGAATCCGATGAAATCCTCGACGATAGGAAAGCGATGGCGTCTCTCTTCATCAATCCGTCTTTGACCATGCTGACCGATGGCTCTACCATCAGCCAGCATCTTTCGCCCGAAGAGAATGCCAAACTGGAAGCGGGCCTGAAAGAGCGCGGCGTACCGCTCGCCGCCGTCGCCCACATGCAGCCCTGGTTGATTTCGAGTTCCTTCGAAATGACCGCCTGTGAAGTCCGCCGCAAGGGGAGCGGCAGAAAATTCCTCGATCAGAAGCTTGCAAGTGACGCCGCCGCTAGCGGCAGGCAGGTCAAGGGCCTGGAAACCCTAGCCGAACAGGCCAAGGCCATGAGCGATCTGCCGATCCAACTTCATCTGAAATCGCTGCTTCAGACGCTGGAACTCGGCGACAAGATCAACGACGTCAACGAAACGATGACCGATCTCTATCTCGCCGGGAACATCGGCGCGATCATACCGATGCTGAAGAATATCGTGCCAGACCAGACTTTGTCCGACGACGATACCGCCGCCTTCGAACAGCGCATCATTCTCGACCGCAACAAGGTCATGGCGGAGCGCGCCGCACCGATCCTCGCCAAGGGCAACACCTTCATTGCCGTCGGTGCACTGCACCTGGTGGGTGATCAGGGGTTGGTGGAACTGCTGCGCAAGCAGGGTTTCACGGTGACCGCCGTTAACTGAGTAAAATTATGGAGCCGGACAGGGCTGTTTCGAGGAGAACTTGTGCCCTGCCCCTCACCTAACCCTCTCCCTGCCAATGCGGGAGAGGGAATTGTCTCGGCACTTGCCGTTCCCTCAGAGCACTGATCTTGCCCGGTAAATCCCCACTCCCCGTCAAAACGGGGAGTGGGCTAGGGTGAGGGGCCAGGCACAAAATTGCCTCATCGGCACACGCGCCTGACCTGCCCCATACCTCACATATGGATCGGCTTGAAGAAGGTCGCGAGTGCGGCTTCCTTGACAGCTTCCGACATGGTCGGATGAGCATGGCAGGTGCGGCCGAGATCTTCCGACGACCCGCCGAATTCCATCAGCACGGCAATCTCGTGGATCATCTCGCCGGCGCCGAAGCCGACGATGTGCCCGCCGAGGACGCGGTCGGTCTCCTTGTCGGCCAGGATCTTGACGAAACCATCCGTCGCGAGCATGGCGCGGGCGCGGCCGTTGGCGGTGAAGGGGAATTTGCCGACCTTGTAGGCGATGCCCGCGGCCTTCAACTCTTCCTCCGTTTTGCCGACGGAAGCAATTTCCGGCTGCGTGTAAACCACGTTCGGAATGACGTCGTAATTCACATGGCCTGCCTGGCCGGCAAGGATTTCGGCGAGCGCCACGCCCTCGTCTTCCGCCTTGTGCGCCAGCATCGGACCCTTCACCACATCGCCGATGGCATAGATGCCGGCGACATTGGTTTTGAAGTGACCGTCGATTTCGACGCGACCGCGGTTGTCCAGGGCAACGCCCGCCTCTTCGAGGCCGAGACCGGCGGTGTAGGGCTTGCGGCCGGTCGATACCAGCACGACATCGGCATCGAGCACCACCTTGTCGCCGCCCTTGACCGGCTCGAAGGTGACCTTGGCGCCATCGCCGACCTTCTCGACGCCGGTAACCTTGGCGTTGAGATGGAAATCGATGCACTGCTTGGCGAGCATCCGCTGGAACTGCTTGGAGACTTCGCCGTCCATGCCGCCGAGAATGGTGTCGAGATATTCGACGACGGTGACCTTGGCGCCGAGGCGCGACCAGACCGAGCCGAGCTCGAGGCCGATGACGCCGCCGCCGACGACGATCATGGTGGCGGGTACCTTGTCGAGGGCGATGCCGCCCGTGGACGAAATGATCACCTTCTCATCGATCTCGAGGGGTACGCCCGGAATGCCGGCAACGTCGGAGCCGGTGGCGATGACAATGTTCTTGCCCTCGATCTCGGTCACCTTGCCATCGTCAGCCGTGACGGAAACCTTGCCGGCAGCAACGATCTTGCCGGTGCCCTGGAAGGCATCGATCTTGTTTTTCTTGAAGAGGAAGGCGACGCCGTCGACATTCGCCTTCACCGTTGCATCCTTATGCGCCAGCATCTTCGAAAGATTGAGCGTCGGTGCTGCGACTTCGATGCCGAGGGCGTCCATGCCATGGCCGGCATGATGGAACATTTCGGAAGCATGCAGCAGCGCCTTGGACGGAATGCAGCCGACATTAAGGCAAGTGCCGCCGAAGGTGGTACGCTTTTCGACGACTGCCACCTTGAGGCCGAGCTGCGCCGCCTTAATGGCGCAGACATAGCCGCCAGGACCGGTTCCGATAATGATCACATCGTAGGACATAGTTTTAATTTCCTTGTTTTGTAACTCTGTTAGTCAGTCGCCCGCGCCAAAGCGAGGCGGATGCCGAAGCCGACAAGTGCCGCTCCGGTGATGCGGTTGAACCATTTGCCGCTGGCGATGAAGCGATCGCGGACCAGCTTGACGGTGAAGAAGACAGAAACGCCGGCAAACCAGGCGACGAGCGCCGCCGCCATGCCGATCCCATAGGAAAATTGGATCAGCGCCGGCGTGTCGTGATGCACGAGCGTCGAAAACAGCGACAGGAAAAACAGTACCGGTTTCGGATTGAGCGCATTCGTGATGAAACCTGTCGCCAGGCAGCGCCAGATGGAAACCGGCTTGCGGTTCTCCTCGCCGATCTCGATCTCCTTCACCTTGAAGCCCGGCTCCCGGAAGGACTTGATGCCGAGATAGACGAGGTAAAGGACGCCGGCCCATTTGATTAGGCTGAAGAGCATGAGCGATTTCGAGACGATGAGCCCGAGGCCGAGAATGGTGTAGCTGACATGAAAGAGCAGCGAGAAGCCCATGCCGAGGCCGGTCATCATGGCCGCGCGACGGCCATGCACGATGCTCTGGCGCAGGATGACGGCAAAATCAGCGCCCGGTGCAACGATGAAAATCGAAAACACCGCCATCAGGCCGAGGAATTCCAGAATATATTGCATGATTTCTGCCCTTTCCGATCAACGTCCGCCGCTCACATCGAGGATGGCGCCCGTTATATAGGAAGCCTGTGGTCCTAAGAGGTAGAGGATGGCGTCGGCCACCTCGTCAGCCGTACCCGCCCTCTTCATTGGCAGTTGCGGCGCAATCGCGCGCGCCCGGTCGGGCAGGCCGGCGGCGGCGTGGATATCCGTATCGATGATGCCCGGCCTGACGGCGTTGACCCTTATGCCCTCGGCCGCCACCTCGCGCGCCAGGCCGAGCGTGAACGTATCGATTGCACCCTTGGAGGCCGCATAATCGACATATTGGCCGCCGCCGCCCAAAGTGGCTGCTACGGACGAGAGATTGACAATCGCACCGCCCTTGCCGCCGTGACGGGTGGACATGCGGCGGATCGCTTCCGCGGCCGCAAGCATAGAGCCGGTGATGTTGATGCGGAACATGCGGTCGAGCCGCTCTGGCGTCATCTCGTCCAGGCGCTGCACACGGTCGACGATGCCGGCATTATTGACGAGACCGTCCAGCCGGCCGAAATGCCCGTCGACGGTCGCGAAAATGGTGCGGATGTCCTCTGGCGAGCCGACATCGCCGGCGACCGCAATCGCCTCCCCGCCCGCGTCGCGGATCATCGTGACGACCGTCTCCGCCGCCGCCTTGTTCGAGGCGTAATTGACGGCCACGGCCCAGCCTTGCCGGGCCGCGGCGATCGAAACCGCCGCCCCGATGCCGCGGCTGCCGCCGGTGACGAGAAGAACAGGGGATTTGCCAGTCATTCGCCGCATCCTTTCAAGGTCAAGACATCCCAGGGGGCGACGGTCGCTTTGCCTTTGCCCCAGATAGAGGAGTCACGGATCGAAGGTCCGAGTGCCGGCAAAACCAGCCGCGCCGCAGCGCCAGCGCCCTCCGGCGGCAGGACACTGATCTTCCCCGTCAGATCCGAGGCATAAATCATGCCCTGCCAGATGGTGCAGGCGCGCAGATCCGCGCCCGTCACATCGCCTTCCGGGCAGTTGAACATGATCAGGCCGTTGGCGCGCAGTTGATCCTCCGAGCGCATCACCACGCCATCGGCGACGATCGGCGTGTTGCGCACCGCGAATTTAAACTTGTTGCTGGTCGCCGCCGCCTCGGAACCGACCGGTTCGAAACGCAGCTCGTAGGCGTTCTCCATGTCGCCGTAGACAGCTTTTTCCTGCACGCATTCATCCGCCAGGGCCGGTGCGGGAATGGCGGCAAATGCCATCATCGCCCAGTGCATGGGGGCCAATCGTGCCATCGCGTGATTTGCCCGCATGATCACCCTTCCCCCGGCTCGTGCCGGCCGTCGGCATTTTCGGTCACGCCGAAATCCGTGAAGAGGACGAGCGGGTGACCGGTCGCATCGAGGCCCCAGAACACCGGGTAGAAACCGTCCCCCCATCCGCTCCAGAACACCGCGACATTCCCGCGCTTGCCTGCCACCGGCCGATGCATGACATATTTGTCGTCATTCACCTTAATTTCGGGAGCTAGGACATCATCGTAGTAGTTGATGTCGGTGGCGGACTTCTGTGTGCGGACCTGCTGCTCCCGCTCCTGGAGCAGTGCGTATGTTTCCGCATCCATGTAGCAGCCGAGACCGGCATCCACCGGATAGCCGAAGAACTCGTCTCCCTTCAGCGACTGGATATCCTGGCCGGGAATGAGTGCCAGCTCCCAGCGCGACGGTTTGCCATCGGCAAAGCGCATGCTCGCCGCGGCAATACGGCCAAAAGCTTCATAGAGAGTGACGGGATAGTTGCCGGGCGGAACGGTCCTGACGAAAGCCGAACGATCCGGTCCGACTAGAGGATCGCTGGCGACAATGCGGCCGGACGTCAGTTCGACATTGCCCATATGAAAGATGGTGATCGACCGGGCGGCGAGATCGGCGTCGCTCAGCGACGCCAGATCGAGATTGCTGCTGAGCTTTGCGGCGTCGAAATCATCCGCAGCAGCGGAAGATGGCATCCACGCGGCGACGGCGCACAAGAGTCCGCGCATCGTCCGCATGGGCCATTTCGACATCAGCCGGCGCTCCCTTAGAGATCGAGAACCAGACGTTCCGGATCTTCGAGGCTGTCCTTGACGCGCACGAGGAAGGTCACGGCTTCCTTGCCGTCGACGATGCGGTGATCGTAGGAGAGCGCCAGATACATCATCGGGCGGATAACGACCTGACCGCCGATGGCGACCGGACGCTCCTGGATCTTGTGCATGCCGAGAATGCCGGATTGCGGCGCGTTCAAAATCGGCGAAGACATCAGCGAGCCGTAGACACCGCCGTTGGAGATCGTGAAGGTGCCGCCCTGCATGTCGGCCATGGAGAGCTGGCCGTCACGAGCTGCTTTGCCGAGGCGGCCGATTTCCTTCTCGATCTCTGCGATCGACATCTGGTCGGCATCACGCACGATCGGAACAACGAGACCCTTGTCCGTGCCGACGGCGACGCCGATATGGCAGTAGTTCTTGTAGATGATGTCCGTGCCGTCAATCTCGGCGTTGACGGCCGGGAGTTCCTTCAGCGCATGCGTGACGGCCTTGGTGAAGAAGCCCATGAAGCCGAGCTTCACGCCATGCTTCTTTTCAAAGATGTCCTTGTACTTGTTGCGCAGGTCCATGACGGCCTTCATGTCCACCTCGTTATAGGTGGTGAGCATGGCGGCGGTGTTCTGCGCATCCTTGAGGCGCTTGGCGATCGTCTGGCGCAGGCGGGTCATCTTCACCCGCTCTTCGCGGCCGGCGTCTTCGACAGTGGTCGGGGCACGGGCGGCAACCGGAGCAGCCGGTGCGGCAGCAGGGGCCGAGGCAGCCTTGGCGACGGCGGCAATGACATCACCCTTAAGGACCTGGCCGCGCTTGCCGCTGCCATCGACCTGATCGGCGGAGAGATTGTTTTCGGCGAGCAGCTTGGCGGCAGCGGGCGCCGGTGGCATGGCGGACGCAGGTGCAGCAGCCGCTGGAGCAGCGACCGGGGCAGCCGCTGCCGGTGCGGGCGCGGCGGCGGCAGCCGGTGCGGCAGCCTGGGCCGGAGCAACCGCGGCGCCATTGCCGGCGCTGATCTGACCGAGCAGCGCGCCGAGGCCGACGGTTTCACCGGCCTGTGCAACGATCTCGGACAGCGTGCCCGCTGTTGGTGCGGGAACTTCGATCGTCACCTTGTCGGTTTCCAGCTCGAGAATCGGCTCATCGGCCTTGATGGCATCGCCGACCTTCTTGAACCAGGTGCCGACGGTCGCCTCGCTGACGGATTCGCCGAGGGTAGGAACGCGGATTTCAGTGGCCATTGTTCAGATCCTGATTTTTCGTCGTTATAAAATTTAGATGGAACTTCCGGCGGCGGACGGCCGGAGAATGATCGAGGGCATCGGCGAGATTTCGATACGGAAACCGAGCCCGGCGAGAAGAACGGGATCGGCATCACCAAGCGCTTTGGCGGCATCGGCATCGTCCACATCGATGACAGCCATGCCGAAAGCACCGTCGGCCGCGAAAACCGGACCGACGACTACAGCCGTTCCGGCATTCGCATGTTCGCGCCAATAGGCGGCATGTTGCTGCATGGCGGCCATCTCCTCCCCTGTGGCGTCATGCGGGAAGCTGGGGCGCGGCGGCACGAGTTTCAGATGAAAATAGGCCATCACGCACCCCCTATTCGCCTTTAACCGCCGAGCGCATCCTCAAGGAACGCCGCGAGCTGCGCCAGATGCTTGGACATCAGGCCCGTCGCCGGAGAGGCGGCGGCCGGACGGCCGGTGTAGCGAACCCGCTGGTACTTGGCATCGATATGGGCGAGCACCCATTCCAGATAGGGATCGATGAAGGACCAGGCGCCCATGTTCTTCGGCTCTTCCTGGCACCATACCATCTCCGCATTGCGGAAGCGGCTGAGCTCGTTGATGAGCGCCTTGGCCGGGAACGGATAGAGCTGTTCGATACGCAGCAGGTAGATATCGTCGATGCCGCGCTTCTCGCGCTCTTCCAAGAGGTCGTAATAGACCTTGCCCGAGCAGATGACGACGCGACGGATCTTGTTGTCCTTCTGCAGCTTGATCGGGCCATCTTTGATCACTTCCGCATCGTCCCAAAGCAGGCGGTGGAATGAGGTTTCCCCGGCCATCTCGGCAAGCGTCGACACGGCGCGCTTGTGGCGCAGCAGCGACTTCGGCGTCATCAGGATCAACGGCTTGCGGAAGTCGCGCTTCAACTGACGGCGCAGGATATGGAAGTAGTTCGCCGGCGTGGTGACGTTGGCGACCTGCATGTTGTCTTCGGCACAGAGCTGCAGATAGCGCTCCAGGCGGGCCGAAGAGTGTTCCGGACCCTGGCCTTCATAGCCGTGTGGCAGCAGGCAGACGAGGCCGGACATACGCAGCCACTTGCGTTCGCCCGAAGAGATGAACTGGTCGAAGACGACCTGCGCACCGTTGGCGAAGTCGCCGAACTGCGCTTCCCAAAGGGTCAGCGCATTCGGGCGGGCCAGCGAATAGCCGTATTCGAAGCCGAGAACCGCTTCTTCGGAGAGCATCGAGTTGATGACTTCGTAGCGCGCCTGGGTCGGCGACAGATTGGCGAGCGGAATGTAGCGCTCTTCGGTTTCCTGATCATAGAGAACCGAATGACGCTGCGAGAAGGTGCCGCGTTCGCAATCCTGACCCGACAGACGGATCTTGTGGCCTTCGACCACGAGCGAGCCGAACGCCAGCGCTTCCGCCATTGCCCAGTCGATGCCTTCGCCGGTCTGGACCATGCCGGCGCGGTTTTCCATGAAGCGCTGGATGGTGCGATGCGCATGGAAACCTGCCGGGATTTCCGACAGCTTCCGGCCGATGTCCTTCAGCGTCTTCATCGGCACGGCAGTCTTGCCGCGGCGCTGCTCGTCGGCATTGTCGGCCGTATGCAGGCCCGACCATTCGCCGTCCAGCCAGTCGGCCTTGTTCGGCTTATAAGACTGGCCGGCCTCGAACTCCTGTTCGAGATGGGCGCGCCAGTCGGCCTTCATCTTTTCGACTTCGCCTTCGGTCAGCACACCTTCGCCGACCAGCCGCCCGGAATAGAGCTGCAGCACCGTCTTGTGGGCACGAATGACCTTGTACATCTTCGGCTGCGTGAAGGACGGCTCGTCGCCTTCATTGTGGCCGTAGCGGCGGTAGCAGAACATGTCGACCACAACGGGCTTGTGGAACTTCATGCGGAATTCGGTGGCGATCTTCGCCGCATAGACTACCGCTTCCGGATCGTCGCCGTTGACGTGGAAGATCGGCGCTTCGATCATCTTGGCGACATCGGACGGATAGGGCGATGAACGCGAGAAGGCCGGATTGGTGGTGAAGCCGATCTGGTTGTTGATGATGACGTGCATCGTGCCGGCGACGCGGTGGCCGCGCAGACCGGAAAGGCCGAGGATTTCAGCCACGACGCCCTGACCCGCGAAAGCAGCGTCGCCGTGGATCAGCAACGGCATGACCTTGGAGCGCTCGGAAAGCGGAATGATGTCGCCGTCCCAGAGGGTGGCGCTCATATCCTGCTTGGCGCGGGCCTTGCCCATGACGACCGGATTGACGATTTCCAGATGCGACGGATTGGCCGTCAGCGAAACGTGCACCTTGGTGCCGTCGAAATCGCGGTCCGAGGAGGCGCCGAGGTGATACTTGACGTCGCCCGAGCCTTCGACCTCGTCCGGCGCATAGGAGCCGCCCTTGAACTCATGGAAGATTGCGCGATGCGGCTTGCCCATGACCTGGGAAAGCACGTTGAGGCGGCCGCGATGGGCCATGCCGAATACGGCTTCCTTGAGACCGAGCTGGCTACCGCTTTTGAGAATCTGCTCCAGCGCCGGGATCAGCGATTCACCGCCGTCGAGGCCGAAACGCTTGGTGCCCTTGAACTTGACATCAAGGAACTGCTCGTAACCTTCGGCTTCGATCATCTTCTGCAGGATCGCCTTTTTGCGGTCCGCGCTGAAGTTGATACCCTTGTTGACGCCCTCGATGCGTTCCTGAATCCACGCCTTCTCTTCCGGATTGGAGATATGCATGAATTCGACGCCGAGCGTTGAGCAATAAGTGCGCTCGAGGATTTCCATCATCTCGCGAATGCTCGCATATTCCAGGCCGAGCACGTTATCGATGAAAATCTTGCGGTCGAGGTCGGCCTCTGTGAAGCCATAGGCCTCCGGCGACAGCTCTTTATAGTCTTCCACGGCAGCGGCGATGCCGAGCGGGTCGAGCTTGGCGTGCAAGTGGCCGCGCATGCGGTAGGCGCGGATCATCATGATGGCGCGGACAGAATCACGCGTCGCCTGCAGGATGTCGGCGGTATCGGTCGGCTTGCCGGCGGCTTCAGCCTTGGCCTTCACCTTGGTCTCGATGACCTTCTCGACGATGCCCCAGTTGCCGTCGAGCGCGGAAACGAGCTCGCCGTTTGCCTGGATCGGCCAGTTCTTGCGCTGCCAGGAGGCGCCCTTGGCCGCCTTCTTCACATCGTCAGGACTGTCTTCCAGTGCCTTGAAGAACGACCGCCACTCGTCGGCGACCGACGATGGGTCATCCTCGTAGCGCGCATAGAGCTGCTCGATATAGGCAGCGTTGGCGCCGTCCAGGAACGAGGTGATCTGAAATTGCTCGTTGGCTTCTTGCCTTGCCATGGTGATATGCGGACGCTCTCGTCCGCCTCCCGACTTGTTTACTTTGCCGGCTTACGGAAATCCGGCGACCATATTCCATCTGCGATCCTCAGACCGCATATCTGCTTCTGCAAATTCGAAAGCCGGACGGGATGTGCGAATGCCGCTGCCCGTCCGGGTCTTGCTACAGGTAGGATCAGCCCTTCAGGACTTCCACCAGCGTCTTGCCGAGACGTGCCGGCGAAGGCGACACGCGGATGCCTGCCGATTCCATCGCTGCGATCTTGTCTTCAGCGCCGCCCTTGCCGCCGGAAATCACGGCGCCGGCATGGCCCATGGTGCGGCCGGGAGGTGCCGTGCGGCCGGCGATGAAGCCGACCATCGGCTTCTTGCGGCCCTTCTTGGCTTCGTCCTTTAGGAACTGCGCGGCATCTTCTTCCGCCGAGCCGCCGATTTCGCCGATCATGATGATCGACTTGGTTTCGTCGTCGGCGAGGAACATTTCCAGGACGTCGATGAATTCAGTGCCCTTGACCGGGTCGCCGCCGATGCCGACAGCCGTCGTCTGGCCGAGGCCTTCATTGGTGGTCTGGAACACCGCTTCATAGGTCAGCGTGCCGGAACGTGAGAGAACACCAACCGAGCCCTTCTTGAAGATGGAGCCCGGCATGATGCCGATCTTGCATTCGTTCGGCGTCAGAACGCCCGGGCAGTTCGGGCCGATCAGGCGGGACTTCGACTTCTGGAGGCGATCCTTGACCTTGACCATGTCGGCGACCGGAATGCCTTCCGTGATGCAGACGATCAGCGGGATCTCGGCTTCGATCGCTTCGAGGATCGCAGCCGCGGCACCAGCCGGCGGCACGTAGATGACCGAAGCGTTGGCGCCGGTCGCATCCTTGCCTTCGGCGACCGACTTGAAGATCGGCAGCTTTTCGCCGTCCTTGCCGGCCCAGGTTTCGCCACCCTTGGACGGGTGGATACCGCCGACCATCTTCGTGCCGTGATAGGCAAGCGCCTGTTCGGTGTGGAAGGTACCGGTCTTGCCGGTCAGGCCCTGAACCAGAACCTTGGTGTCTTTGTTGATGAGAATAGACATGCGAGGCCTTTGTTACGAGAGGTTGGAAGACGCGGAGGCAACGCGACGATAGACGCCGCTGACGACCTCCTGCCATGTATCGCTGCCGGCGGGCGAGAAAGTGACGCCCATGCGGTAGCAGTCTTCATTTTCGAACTGGAAGAGAGTGCGTTGTTGACCGCGCGGCGAGACCTTGGTCAGGACAAGCTTGTCGTCGATCCACTCGCCGGAAGCCGGCGCGGCGGGCGTAAAGCCCACCGTATCGAACTGATAGAGCTTGTAAGCCTGATCCGCAGCGTCGAAGCCGAAAATGTTCCGGGCTTCGAACGACGTGCTGCCGTCCCGCGTCTGCACGTAGCGCTGTTCGACGAAAAATCCGCCGAACAGACACTCGGACGTGAGCTGCGCGGTTGCCGTTCCTTCCTTCGTCCAGGCCGAAGCCGCGACACGCTCTTCCCCCTCCCAGGTGCCGGCAAAGGCACCGAGGCGAAGATGAGCAGCCGTTGGAGCGAAGGAAGCAGCCATCCCGATCAGCCCTTGACTGCCTTCACGATCTTCTGGGCGGCATCGTCCAGGTCATCGGCGGAGATGACATTGAGACCGGATTCGTTGATGATCTTCTTGCCGAGCTCAACATTGGTGCCTTCGAGGCGAACGACGAGTGGAACCTTCAGACCGACTTCCTTGACGGCTGCGAGCACGCCTTCGGCGATGACGTCGCACTTCATGATGCCGCCGAAGATGTTGACCAGGATGCCTTCGACAGCCGGGTCGGCGGTGATGATCTTGAAGGCCGCGGTGACCTTTTCCTTGGAGGCGCCGCCGCCGACATCGAGGAAGTTCGCGGGCTCGGCGCCGTAGAGCTTGATGATATCCATGGTGGCCATGGCAAGGCCGGCGCCGTTGACCATGCAGCCAATGTTGCCGTCGAGGGCGACATAGGCGAGGTCATATTTGTGCGCTTCGATTTCCTTGGCGTCTTCCTCGGTCGTGTCGCGCAGCGCAACGATGTCCTCGTGACGGAACAGCGCGTTGCCATCGAAGGAGATCTTGGCGTCGAGGACGCGCAGGTTGCCGTTGGTCATGACGATCAGCGGGTTGACTTCGAGCAGGGCCATGTCCTTTTCGAGGAAGGCCTTGTAGAGGATCGGGAAGAGCTTGGCAGCGTCTTCACGGGCAGCGCCTTCGAGCTTCAGCGCGTCGGAAAGGGCAGCCGAGTTGGCAGCCGTAACGCCAGCAGACGGATCGATGTCGACGGTGATGATCTTTTCCGGCGTGTCGTGCGCGACGGTCTCGATGTCCATGCCGCCTTCCGTCGAAACGACGAAGGCAACCTTGCCGACCGCGCGGTCGACGAGGATCGAGAGGTAGAGTTCGCGGTCGATGTCGGCGCCGTCTTCGATGTAGAGGCGGTTGACCTGCTTGCCGGCCGGGCCGGTCTGCTTGGTCACCAGCGTGTGGCCGAGCATTTCCTTGGCATTGGCAACGACGTCGTCGATCGACTTGGCGAGGCGAACGCCGCCCTTGGCGTCGGGGCCAAGTTCCTTGAACTTGCCCTTGCCGCGACCGCCGGCATGGATCTGACTCTTGACGACGTAGAGCGGGCCCGGAAGCTGCTTTGCGGCGGCTTCGGCTTCATCGGCGGCGAAGATGGCAACGCCGTCCGCGACGGGTGCGCCATAGGTCTTCAGCAGAGCCTTGGCCTGATATTCATGAATGTTCATGGATTTATCCCTGTTGGAACGCGGAAATTACTTCAGCGACGGCGCGATGGTCGTGCAAGCTTCGCAAAGGCCGGCAACGGCTGCGACCGACTTGTCGAAGGCTTCCTTTTCGGCCTTGTTCAGGTCGATTTCGATGACGCGCTCGATGCCGCCGGCACCGATGACGGTGGGAACGCCGACATACATGTCCTTCACGCCGTACTGGCCGGAGAGGTAGGCAGCGCATGGCAGCACGCGCTTCTTGTCCCTGAGGTAGGATTCGGCCATCGCGATGGCGGAAGCGGCCGGAGCATAGTAGGCCGAGCCGGTCTTCAGCAGACCGACGATTTCGGCGCCGCCGTCACGGGTGCGCTGGATGATTTCTTCGAGGCGCTCCTTGGTGACCCAGCCCATGGTGATGAGGTCCGTCAGCGGGATGCCAGCAACGGTGGAGTAACGGGCGAGCGGCACCATGGAGTCGCCATGGCCGCCGAGAACGAAAGCCGTTACGTCTTCGACCGATACGTTGAATTCCTGGGCGAGGAAGAGGCGGAAGCGCGAGGAGTCGAGCACGCCGGCCATGCCGACGACCTTGTTGGTCGGCAGACCCGAGAACTTCTGCAGAGCCCAGACCATGGCGTCGAGCGGATTGGTGATGCAGATCACGAAAGCGTCCGGGGCATATTTCTTGATGCCGGCGCCGACCTGTTCCATGACCTTGAGGTTGATGCCAAGAAGATCGTCGCGGCTCATGCCCGGCTTGCGGGGAACGCCCGCGGTGACGATGCAGACGTCAGCGCCTTCGATCGCGGAATAGTCGCTGGCGCCGGTGAGGTTGGCGTCGAAGCCTTCGACCGGCGAAGACTGGGCGATGTCGAGACCCTTGCCCTGGGGAATGCCGTCCGCGATGTCGAACAGGACGATGTCGCCCAGTTCTTTCAGGCCGGCGAGATGCGCCAGCGTGCCACCAATCATGCCAGAACCAATAAGTGCGATCTTGTTGCGCGCCATTTCGGTGTATCCTTTGCGATCAAAATCCGTGGCGGGACACCTGCAAGGCATCCACCATCGCCGCCATTCGCATAGACCCAAAGGCCGAAATAGGCAATTGATTATTTTGAGATCAGGTATTTCAATCGGTTAGATCAAAAATTTCTTACGTAAACGTAAGACAATCTGTCACCAAATCGTTACTCGGCGGCACGCTTTCCGTGAGTCTGGGTGAGATATTCGGCGCTGCGCATCTCGAAAAGCCGTGACGCGGTGCGGTCGAACTCGAAGCCTTCCGTGCCACGTCTTTCGATCAGAAGATCCTCGGGCATGGCTTCAGCCGAAACAAAAAGCCGCACCGCATGATCGTAAAGAGTATCGATGAGAATGATGAAACGCTTGGTTTGGTTGCGCTTTTCCGGCCCAAGCTTCGGAACGCGGTCGATAAAAATCGTATCGAACCGTTTAGCGATCGCCAGAAAATCGGCCGCACCCAAGGGCTCCTCGCAGAGATCGGCGAAGGAGAAGCGAGCCATGCCATCAGCGGCAAGCGGCACATGGATAGAGCGGCCCTTCATCGGGATATCCAGCGGCTGTGCCTTACGTCCGTGCAGCACCTGGACCCACGATGCATCCATCGCCATATCGGTGCGCTCGTTGATTGGCGTCAGATAGACCGGCTGGCTGTTCAGCTTCTCCATACGGTAGTCTGTCGGCGAGTCCAGCGTAACGACATGGACATAGCGCTTCAGAAGATCGATGAAGGGCAGGAACAGGCCGCGGTTGAGACCATCGCGATAGAGATTGTCCGGCTCGACATTCGATGTGGCAACCAACACGCAGCCGAGCGAAAACAGCTCGGAAAACAGCCGCGATAGGATCATCGCATCGGCGATGTCGGTCACGGAAAATTCATCGAAGCAAAGCAGCTCGGCCTGACCATAAAGCTCGGCTGCGACCGGCGGCACCGGATCGGCCTGCTTGGTCTCGCCGTTCTTGAACTTCAGCCGATGGGCGGCGATGCGGTTGTGCACGTCCGCCATGAACTCATGGAAATGCGCCCGGCGTTTCTTGCTGCAGGGCGCCATCCCGAAGAACATGTCCATCAGCATGGTCTTGCCGCGCCCGACGCTGCCATGGATATAAAGGCCGTGGACGATCTCGGCCGGCTTCTTGCGCGCGGCAAACATCCAGCCGAGCGCGCTCGATTTGGTCGCCGGTCGCTTTCGCTTGAGATCGGCAAGCACGCGATCAAGAGATTTCGCCACATCCATCTGCGCCGAATCCACCTGAAGCGATCCGGAAGCCGTCAGCGCCTTCAAATGTTCGACGACGCTGATGGAATAGTCGGGCATGGGCTGCATGGGGAGATACCCACCTGTGCAAGAAGGAAGCGGCCGGATGTCCCAACCGCCTCAAAAGAGCTTTATCGGCTATCGGCTGAGGCTGAGCGGTTGGCCGGACGCCGTGGAGCCGTCGAAGCGAGAAGCGGCCGTCTTGTAGAGCGTGCCGATCTGGCTGCCATCACGGTTCTTGAGAATAACCTGCTTGCCGGAAACTTCCCAGGAACCCATCGTCGTCAGCTCGCCCGCACAACCGCGGGTGCCGCCGCGCGAACCGCTGCCGAGATTGGTCAGCGTCAGGAACATGTCGCAGCTCGAACCGCCATTGCTGACTTTCCAGCTACCGACCATGGATTCCTTGGTCACGTCCTGCGCGGATGCGGCCATCGCCTGCTGTTGCTGCTGATTGGCCGCGTTCGGCGCATTCGTCGGCGCTGCCGGAAACTGCGAGGCGCCGCCGGCCGTGGGCGGAAGCTGGCTGGATTGGACGGAGGGGACGGGTTGAGCCTGCAGTGGCGGGGGAGAATAATCGTCGTTGTATGCTGTGCGCTGGCAACCGGCAAGCGACAGACCTATCGCCGCAGCCGTCGCTGCATATCTCAATTGCATCATCATACTCCTAATTGTCCACCATCGATGTTTGCAAACTGGCGCTTAGTTAGGTTGGGATTATCGTATTTCACTTTGGTTAATCAAGTCGCTACAGGGCACAAATCGCTGGAGGCCATAGCTCCGCAAGAATCCGGTCATTTCAAGGCCTAACCCGGCAAACCTCATCCAGGTAGAGCAAACGGCAAATTCCTGTGTCCGCTGATTGCACTCTTTGTCACGGCGGAGCTTGCCCGAGAAATCAGAACGGCGTGCAAGCGAAGCTGATAAAAATTCCGTGAACTGCAGCGGTGGCACGCACTTACCAATCTCGCGCGGCGGCTTCTCAACCGCCGAAGTCTGCAGAGTAATTCCGCTCCGGTCCGATATGGACGGAGCGGAATTATGGCTTCAGGACGTCTAGCTGCGGCACTGACGAACGATCGAACAGCGGTCAGATCCGGCGTTCGACCATCATCTTCTTGATTTCGGCGATCGCCTTGGCCGGGTTCAAACCCTTCGGGCAGGTCTGGGCGCAGTTCATGATCGTGTGGCAGCGATAGAGGCGGAACGGATCTTCGAGATTGTCGAGACGCTCGCCCTTTGCTTCGTCGCGGCTGTCGATCAGCCAGCGATAGGCCTGCAGAAGAACAGCCGGTCCGAGATAGCGATCGCCGTTCCACCAATAGCTCGGACAGGAGGTCGAGCAGCAGGCGCAGAGAATGCATTCATAAAGGCCGTCCAGCTTCAGACGATCCTCATGGCTCTGCTTCCATTCCTTCGCCGGCGGCGGCGAGACCGTCTTCAGCCACGGTTCGATCGAGCGATGCTGGGCATAGAAGTTCGTCAGATCCGGCACGAGATCCTTGACGACAGGCATATGCGGCAGCGGATAGATTTTCACCGTGCCCTTGATCTCATCCATGCCCTTGGTGCAGGCGAGCGTGTTGGTGCCGTCGATGTTCATCGCGCAGGAGCCGCAAATGCCTTCGCGACAGGAGCGGCGCAGCGTCAGCGTCGGGTCGATCTTGTTCTTGATGTAAAGCAGACCGTCGAGCACCATCGGGCCGCAATCATCGACGTCGATGTAGTAGGTGTCGATGCTCGGGTTCAGGCCATCATCCGGGCTCCAGCGGTAGACGCGGAATTCGCGCGTATTGGTCGCGCCCGCCGGCTTCGGCCAGACCTTGCCTTCGCGCATCTGAGAGTTTTTGGGGAGAGCGAGTTCAACCATAGTCAGTTCCTCTCAGATCAGTACACGCGTGCCTTCGGCTCGATCTTGTGCGGATCGATGCCTTCGGCGATCAGTTCGGTATGAACGGGACGATAGTCGAGCTTCACGTCGCCGGCTTCGTTGACCCAGGCGAGCGTATGTTTGCGCCAGTTCTCGTCGTCGCGGCCAGCGAACTTGCCCTCGGTATAATCCTCGCGGGCATGCGAACCGCGGCTTTCCTTGCGGGCTTCGGCGCCGTAGATCGTCGTGATGGCATTAGCCATCAGATTGTGCAGTTCCAGCGTCTCAACCAGGTCGGAATTCCAGATCATCGAGCGGTCGGTGACCTTGATGTCGGGCAGTTCCTTCCAGATCGCCGAGAGTCGGCGGCAGCCGGATTCCAGCGATTCCTGCGTGCGGAACACGGCGGCGTCTTCTTGCATGGCCCGCTGCATCTTTTCGCGCAGCACCGCCGTCGACGTCGAGCCGCTGGCATGGCGCAGGCGGTCGAAACGTTCCATGATCTTGTCGCAGGCGGCAACATTGACCGGCGGCACCGGGCTCGCGCGGTCGATGACCTGGCCGGCGCGGATGGCAGCGGCGCGACCGAAGACCACAAGGTCGATCAGCGAGTTGGAGCCGAGGCGGTTCGCCCCGTGTACCGAGGCGCAGCCCGCTTCGCCGACGGCCATCAGGCCCGGCAGAATGCGCTCCGGATTGTTGCTGTCCGCATTCAGCACCTCGCCCCAATAGTTCGTCGGAATGCCGCCCATATTGTAATGAACGGTCGGCAGAACCGGGATCGGCTCGCGGGTGACATCGACACCGGCAAAGATGCGTGCGCTTTCGGAAATACCCGGCAGCCGTTCATGCAGCACCGCCGGATCGAGATGGTCGAGATGCAGGAAGATGTGGTCCTTGTTCTTGCCGACGCCGCGGCCTTCGCGGATTTCCAGCGTCATGCAGCGCGAAACGACGTCGCGCGAGGCAAGGTCCTTGGCCGAGGGCGCGTAGCGCTCCATGAAGCGTTCGCCTTCGGAGTTGACGAGATACCCGCCTTCGCCGCGCGCGCCTTCGGTGATCAGACAGCCGGAACCATAGATGCCCGTCGGATGGAACTGCACGAACTCCATGTCCTGCAGCGGCAGCCCGGCGCGGGCAACCATGCCGCCGCCGTCGCCGGTGCAGGTATGGGCCGAGGTCGCCGAAAAATAGGCGCGGCCGTAGCCGCCGGTCGCGAGCACCACCATCTTTGCGGCGAAGCGGTGGATCGTGCCATCGTCCAGGCACCAGGCGACGACGCCGGTGCAGCGGCTGCCGTCGTCGGACATGATCAGGTCGAGCGCGAAATATTCGATGAAGAATTCAGCATTGTTGCGCAGCGACTGGCCATAAAGCGTATGCAGGATGGCGTGGCCGGTACGGTCGGCTGCGGCGCAAGTGCGCTGCACCGGCGGGCCTTCGCCGTAGTTCTGCATATGGCCGCCGAACGGACGCTGGTAGATCTTGCCTTCCTCGTTGCGCGAGAACGGCACGCCGTAGTGCTCGAGCTCATAGACCGCCTTTGGCGCTTCCATGGTGAGGTATTGCATGGCGTCGACATCGCCGAGCCAGTCGGAACCCTTGACGGTGTCGTAGAGATGCCACTGCCAGCTATCCGGCGTCATGTTCTGCAGCGAGGCGGCGATACCGCCCTGAGCTGCGACGGTATGCGAGCGGGTCGGAAATACCTTGGTGATGCAGGCGGTGCGGAAGCCCTGCTCGGCCATGCCGAGCGTGGCGCGGAGCCCCGCGCCGCCGGCGCCGACGACGATCACGTCATAGGAGTGGTCGACATACTTGTACGCTTTCCCGTTTTGAGCGGGCCCATTCTGAGGGGATGAATTCGGTGCCATCGGTGATTATCCTACGAACGCGATCTTCAGAATGGCGAAGAGACAGAGCCCGGCCACGATGATCGCGAAGAATGTGTTGAGCATGAGAAGGGCGATCTTGCTGATCTCGCTATGGACATAGTCCTCGATGATGACCTGCATGCCGATCCTCATGTGAATGACGCCGGAGATCACCATCAGACCGAAGATCACGGCAACGATCGGGTTCGACAGCGCGTGCACGACTTCCGTGTAGGGCGCGCCAGCATAGATCATCAGGAAGATGACGAAGAAAATGATGAGGGGAACGTTTGCAACGGCGGTCAGGCGCTGGCGCCAGAAATGCTCCGTGCCTTCCTTGGCGGAACCGAGACCGCGGACTTTGCCCAGAGGAGTGCGCATATCCATGAGAAATATCCTTTAAAGCATGATCCTGCAGGCGTCAGAGCGCGTCCAGGAATAATCATGCCAATCAAATCAGCCGGATGGCGATGCCGATAATCCAGACCAGTGCGGTCAGACAGAGCGAGCCGACGAGCGTCGCCTTGGCCATCCTGGTCGAGACAGCGGGATCGTAGCCGTATCCGAGATCCCAAATGAAATGGCGGAAGCCGCCGAGCATATGGTGTAGCAGCGCCCAGGTATAGCCGAGCAAAACGAGCCGGCCGATGATCGAACCCATGATCCAGTTGACCAGCTCGAAATAGCCTTGGCCGGTCGCCGCCGCGATCAGCCACCAGGCGACCAGCAGCGTGCCGAAATAAAGCGCGCCGCCGGTGATACGGTGGATAATCGACATGACCATGGTGGGAATGAGTTTGTAAACTTGCAGATGCGGCGACAGGGGCCGGTTTTGTGTGACGTTCGCCATCAGAACCTCGCGGCGTTACGATACGCTTCTATCCCGGATATCTCCGGGGCAACACACGTTTGGGGGAAGTCCTGTGTGCGTTGCATCAATTGCGACCAATAATGACGGAAAGCCACGTCGACAAGCACAATTGCTGTCTGCCGTCAATTTAATCGATTCGGATTATCGGACAGCTTAAGCGAGTGCTCAGAAACGACATTCTCCGATTGGCAGTCCGATGTGATTTTCGCGTCAGCCGAGTGGACTTCATGTCGCCCTTGGGGCACTCTGTCTTCATATTTTATTAAGGATTTGGTGCGCGAGGCGAACCCATGGGACAATATCTTTTCAAGGCAGCAACGCTCGTTTTAGCGGCCGCCTCCCTTTTGTCCACGTCGGCCTGGGCGGGCGATTATCACCATGGATACCGGCCGTTCCGTCATCATGGACCGTTTCCGCTGCATGAAATCTCCTGGCCTCAACGCCATGCGCAGTGGCACTCGACCGGAGTTGTCCTGATGGATCGGCGATACCCGGCCCGCGTCGGTGCCTATGCCAGGGCGGCCGCCTTTTCGGCCGACTATCGCCATGGACACCGACCGTTCCGCTATCGGGGCCTGGTGCAGTTGCAGCAAATCTCCTGGCCGCAGCGCTACACGCAGCCGCAACCGGCGCGAATCATCCTCATGGATCGGCAATATGCGGCTGAGGTCGGCACCTATGCCGGCACGGCCGATATGTATCAGGGCGATGGCGGGACTTATATCGTCGGCTATGGCGGCGGCTACGATCCATATCGAGGCGAACCCGCTGCGCTGAAGCCGAGGGCCAAGGTCATCGACATCAAACGTGCCGGCAATGCCTGCTCCTACGAAGCCGGCGTCTGTGTGATTCGCCCCTGACGGTCGTTGAGCAGTTCCAGGAAAAGTGCGAAGCGGTTTTCCGTCCGGAATGCGTTAAAACAAAGGGCTAGAGCGGGATCCCGCTCTAGTAGGCAAGAAAGCGCCACACCGTCGTCTTCTTGACCTCGCTATCCTCCAGCGCCCGCGTCACCGGCACCTCATAGCTAGCCTCAGCCTCCAGACGATCCTTGGGCAGATAGGCCCTGCCCGGGTCGCCCACCAGCACGAGACGACCCCCTTCCGCCAACCGCCGGAACCAGGGAATGAGGCGATCGGCGAAATCGCGATCGTAAAAGACATCGCCGGCAAGAATGACGTCGGCATCCATCACCCGGTCAATGAGATCGTCGCCGGTGAAATCGAGCGCGACGCTGTTTTCCGCCGCATTCAGTCTTATCGCGGTTTCTGCCCAGGGATCGATATCGGCGGCGAGCACATGGCTGGCACCCGCAAGCTTTGCCGCAATCGCGACAAGGCCGGAGCCACTCGCGAAATCCAGGACCCTTTTTCCGGCAACCGTGTTGGGATGATCGAGCACGTAGCGCGCAAGCCCC